>CACEUX010000008.1 GCA_902562835.1 uncultured Fidelibacterota bacterium
GGCAATCGCAGAAGCCAAAAGATTAGCAGAAGAGGAAGCAGCAGCGTTGGCAGAAAAACTAGCAGCAGAGGAGGCGGAAGAAGCTAAGAGGTTAGAAGGAGAGGGAGAATATAAGGATGGTCAAAAAGATGGCGTGTGGAAGTTTTACGATAAGGAAGGTATCAAGGAAAAAGAAATACTTTTTGCAGATGGTGTAGACACCTTACACACTTATTACAGTTCCAACGGAAATAAGCTCAAAGAAGGTAAGATGGTAGATGGAAAAGAAGAAGGGAGTTGGACCTTTTATGATGAAAGCGGAGTCAAACAGCGTGAGACAGAACATAAGTCTGGTAAGGAAGAAGGAATCTATACTATCTTTCATGAAAATGGACAAATGTCAATTCAAGGCCCCTATGCGAATAAGCTAAGAATTGGTACATGGACCTGGTGGTATAACACAGGCGAGAAATGGAAAGAGGGCAACTATGCAGATGATCAGCAAAGAAATGGGATATGGACCATATGGAATAGGGATGGTTCCTTAAAAGAAAAGAATATCTATAATAATGGGGAATTTGTAAGTAAAGAACAATTTTGATTAAAATATTATCCATTTAAGGGAAAGCCCCACATTAGTGGGGTTTTTAGTTTGCAGTTCTCTTAGTAATATTGTGACCTTCTTCCAGTCAAATAATATTATATTATTTGTTCATGAAGAGTTCATTGAAAAGTAAGGAAGTATAATAAGATCAGGGTTACGATTTATTGTTATGAAAATATTTCCGGAGGGGTGGCAGAGTCTGGCTGAATGCACTGGTCTTGAAAACCAGCAAGGGTTTACGCCCTTCGGGGGTTCGAATCCCTCCCCCTCCGCACTCCTTTTATAAAGTTTTTCAATAAAAAACTATTTTTAGTTCACCAGTGAATAATTTAAAATGACTGATTTGCTAAACATATGGGTCGAAAAAATAAGGACGAATGATGCATCTCAGGTGGCAGGGTTATACCACAGAGAAGGATTGTTGCTTGGGACTTTTTCTAATATTGAAAGAAAAGGTCACGAATTAATATTGGACTATTTTAAAAATTTATTTACTTCACAAGTGGATGTCAAAATAATTACAAAACATGGATATAAATCTGAATCTGAATCCATTTCTACAGCCTCTGGTCTTTATAATTTTGAAGTCAATGATAATATAATTGAAGCAAGATTTTCTTTCGTCTTTTTAAAAAGTGAAGAAGATTGGAAGATCGTATCTCATCATTCTTCCGTATTACCTAAATAAAATAAAACCCAAAAAAATTTGTAAAAGTAGACCAAATAGGTGGTTTCAAGATTCTAGTCTTGGGTTTGTTGAATCCAGTTTTAGACTTTCTTTATTTAGATGCTAGGTGGTAGCGATCTACACTTGACAATTATTACATTGTCCTAAATATAATTGCTCTGAACTCCTTATAGTGTAGTTAGGAATCGATGATGTAGAAATTTCAAGAGGAAGGCAGGATGAAATTCCACAATCTTCACATAAGAAATGGGGATGCAAGATAGTGCTTTTAGACATTTTGGGTCTTTGGTCTCCCTTCGCATATCTTTTAAGTCCATCATTGCCAAGAAAAGAATGTAAAAGACCACTTCCCTCTAGCCTATTCAATATTCGATAGACAGTAGATTTATCCATTTTTCCGCTGAAGATCGATACCAGTTCTACAATCGATATAGCGCTATCTTTCTTATCAAATAGATCTAATAATAATTTTACTGTTTTTGTTTTTCTTAGAACGCCCATAAATTGTTAATGCAACTGAGTTGCATTAATTATAAAGTGAAGCTTAATCTTTAAAATAATTGAATTTTATTTTATTGAAATTAAAATAATACTTTTTAAGGGACTACATAAAATGAAAAAATTACCTGTAACTGTGCTTTCTGGCTTTCTGGGGGCAGGAAAAACAACAGTTTTAACGCATGTTCTTAATAATCGTGAAGGAAAAAAGGTTGCTGTAATTGTGAATGATATGAGTGAGATCAATATTGATAGTTCGATGGTTCAAAATGACGTTTCTCTTAATCACAAAGAAGAAAAATTAGTAGAAATGAGCAATGGTTGCATTTGCTGTACACTGCGTGAGGATCTACTGATCGAAGTCACTAAATTAGCAAAAGAGGGTAAGTTTGATTATTTACTCATTGAGTCAACAGGAATCTCCGAACCTTTACCAGTTGCAGAAACTTTTACATTCGCAGATGAAGATGGCGTTTCACTTTCAGACGTTTCAAAGTTAGATACCATGGTTACAGTTGTTGACGCAGTTAATTTTCTTAAAGATTATAACGATGCTAAATATCTACAAGAAGTTGGTGAATCTCTAGGTGAAGATGATGAGCGCAGTGTTGCAGATTTACTTGTTGAACAGGTAGAGTTTGCTGACATACTGCTTATTAGCAAGACGGATTTAGTTGATAGTTCTGAATTGGACAAGCTGAAGGCTATCATAAAGACATTGAATGCTGATGCATGTATTATACCAATTTCTATGGGTGAGATACCCATTGAAAGTATATTAAATACAAATTTATTTGATTTTGCACGCGCTCAGCAAGCTCCTGGTTGGTTAAAAGAAATGCGTGGCGAACATATACCCGAAACAGAAGAATATGGTATAAGTAGTTTTGTATATAAGGCCCGTAGACCTTTTTATCCTAAACAGTTTCATGATTTTTTGCACAGCAAAGATCTATCAGGAAAACTTATTAGATCAAAAGGCTATTTCTGGCTTGCAACTCGTCCCCAATTTGCGGGTAATTGGAGCCAAGCTGGTGGTATAGCACATCACGGATTTGCAGGTATGTTCTGGAAAGCTATTCCTCATGAAGAGTGGCCAAAAGAAAAAGAATCTATTGATTATATTAAGGAAAAATGGGTTGAGCCATTTGGTGATATGCGGCAAGAGTTAGTATTTATTGGACAGGGGTTAGATCAAAAAAGAATAACTGAGTTGTTAGATGAGTGCCTTCTGTCAGATGAGGACCTGTTACTTGGCAAGGACCACTGGTCTAAATTTCCAGATCCTTTTCCTGATTGGGGAGTAGCCGCATGAGTTTACAAACGCCATCCTTAGAAAAAGTTGTACCTCAAACAGATAATTTTAGTGGATATTTCACGGATGATCCATTGAAAATTTCTAAGATCTATCAAAAAAATGTTAATATCTCAATATGGCAGCGTGAGCTAGATAGTAAGCTTATTCAAGCTGGTGAACACATTCTACAGGAAAACCCTGAGCTTCAATTATCAGAAGTAGTTGAACCGGGAAATATTAACGAAATACTGATAAAAGAGCTTGGCTCAAGCAAAGATTTGTTAACATTTACAAATGATATCTCAAATGTAGTTAATATGTTTTGCAATTTATTTGAACTTGAAAAAGTATGGATAAGGCTTGATGCAATAGATCAACCGATGTGTCCGCGTTTTCATGCTGATAATGTTAAATGCCGATTGGTTACAACTTATATTGGTCCTGCAACTCAGTGGTTGTCTCATCATAAAGTGAATAGGACTAAGCTTGGACATGGAAATGAAGGTAAAACAGATGCAGAATCTGGCCTGTTTACAAAAAAATCGGATATTCAGCAACTTTGTGTTGGCGACATAGCCTTATTGAAAGGTGAAAGTTGGGATGGTAATCAAGGAGCAGGTATAGTCCACCGTTCACCGCATGAGGAAGGCAATTATAAGCGTTTGTACATGACGATCGATTTTGTGGAATTATACTTAAGGATATACCAGAATTCTCTAAAAGGTTTTTAGTTAATTAGCTGTCTTATTAATAAAGACAAATACAAGAATCTGATAAAAATAAATCAAAAAGCCTCTTCAAGAGGCTTTTTTGATTTTATAAGAAAAAGTAATTTCATTGATACTTTTGAATCATCTATCACTAATATCATGAAGCCCCGCCTAAGATTTGCGCCAAGCCCAACAGGACAATTACATCTTGGTGGAGCGAGGACTGCTTTATCAAATTATTTATACGCCAAGAAAAATGGCGGAAAATTTTTAGTAAGGATCGAAGACACAGACATAGAACGCTCAAAAAAGGAACATATAGATCAAATTTGTGATTCATTACAGTGGCTGGGGCTGAAATGGGATGAGGAGTTGGTATATCAGTCAAAGCGTGGGGAATCTTATAATAATTCATTAGAAGACCTAATATCATCTGGAAAAGCATACAGATGTTTTGCATCAAAAGAAGAATTAGAGCAGATCCGCAAAGAGACAGGTTCCTATCATTACAGTGGTCTATGGAGAAATAAAAGTGACAATGATATCAATGCAGAGTTAGAAAAAAAGACTCCTTTTACAATAAGACTAAGGTCTCCCAACGATGGGCATACGGTTTTTAATGATATGATTTACGGGAATATTTCTATATCTAACTCAGAAATTGATGATTTTATTATTGCAAGATCGGATGGCAGTCCAGTGTATAATTTTACAAATGTAATTGATGATCAGAATATGAATATCACTCATGTGGTGAGAGGAGAAGACCATATATCCAATACTCCAAAGCAGATCCTTATTTACAAGGCTTTTAGCTGGGGGCCTCCAATTTTTGCACACTTACCTATGATATTAGGCGAAGATAAAAAAAGATTGAGTAAGCGACATGGGGCAACTGGAGTGCAGTCATATCGCGATGAAGGTTTTCAACCAGAGTCCCTTTTAAATTACCTCGCTTTATTGGGATGGAACCCAGGAACAGAAGATGAAATTATGGATTTAGATCAATTAGTATCAAAGTTTGATATTTCTAAGGTTCAAAAAAAAGCGGCGGTATTTGATCAAAAAAAATTGAATTGGATCAGCTCGCAGTATTTGGCATTGCAGAATGATCAGGATATCTTAGATCGAATAAGGCTTCTAAGTACCGAATGGGGGGAAAAAAAAGATAATTTCTTTTGCCTTTGCGTCATAAACCTTATGAAGACCCGTTCTAGATCCCTAGTAGACCTTATTGACCAGGCGGGCTACTTTTTCAATGACCCCTCCAGCTTCAATGAAAATGATGTACAAAAAACATGGAAAAAGGATTCTCAAGCCATCCTAGAAGAGGTAATTCAAATGCTAGGCAATGTAGATGATTGGACTGCCAATGAACTTGAACTGATTTTAAAAAGATACATGGAAAATAATGGGTATGGTTTTGGAAAAGTAATGAAGCCAGTAAGGCTGGGGTTATGCGGTAACTTGCAAGGTCCGTCACTATTTGACATAATGGAAATATTAGGAAATGAAGTTGTGCTTAAACGTTTAAATTACATAATAAAAGAAATTTGAGTTATGAGTGAAAGTAATACTGTAATAAAAAATTTCATCCAAAAGATCATTGATGAGGATAACCTATCAGGCAAATGGAGTAGCCGTGTTCATACTCGATTTCCACCAGAACCTAATGGATATTTGCATATCGGACATGCAAAATCTATTTGTCTTAATTTTGGTATCGCCGAAAAAAATAATGGAAAATGCAACCTTCGCTTTGACGATACTAATCCAGTAAAAGAAGAAGACGAGTATGTAAGGTCCATTATTGATGATGTGAAGTGGTTAGGCTTTGATTGGGGTGAGAGATTATACTATGCATCAGATTATTTTGATCAGATGTACGATCATGCCTTAACACTTATTCAAAATGGCGATGCATTTGTTTGCGACCAGAGCTCAGATCAAATGAGGGACTGTAGGGGCACTCTTAAGCAACCAGGAGCAGAAAGTCCTAATCGTAACAGAAGTATAGAAGAAAATCTTGAATTATTTCAGCGTATGAAAAATGGAGATTATCCAGATGGAGAGAAAACGCTGAGAGCCAAAATAGATATGTCGCATTCTAACCTCAACATGCGTGATCCCGTCATCTATCGTATTTTGCATGCTTCGCACCATAGAACAGGAAATAAGTGGTGTATTTATCCAATGTATGATTGGGCCCATGGTCTAGAAGATTCCATCGAAAAGATCACTCATTCTATTTGTACGTTAGAGTTTGAAGATCACCGCCCTCTCTATGATTGGTACTTGGAAAAACTAGACGTTTATCATCCGCAGCAGATAGAGTTTGCAAGGTTGAACCTTAATTTCACTGTAGTAAGTAAAAGAAAGTTGAAAAAACTGGTCGATGAAAAACATGTTGAAGGATGGGATGATCCACGGATGCCAACAATCTCGGGATTACGCCGGAGAGGATATACTCCATTATCGATACGTAATTTTGCAGAAGGGGTAGGAGTTACGAAGCGTGATTCAATTATTGATGTTGTAAGGCTGGAAAATTCTTTGAGGGAAGAATTGAACAAGACAGCACCACGCGTGCTTGGAGTTCTGGACCCTCTCAAAGTGGTGATCACAAATTATCCAGAAAATAAAACTGAATTGCTTGAAGCGATCAATAATCCTGAGGATGAAGATGCAGGGTCAAGGGAGGTCCCTTTCTCAAAAGAACTTTATATTGAAAAGAATGATTTTATGGAAGACCCACCTAGGAAATTCTTTCGTCTTGGTCCTGGAAGAGAGGTTCGATTAAGGTACGCTTATTTTGTGACCTGTACAGATATTATCAAAGATGAAAATGGAACTATAAAAGAGATACATTGTACTTATGATCCTGAGACCAAAGGTGGTAATGCTCCAGATGGTAGAAAAGTAAAGGGAACGATACATTGGGTTAGCGCAGAACATGCTATTGATGCTGAGGTTCGACTTTATGATCGTCTTTTCAAAAAAGAAAATCCTGAAGAGGGTGGTGATTTTTTAGATGCTCTTAATCCAGATTCGTGTAAAATATTACCACATAGCAAATTAGAGCCATTATTATCAGAGCCAGAATCAATTATATATCAGTTTGAGCGTTTAGGATACTTTAAAAAGGATGATGTTTTTTCATCTAATGTAAATGATGTTTTTATCCGAGTTGTGTCACTAAGGGATTCTTGGGCAAGAATGATGAAACAGGGCTCAGGTCAGTGATAGGTCTAAATTGGGTTGGATTAAACCAATGATTACCCCTAACTTGGGTCGATGAAACCATTCATACGGATGCGCAAAGTTCTTCTATATCTGACTTTCTTATCCTTTGTTTTTGCAAAGGAACCATATGCTTACCTCTATCTTTTACCATTTGATAATATACAAAATGATCCGGCTGTGGAGTGGATAGCCACTGGTTTGAGTGATATGGCTCGTGAAGAGATGAAAAATATTTATGGTGTCAGGATCAAAACAAAAGAAGATCTGGAGACGATCATGAACGATCGTTCGCTTATGTTAAAGCAGCCAAGAGGGTCTCGCAATCTTTTAGTCCTCGGTAAGTACAATCGACAACTGGATAAGGTCCACGTTACCATTCAGGTAATAGATGTTGCAAACTGGGAAGAACTTGCAAAGTCTCAGCTCACTGAGGTTTATACCCAAGTCCCAGCACTGAATAAAGCAGTTGGTTCATCTGTCCATCAAATGGTCAAACCCTTTTTGCCAACTCAGCCCAAAGTTGCGATATCCCCGTTCCCAAAGTATACTGAAAAGACTGTTGTTAAAAAAAGAAGCCCTGTATCTATACAGGCAGAAAAAGTTGCCTCCAGTCTAGATCAGCAGATCGCTGAATTAGAATCATCCATGGAATTTCTTTTAGGGGCCAAGGCTCGAGACAGAGAGAGGCCGAAAAAAGATATCTCTCGATTTGATTCTGGAGAGTGGACCATGGATTTTGATGTTGATCGCAAGATGGAAGAGAACCCCGAAAATGCTGGTAATACTCAACTGTTATCGGGCGTGTTGGACCAACTACTGACCAACCCTTATGAAGTGGAATTACAGCGCCCAGAGTTTGATTATCATGAGGATGATGAATTGTATATGACCGTCCGTTTTCCTGTCATATACCGACTGAAAGATAAAATATTAAAGGATATGTTATCTGGGCTGCCGTATACGGGCATAGAGCAAGATGGCACACTGACAATTTTCTATTTTGATAGAACCAAATTCAATTTTCCTAAGCATCATGTCGATGCGATAAAATCTGGTTCATATAGGATCATACCTGTGATGAGAATATTCGATAAAAATCGAAATACTCTTATTCTTGTTGCAGATACACCTGAAGAATATTGGCATTCCAGAAATAGTAATAAAGTTCTTTATATCCCTCAGCATCAGTTTTCACCATTGATAGATTTTTCTGTGGGTGGGTGGTCCATCCAAGTTGCTATGGAAACAGTAGAGATTCAAGCAGTATACGAATTTATCCTGCCTGTTTCTGAGCTTGAGTCACTCAGTAATGTTAGTCTAAAATTCATAAATGAAACTGATCTTAAAACATTTCTTGATCCTATTCTCTGATATTTGAAAGATATTAAAAGACATTGCCAGTAAGTATGAAAAAAACACTTTTTATTATTTTAACCACACTTTCATTTGGGCAAAGACTCGATGAAATAGATATAGCATTAAATGAGCTAGAAACAATAGTTCAAATGGCATCACGGTCATCCCAGAAAGTATTTGTAGAAGATTTCACTGGTCTTCAGTGACCATACTGTCCCTCTGCGAGTTTCGCAATATCACAGATGCTTGATGATTATCCAGAGACATTAATGAGCATCGAATGGCATAATTCAAGTTTCACCCCTGGAAATTCAGATTTTGATATTCCAGAATATAGTTCTAGAGCCTCTATGTATGGAGTGGGCGGTATCCCACACACTCAGTGGAATGGCGTACAAGAAACGGTTGGAGGCTATCCAAATGGTAACTGGGAACAGTTCATAGGAACTTTCACAGCACTATACAATAATATGGTTGGGAATGATACCCCTTATGAAGTGAGTATAAATGGCTATGCTGGTTTGGAGGTAAGCTACGAAGTAGCAGTTTCAATGGATTCTGATATGAGTAGCTCTAACCAAAAAGTTGATATATTTGTAGCCGAAGATAACATATGGTCTTATTGGACAGGTGCGAGCCAGTATCATAATGCAAGAAATGTAGCAAGGGATTGGTTAGCTACAGAGGATCTGACAATTAGCTCAGAAGGTGAATCACAAATATTTTCAGGTAGTTTTGATCTTGATGAGGATTGGAATTCAGACAGTGTAAAGATCATTGCAATTGTTCAAAACTATTCTTCAAAACAGATCTATCAGGTCACTGCCGTAAATATAAATGATATGAATCCAGATATAGATGATGATGGTGTTTTGAATGGAGAAGACAATTGTATAGATATTTATAATCCAGGCCAGGAAGATAGTGATAGTGACCTCATAGGTGATCTTTGCGACCCTTGTGACAATTTAGTTTATATTGCTGGAAATATAAATGGTGATACAAATGATAATGGGATTCCAGTTATTGATATCATGGATGTTCTTTCTTTAGTGGATTATTTGTTGTTTGATGATTCATACGCTTGTCAAGACCCTTCAATGAATTTTAATAATGATGAATTTGTTAATGTCGTTGATGTTATAGCATTGGTCCAATACATTTTGGGCGGAAATAACTAGGCGAGATAGTTTATGGAGAGAATACATAGATCTACTTTTTATCTCTTTATACTAACAAATTTTATATTTGCTGACAGTAGTGATATTGGAAATACCATACCAGATCTCAAGATACGATTACTTGATGGTACAACCAAAACTATACATGAACTCGTTGATGATGGTCCTCTTATGATCGATTTTTGGGCTACATGGTGTGTGCCGTGTAAAAAGCTAATGAGATACCTAGACCAGTATCATCAGGATTATTCTAAGGATGGTTTTAAGGTGCTGATGATCAATACGGATACTCCTAGATCAATGGGTAAAGTAAAGTCATATGTAAGAGCTCAGGATTATAAATTCTATATTGGAATGGATCCTAATAAAACGATCTCAAAGAAATTAAATGGGATGGTTATGCCCACTATGATACTTGTGGATAAAGGCGGGGAAGTGAAATGGCGTCATCAAGGCTACATATCAGGCGAAGAAATTGAGGTGAACAATCAGATCAAACAACTTTTGGAGAATAATCTTGAAGAAACATTTGAAGGCTAAAATCTTAAAAGAAGCAATTGTACTTATCGTGTGTACATCATATGTATTTGCTAATCAAGTAGATATGAATGGAGCTGTGAATTCAAATTTTGGAAACAGCTACGGATTTTATGACTTCTCTGAAAATATACTTGATCTAAATATATTTTATAATGACCTTCAAGGTTGGATACAGTATGAATATTCAAATCCTCCTGATATTGGTTTTGGGAAAAATGATATAAGAAAATTTAGGCTTGAATACTCAACGGGAGATTTTATCCTAAAATTGGGTGACCTCTATGAGTTCTGGGGGCGAGGTCTTCTCCTTAATCAGTTTGATGATCAGGTGACTAATTTTGATAATGGTACCAGAGGGATGTTGATCGAGTATGACAGTGGCTCTCTTTCTGCAAGTCATATGAACGGGAATTCAAGTATATGGAACATGGGAGCAGATACAAGAACGCCGGAATACAATAATATTCATAGCATGATGGCAAATCGATTAGAGTACAACAGGGGTCTTATTACATTAGGTCTAACCCAGCTTAGGTCAAATGAGGAACATGATGTGAATTTTGGTCCATCTGTTTTTGTCAGCCATGACCTTAAAGGTGCCTATGCTACATGGGCAAGCGGGAATGCAGATCTTTTTGTAGAATATGTAGATAAAGTGTCAACGGAAAAAGTAACTATGTTTGGCACCATACCTAATGATACTTTGCTGAAAGGGCACGGCTACTATCAAAACTTTAATTTCTATTTTGGTAATTGGGGCATCTCAACTGAATACAAGCGGTATGCTTTTGATAGAGCATATGGTGATATAACTTCTGATGATTATGGTAACCAGATAGAATACCAGCAGATGCCAACACTTGGGAAGGAACATAATTCCACGTTGCTTGGTCGGCTGACACACAATTACAACTTCAATGACGAAAGAGGGGCGCAAGTTGAGGTGAATGGATCACTTCTTGGACTATCTATAACAGCCCAATACGCACATCTCAGTCGAAATGAAACATGGCAATCAGTTGGGTCATTTGAATGGACAGATAAGGCTATTGAGGGCTTTCTACCAAGTTCAGATATATCTGCTTTACCATATTGGGAAAATTACCAGGAAGTCAGTGGGTACGCATTCAATGATAAGTTCTATTTCAAACTTGGTAGGGGCTCAAATAAAGAAGTTTTAAAGACCATACGATATTTTGAAGGTACTCAGGTTGATATTTCATCTGTAGATACTTCATTAACATGGGTCTATGATACACTCGTATGGAATGACGAGACATATTTTGATTCAACAGAAGTCGAACTTTATGATACCAATTATACATCGCCGTTTAATGTTGAGTCCAAGTTATGGCAAGAAAGTAAAGCTTTTACCATACCTCTGGAAGTGAACTATATTTTTGATAATGGATATACGCTCGGCCTGGGTTTTCAATACCAAGAGAGAGAAAAGGTAAATAGGTCAAAGGGTAATGCGACAACATTTAATGCCAGTGACTCATCATGGACGATGTACGACCCTGATGATTATTCAAATACATATGATGAGACCGTAAGCCAACTTGCAAATCCAGATGGCGCTGTCAAAACACAATATAATCGGCTAGTTTATCTCTCCATAAGTAAAGCTCCTAAATGGTCTTTTACCATTACCCATGATATGACTAATGCATATGAAGCAAGCTCTCCATATGACCCATACTATAATCCACTTGAAGCATTGATCTCTGGTGATCTAAAATACTTCACAGGAAAGAGGAACAATATTGAACCACCCAGCTGGATACAAAATCGTTGGGTCTCCGTGGAGTTTGCCTATAATATCACATCATCGCAAAGACTTTCAATTATGTATGGCTCAATCCAAGGCGGACTCTTTTGCAGTAATGGTGTTTGCAGACTTATACCCCCATTTAATGATGGGGTTAAGATCAGTTACAGTGCGAGTTTCTAAGTTTGCTCTAATGCACGAAGAATGTTAGACTCTAGAGTTGATTTTAACGAATTTTTAATTATCAAAGTAAAAAAATGAAAAACCTATATATAATACTACTGATATCATTACCCTTTGCTCAGCAACTGGATCCTGTTGATATGGCCGTTGAAGAATTAAGAACTATAGTTGAAGCTGCATCAAGATCAAGTCAGCGTGTTTTTGTTGATGACTTTACAGGACTAAACTGACCATACTGTCCATCCGCGAGTTTCGCGATTTCAGAAATGTTAGATGAGTTTCCTGGAACCCTAATCAGCACTGAGTGGCACTCAGCGGGCTATACGCCAGGAGATTCTGACTTTGAAGAGTGTTATTATTATGACAACTTTGGAGGCTGTTATGGTGCAAGAGCTAGTCTTTATGGCGTAGGAGGCATCCCACACACAGAATGGAATGGTATATATGACCTGACAGGAGGTTGGGCTAATGGTAATTGGGAACCAGCGTATAATTATTTTATTGGGTTCTATAATGACCTGATTGGAACTGAAACCCCCTACGAGATCATTATCAATGGAATAAAAGATGGCTCAACAGTTAATTATGAGATTACTGTTTCTATGGATGATGACTATTCTGTCCAGAACCAAAAAGTAGAAATAATAGTTGTAGAGGATAACATTATGTCATACTGGGCAGGTGCAAACCAAGACCATAATGCAAGGAATGTTGCAAGGTATTGGATAGGCACTGAAGACCTGACCATCAATTCAGCTGGGCAATCACAAACTTTTTCAGGATCATTTGAGATAGATGAAGAAGCATGGAACTCTGACAGTGTTAAAATTATTTCAATGGTTCAGAATTATGGGAATTATGAAGTATTTCAAGTTCAAGAGATAAATGTTAACGAATTTGATACGGATCAGGATGGCGTGGTAAATAATGAAGATAATTGTGAGGCAGACTATAACCCTGGGCAAGAAGATATAGATGGAGATGGACTAGGCGATGCATGTGATCTCTGCGACAACACAAACATATACATACCTGGTAATGTCAGTGGTGATTATTGGTATTATGATACTAGTAGTCTAGAACCGACGGTAACTATTGATGTGTTTGACGTTTTAAAACTTTCGGAGATCATCGTATCAGGGGAAGAAGAGAGTTGTGGATATCAAGCCGGCGATCTAACTGGAGATGGTGATGTTAATATAATTGATGTTATTGCACTTGCTTCGTTTATAATGGACGGCGCGTTCTAGTTATTACTTTTCAATTTGAACTAGTCATAAAAAAGGTGGTTGTTATAACCGCCTTTTTTTTGACTTTATCCAACGTTTTTTAATTTATTGAAAAATATAATTTTTTATTTTAAAGCTTATAATATTAACTATTGAGTTTTATATGTGTTTTCAACTATTATTGTGTTAGTCTGAATTGAGAACTACCAAGAGGTTAATCATGAAAAAAGCTCGTTCAATAGCACTTTCATTTATTACAATCACATTTATTTCTACATTCCTTCCTGCACAGGCACTTGATCACAGGCACATGGCGTTCGAGAATCTACGCATGTCTGTTATGAATGCTTCTCAAAGTGGCCAAAATGTTTATGTTGAAGACTTTACAGGTCTTAACTGACCATACTGTCCATCCGCGAGTTTCGCGATTGATACACTTCTAAAAGAATTTCCAGGTACACTTCACTCAATTGAATGGCACAGTCCAGGTTACACTCCAGATTCTTCTGACTTTTGTCTCCAAACAGAGTTTTACATGAGAGCTGGTCTATACGGAGTTAGTGCTTACCCTACCACTGTATGGAATGGTGTGCATAATCAGGTGGGTGGAGCCAGTGGTGGGAACTGGGAATCCATATATCCTGGATATTTAGAGTTATATCATGAGCATTATGACCTGCCATCTCAATTTCGTCTTGGCATATCAGGTGAATATGAGCCTGGAGATAATGAGGTCAATTTTAGTGTAGAGATACTAATTGACAACGATATTGATACTACTGTAAACATTGAGAATACCTATGTTGAAGTATTCGCTGTTGAAGATAATATTTATTCCTTCTGGGGAAGTGTTGGGCAGTGGCATAACGCCAGGAATGTAGCAAGAAGGTACGTCACAAAAAGTGAAGCCAATAAGAATCCAGTTTCGGTAAGCGAAGCGGGACAGTCAGAGATCTTTGAGCACAATTTACTCTTGTCAGATGCCTGGGAGCATTCAAATGTGAAAATAGTTGCTATTGTGCAACAATTTCAAGGTGAAGGATCTGACCATCCCATTACTCAAGCTCAAACAAGAAATATAAATGATCTAGATCCTGATCCGGATGGTGATGAATTGACCTATCTTTATGATAACTGTCACTATGTATACAATCCTGGGCAAGAAGATGCTGATGGAGACGAATATGGAGACGCCTGTGACGCATGTAATGGACTTGTAAATATTCAAGGGAATGTAGACCTTGATGCTCATGGAGAAAATTTTACTCCGATCATTGGTGTGGCTGATGTTTTAGCATTATCTGATCTTCTTGATGGTAGTGGTCTTCCTCCAAATGATTGCCAGTCTATAGATATGCTTGAAGATGGAACGATAAATAACTTCGACCTGATAGTATTGGTAGATGTGGTAATGGCAGGAGGCTAGTTATTAGTTTTTTTAAATATCTTAAAAGTATAGTTGAATTGCTATTCCCTAAATCAATAGGTTAGGTATCTTTAAATCATGAAAGTTATTTTGTTCTATTTCCTTCGTTTACTTTTAATTACTTCTTTTGCAGTAATGCCTATTCAGGCTCAACTCCAAGTTGGAGATATTTCCCCTGATTTTAGTGGTCCAATGTGTATGAATGGAGAAGATGTTAACCCTGATATTGTAACAGGTGATTACTGGAGTTTATTCGAGGAAGGAGATGGAAAGGTTACATGGATAAACTTATTCACTTCATGGTGACCATCCTGTCAGGTGGAGGCTCCACAAACAGAAAGTATATGGCAGGACTTCTTAGCAGAAAATGAAAATTATCTTAATATAGTTGCCAATGGCTTTGACTGGACATCTTACACGTGTGCAGGGTGGGCCTCAGCATTTGGAATTACATATCCTATGATAGATGGTGGATCAAGTGGTGGGGAAGCTTGGAATCTTTTTGGAGATGGTTATATTCCTCACAATGTTGTTCTAGATCATAACCACGAGGTGCTTTACACATCCTCAGGATATAGTGAAGGTGCGATCATGGCTGCTATAGAACTTGGATTATCATATGTTCCAAGAGATGAAGATGGAGATGGGATCATGGATAGTACTGATAATTGTATTGATGTTCCTAATGATGACCAATTAGACCATGATTTGGATGGTCTTGGCGATGCTTGTGACCTTTGCAACAACTTAGAAATATATGTTACTGGTAATATAGATGGGTCTGTTGGTATGACCGATCATAATCCAACCATAGATCTGTTTGATATACTTCGTTTGTCCGATATTGTCCTCTTGGGTGTAGATGAGGGCTGTGGCTATGAGATCAGTGATATTAGAGAAGATGGAGTTATAAACATTCTTGATATTATTACATTGGTACAGTACGTCCTCTATGGTGAATTGCCTGATGAGAATACAATCGCTATACCACCTAACGCATATCTCTTATCTGAAAATAATTGACCCACATTTTTGGTAGACTCAATCAGCTAATGATAGAGAAGTCATTATTTATCAAGTAAATTGTAAAATAAACAGCTACCTTTACTTAAATTAGGCGACGAACATTAGTTGCCTTTTGTTTAATGATAAAAGCTCATGCTGAATAATAAGAAACATCTGTACAAAAGCATCATCACCCTAATGGCCTTTTCTTGTTTTATTTTTGGTCAAACCGATTTCTCATTCAAAAATATATCAGTCAAGGATGGGCTTGCTGAGAGTACTGTTAAAGTAATTTATGAAGACCAGAATGGTTTCATATACTTTGGCACAGAAAACGGCCTCGATGTTTTTGATGGCTATGAGTTTACAAATTATCAAATGAACTCATTCAATGAATTATCAATTCTTGGCAATAAGATCTCAACCATTTATGAAGATGCCAGTCATATGATCTGGGTTGGCACTGAATTAGGCGTCAGTAAGTTTGATCCATCGAAAAGAGAATTTTCAAGGCCTATTAAACTTGATGGGGCAGACCTAATTAATTCTGAAACTATTATTGACGACGGTCAAGGTAACATTTATATCAAATTGAGAGATGATGGTTTAGTTTATCAGTACAATGGTGTTGATAGTGTATTGACATGTTTTAATTGTTCAGATGAATCAGTCATAAATGATGAGATGGTTACCGTTTTAAGTAAAGATTCTAAGGGTACTATCTTAATTGGAACCAATACTGGCCTACGCTACTATGATATCAAGTCAAATCGAATTATCAAAGTAGGTGTTGAAGCTGGATTAGATGATATATCTGTGAATGCCATAGAGCGCGGAGCCAAAAATGATATTTGGGTTGGAACCTCAAATGGTCTATTCAAATTAAATGGTGGTCTAGGTGGTAGTATAGATGTTTATAGAAAAAATGAACAAAGTACATCAATAGTTTCAAATTATGTTAAAGATCTGGATTGGGATGTAGAGAGAAATGAACTATGGATAGCAACCCAAAATGGTATTTCTCGTTACATACCTTCAGAGTCAAGTTTTTTTAATATCCAGATGACACCATATGCAGACAGTATAATAGAAAATGATATATCTGAAATACTTATTGCAGTTAAATCAGGTCGTTTATGGTATACTACTGAAAATCATTCTGGGCTGAATTGTTTATCGGTGGGAGAGGATTTCGATTCTGAAGGTCCACCTCCGGCAAACCATTTTGAGCATGACCCCATTGATAAAGGATCCATAGCGGATAATGAGATCAATGATTTTATTGAAGACAAAGCTGGTCATGTTTGGATAGGTACGGGACAAAATGGTATCAGTTTCTTTTCCTATGTTAAACCAAAGTTTGTGAACCATAGATATGATCAGGAGAATGAATGGGGTTTAAAGAGTGACAAGATATATTCTATCACTACGCAGAGTGACGGCATGATGTGGGTAGCTACTGGTTTTGGTCTTGAAAAAATTTCATATGATGGTATCAGGGACCAAGAGTATGAAAAGTCTCTCCTAAATGTCAACTATATAATTGACCTTGAGATCATAAATGATGTGATGTTGTGGGTAGCGACAGATCAAGGCATACTAAAGATCGATACTTGGAACGATTATGATGCTGAAAATATTATTAGGTTTTCGGAATCAGATAGCCTTCCGCCATCAAGACGAATATCAAATAATCTAGTTCATGATATTTTGCCCATTGAAGATAAGATCTGGGTTGCCACAGGATCTGGTATGGTGATAATTGATACAACAACTAATAGTGTCACAGATTTTAATTCAGATCTGATCGCAAGAGTTATTTCAAAGGACTCTAGTGGTAATATTTGGCTTGGAACGGAAATGGATGGACTTTTTAAGATTCCATACGAACTATTGGGCGATATTGAAAAGGGAGAAGATTTTGAGTTAGAGGGGCATATCTTTGATAAGGCTTTTACTAGTGGTATTTCTTCTTCCCAGATAACTTGTATTACGGAAGATAAAAATGGAGTGATCTGGGTTGGTACTAACGGAGGCCTTAATAAGTATATCAGTGAAAAAGATAATTTTGAGCATTATTTTGTTCAAGATGGTCTGCCGAGTAACTATATAACAGGTGTGCTTGTTGATAAAACTAATGGGTTGTGGATCAGTTCAAAAAAAGGAATTTCATTTTATGACCAGGTTAATTCAACATTCACCAATTACAGTCTTACAGATGGTATAGGTAATATTGATTTTCATAGGCATAGCTATGATCAAAGTGCAGATGGAAGTATATTTTTTGGTGGGCCAATGGGCATAACATTGGTCAATCCGGCAGAATTACAATTCAATGATTATCAACCACCCTGTTTGATTACTAGACTTAAGAAAACCTATTTTGATGATTCAGTAAAAGAAATATACTCATTCGATGATTCCGATGGCTCCAATGGGGGAGAGAGTATTTCAACCATAGTGATCGATCATAGAGTAAAATCATTTAGTATTGATTTTGTGGCTCTCAACTATCATCAAACTGTAAAAAACCAATACAGGTATAAGTTAGAGCCATTTGATAGGGACTGGGTATCATCTCAAGGGTTACGTTTTGCATCGTATAATAATCTTGGAAGAAGTACTTATAATTTTATGGTTCAAGGCTCTAACGATGATGGGGTATGGTCCGCACCTGCAAAGTTAGATATCAAATTTACGCCACATCCTCTTTTAAGTATTTGGGCTTTCTCTTTCTATTCAGTCCTTTTGATCATTGGTATATTTATTTTCATGCGTCACCGTATGCATAAACAAAAATATCAACTAGAGGAAGAACGACGCATTCAAGAGCTCGAGCAAGCGAGAGATTTTCAAATGTCCTTGATACCGCAAAGCCCACCAGATCACCCTGACTATGATATTGCACTGCATATGAAAACATCAACGGAAGTCGGTGGGGATTATTATGACTTTTTTCCACAAGAAGATGGCTCTATGTATGTTGTGTGTGGTGACGCAACTGGCCATGGTTTAAATGCTGGAATGATGGTCTCTATCACAAAAGCAGGACTCTATGGGTCGGACTTTGACACACCTTCAAGTACAACCACACGTCTGAATAGAACTATTAAGGCAATCGATCTTGGTACAACTCGGATGTCTTTAAATATGGCAAAATTTAATAACGGGTCTTTTGATTTCACATCAGCAGGAATGCCCCCGGCATATCTATATAAACACTCTACAAAAGATGTAAATGAAATACTTGTTCCGGGGCTTCCATTGGGTTCAATGAAAAAAGCAGATTTTGATTTACATTCTTTTGATCTTGATACAAACGATGCTCTTGTTTTGATCTCTGATGGACTTCCAGAGTGTGTAAACCATGAGGGTGAGATGCTAGACTATGAGCCGGTTAAGGATTGTATTACAGCAAATGGAAATAAAACAGCACAGGGTATTATTGATTCTCTGATCGATCTTGGCGATGACTGGATGTCGGGTTTAATGAATGATGATGATATTACTCTTGTGGTAATAAAGAAAAAGTAATTTATTCTAAGACATAGGTAAGATTGATTGTGAAAAGGCTAATAATAATTATTGCGTTGGTGTCCTCGTTTTTTATCAGCTCAAGATAAGGTACCGAACATAAGACTTAAAATGATAAACGGTAAATACGCAAAATTATACGATTTTCTCAAAGAAGGACCTATGATAATTGATTTCTGGGCAACCTGGTGCGAGCCATGCAAAAAGCAAATGCGCTATTTAGACCTTTTCTATAATCATTTTAAACCATCTGGGTTTAATGTCCTCACGGTTAATACTGATTCACCAAAAAGTATGAGCAAGGTAAAGCCTTATATTCGTACAAAAGGTTTTGAATTCAATGTTGCCGTAGATCCAAATAGCCAGGTGAAAAAGAGACTCAAAGTACAGGAAATGCCTACAACGATAATTATTGATCAGGATGGTTCAATATTGTATCGTCACAAGGGCTATGTTCCAGGCGATGAAGTTGGTATTCTAAAGGCTGTAACTGATATCCTTGATAAAAAAGGTATAGAATATCTACCTCTAGACCTCGATAAAGTCCAAGCAGTAAAGAAACAAGAGAAACTTAATATTGATTTTTAGAATATACAATTTGACCAAGCTCCTTAATAGTACGCTTTTCTGTTCTGGAATCTTATTTACAACATTAGTCAATGCACAAATAAGTACAGGAGGAGATGCTTCACTTAAATTTGGTGAGAGTAAGAATAATTTTAATTATTCTGAGGTCTTATTAAATATGAATGTCAGCAATGATTACCTAACAACATGGTTTCAGTTTGAATATAGTAACCCTCCTGAAATTGGCTTAACTAAAAATGGCTTAAGAAAGTTTAGGGTAGATTATGTTGGAGATAATATTGAACTTTCTGTCGGAGACATTTACAAAATATGGGGAAGGGGACTTATCCTAAATCAATTTGATGACCAAGATGTAGACTTAGATAATGGATATAGGGGCTTAAGTTTTGGACTGATAGAAAATGATTATTCATTAAATCTTATTGCAGGTAATTCAAATATATCTAACATTACTTCTGATTATATGTATGACCTCGATCTTGAAGTTCGAAAGCCAAATTATTTTCCAAAGCATTCCTTATTTGGTGGCGATTTTGAGTTGTTCCGTGGTCCGGTATCTTTTGCAACATCTTTTTTGCAAAGTCGTGAGAGCCATCCTATCAATGCTGGTATGCAACCAGATAGCATCGATGTTATTCACCGAATACATGGGCTAAGAAGTGGGTATGAAGGAAACTCATTAAGTGGGTATGTAGAATTGGCAAATAAATTAACTCTTCTACCCACATCTATGGGAAGTGATGATCATGAAGATTTTAGACCTTATAATGGAACCTCTTTATTTGCAAATCTGAATTACTATTTTAACATGTCACCCTTTGATGGTTGGTCACTCATGATGGAGTATAAGAATTACAATACTACAAAGATCAATCCAGACCAAAGGAATAATTATGTAAATAATTATGACATGAATTTGATCTTCACTCAACCACCTACAGTGATTCGTGAGCATAGTAGTGTATTGCTAGCAAGGCTGATTCCGCAGGTCAATTTCAATGACGAGGTGGGCTACCAACTCTCACTCGTAGGCCCAGTTAGTAATCTAGGGTATTTTACTCTTAATTATCAGGCTGCCAGCAGGACCAGCTTATGGGCAAAAGAATTTCCAGATACTGTAAACGCGGCATTTAGTTCAAAATGGAGTGGCGATAGTTCTATAACTTATTTACCATATGATGATGATGTCACGTTTCCTTATAATGAGTTGTATGTTGAAATGGAAGGGTATATCAATAAGATACGATATCAACTTGGTTTAGGCTTTACAAATAAAATATCTGAATACCATTCTCTCTATAGTAGTGCTCAAAATAATAGCTGGGACATAGGTGAGTTATTTACAGATCTTAATAATAGTGGTACATGGGATCCGGGTGAACCTTATGATGATCTATATAGTATTGTAAATGAGAGATTAGAGAATAAATATACCAATGCTGTCACAGTACCAACGTTGTTTAATTATAATCTGGGAAATGGATTGAGCATCGATCTCAAATATGAGTACCAAAGGTTGAAAAGTGGTGTTAATTATAATTTCACATTGTCATCGGATGAGTACTTCGAAGATCTTGATGGAGATGGCTTATGGGATATGGCAGAGTTGTTTACTGATGATAATGAAAATGGTGTGTGGGATGATGCTGAAGAAACTTGGTATGATAATTGGTTGAATGGTTGGATTTCTGATGACCTTTTACCAAATTATGACACGAATGGCAATGGTGAATATGATATTGGAGAATATTTTTCTGATGCAGATGGTGATGGTATTTGGGACCCCGCTGAAGCTTTCACTGACCTTGATGGTGATGGAATATGGGATGATGGAGAGGTCTTGGACGATATGAATAATGATGGTGTATGGACACCAAAAGGAACTTACGTAGATAGTACAAGATCTAACTTTTATGCCTATGATGGCGATAGCGATGAAAAGCTAGCTCAAGAATTTCAAAATAATCATATGTTAACAATTGGTCTTGGAAAGTCACCTTATTGGTCTTTATCATTGACCATAGAATCAAGTTCAGCGTACGAATATGGACCTCAACCTTTAAGCATCTCTAATCCACTTGAAGATCTACTTGGCAACATTATGGATATGGAAAACAAATGGGTGGCAATCGACCTTATGATAAATATCAACTCAAATACACGTCTTGATCTTATGTATGGGACTTTAAGAGGTGGTGTCATTTGTAGTAATGGTATTTGTAGATATGTTGAACCATTTGATGACGGATTCAAGCTAAGTTTGACCTCAGTATTCTGATTTAATCAAAATAATAAGAATTATTTCTAAAAAGAATTTTGCATTAATATTCGTATGAAAAATTTTATTAATGTAGCTAAATTTCATTCGCAAATCATAACCCAAAATAAACTCTCAGAAATATGAAGCAGCTCATTTCAATATTGATAATACCATTCTTTCTTAGTATTTCACCACTTGATGGTCAAGATGTTTACATGGAAGATTTTAGTGTACCTATATGTGAAAACGGTAATGGAGAAGATACTCTACACTTTTTTGAAGCATATAATGGTGCATATAACGATTGTGGTTACAAGGTGATATTTGCCACTCTTTTTACCTCCTGGTGAGGATACTGCTGGGGGGAGGCTCCCCTCACACAGCAGTTATACGACACATATAATGACCAAGGCCTTGAAGTGGTTGCATTTGGAGCTGATTGGGGTGAGCCATATACTTGCCAACAGTGGATGAACTCATTTGATATTACATATCCCATTGCTGACTTTGAGACTGGCATGCCTAATTGGTATCAAGAGGATATACCTATCAATCTACAGATGCATCAAATAGGTTGGGGCCTACCTTACAATATTATTATAGACCATAATATGGAGGTCATCTGGGGGGGCGTAAATGACATTGCTGAGGAAGAAGTATGGGAAGAGGCTGTTACAATGATAGAAAGTGCTCTGAATCATTTGAATGCGGAGGCACTCGTTGATAATGATGGGGATGGTATAGCTAATGAATGTGATGATTGCCCTGACTCACATCTATATACCTTAGGAAATTTTGATTTTTCAGAAGAAATCGTAGTTGATGGTCTTAACTTTGTATATGCCCCTAGCATAGAAGTTTATGATCTACTTTTCCTTTCAGATCTAGTTAGCAGTGGTGATGAAATTTCACCATGTTATATTGAGGCGAGTGATTTTACTGGTGATAATGCTCTGGATTTAATTGATATAATGGCTTTAGCTAGCTATATAGTAGAGGGTAATTAGAAAAATCATGACCATTAAGGCTCGATATGATATGCTTAGAAAGATATTTTTTTTTACAATGCTCTTTACATTGGCATATTCGCAAGGCAAGGTTCCAAATGTACGTCTAAAAATGTTAGATGGTAGCTCAGCCAAACTTTATGATTACCTCAAAGATGGGCCTATGATCATTGACTTTTGGGCAACTTGGTGTGAGCCATGTAAAAAACAGATGCATCATCTAAATAAATTTCACCAGCATTTCAAAGATGCTGGATTTAAGGTTCTTACTGTTAATACTGATACTCCAAAAAGTATGGGCAAGGTGAAATCATATATAAGGTCAAAGAAATTCAAATTTTTTGTAGCTGTAGATCCTAATGGTCAAGTAAAGAAAAAATTAAAAGCAGAGCTCATGCCGACTACGATCTTAGTTGATACGGATGGCTCGGTGCTTTATCGTCATCAGGGGTATTACCCAGGAGATGAAGATAAAATATTAAAACATATCACGGACTATTTTGATGCAGCAGAAATAAGCTATGACCCATACGATACTGAAAAGAAAAAACAGACAGCTAAAAAGCAAGTAGATATAGATTTTTAGACGAATATATCGCTGTTTAGATCCCTACATATAGATTTCAAATAAATTAAATATTTAATGATGCCCATTATTTTTAATATGCGCCCGTAGCTCAACTGGATAGAGTGTCTGGCTACGGACCAGAAGGTTGGGGGTTCGAATCCTCCCGGGCGTACTTATCGACAAACCCTTCTTTTTAGAAGGGTTTTTTTGTTTGATGGAAGTTTCTATCACAATAATATCTGATTAATAAAATGAACAAAGAACAAATAAATAAATTCACCTGCAAATTTGAGGATAAGGAATTAGAGCATGAATTTCTCCTCACACGATGGAATAAGGTTTGGACTTACATAAAGATTCTCCTTTATTTTAATGTGCCTCTGGGATTTATGATAAGGATAGATGATATTTTCATTCGAGGTGCGGGAATGAATCCGTATTATCTTGCTTATCATGCATTTGCAATTATCCTTCTGATCGTTTTTCTCATCTCCTCAAATCAAAAGAAACGAAAATATCATCAGGCTTACTTTTTAGTTGAAGCAATAGGGTTTATGAACTGTGGAGCTTGGACTTATTACTTTTCTGATATTCAGTTTCCAGTAGGTGCCGGCGTCATTCCAAATATGATAATGATATATCTTGTTATTTTTCCATTCAATTTAATTAACGGTGTAATTGCCACTCTCGGCACTGCAATTCCTTTTGCTTTTCTTGTTATATCGGAAGGCAATATGACACCGGATCAATTGTCTTATCTTTTCATTCTTCCCTTTATTTTCCTTATAATGAATAAACACAGCAGAGAAATAGATTATAGAAGAGACTTTTTTCAAAACAAGAACCTAGAATTAAATCGAAAATTGATGCAACAAACATTAAAACGTTATTTTGGGGAGAGACTTACGGAAAAAATGTTGGATAATGAAGGTGAGATTCAAGGTGATAATATTTGGGTTTCCATATCATTTACAGACATTGCAGCTTACTCAACTATTATCGAACATATGTCACCTGAGACAGCTGTAAAATTCCTAAATGAGTATTTTTCTGCAATGCATGATGTCATTGAAAAACACAATGGACAGATTATCAATTATATTGGTGACTCTGTTATGGTAGTATTTGGTGCTCCACAAAAGTTAGAAGACCACGAAATAATTTCTGTTAAATGTGCTATAGAAATGAGAGAGAAGTTATCTGAATTAAATGCCAGATGGGATGGGACAGAATTCTCAAGATATTGGAAGAATCATGGCATTGATGGAATAACAGCAAGAACCGGAATACATACCGGAAGCGTCATTGCTGGTAATATTGGTAGCGACAGAATGTTACAATATAGTACAATTGGTGATACCGTTAATGTTGCTTCAAGGTTAGAGCAAAGGAATAAGGAGTTCGGTACTAGCATACTTTTTTCACAAAAGATATATACATCTCTTACAAAAGATCTCTATGATAAATCAGAATATCAGGGAGAGATAAGCCTAAAAGGAAGAGACACAAAAACAAAAACATATAGTATTTAGATTGATTGTTTTTATTTCATGTCTATCAGCTTAAATGATATTTTTCAAAATTAGGTGTAAAAGCTTTTCAGGCCTTTTTAAAAAGGGTTTTTTATTAGAATTTTGTATATATAAACATTAGATTATCGTCAGGAATTCAATCCGTGAAAATTAAACTAATCATCACATTATTTTTAATGACGCTTTCTAGTGCACAAGTTTATGATGTGGGCGATTTTGCACCATCCGATTTTGGACTTCCTTGGTGTGGTAATAACCCAGCTGGTGATGATAGTTTATTTTTGAGTGCATATAATGGAGCTATCAATGAAACAGGCCGTCCCTATGTCATATGGTTGACTGCTTTTACAACTTGGTGAGGATATTGTTTGACGGAGGCTCCTGTCACTCAAGAATACTTTGATCTCTATGCTGATTCAGGATTAGTTGTGATTGGAATGGGAGGCGACTGGGGCCAACCTTACACCTGTGAAGGGTGGGTAGACAACTTCGGTTTAGGTTACCCTATAATATCTGATGAGGATACCTACAATGAATATGAATATGGAGGTTTAGGAACTAATTTATTTACAGATACTTGGGTTCCATATAATATGATAATAGATCATACAATGGAGATAATCTATTCGTCATCTGATTATTATGGTCAGGAAGGATATGACCTAATTTTCGATAAGCTCTTTGGCGCCTTAAATAAATGTACTCTATGCACCTGCTCAGAAGTTCTTGGAGACATTGACCATACATATACCATTGATAATGAACCTATCATTAATATAATGGATTTGTTAAGGCTCTCGGATCTTATTACAACGGATACGCGAATGAACCATTGCGAGAGAGGGCAGGGAGATATTACTGGAGATGGTGTTTTGAATACGATCGATCTTTTTGCTTTTGCAACCATGATCTCAGAAGGTGTCTTTGATAACTAAAAGAGTTTTATATATCATTTCTAAATAGCCTCACTTCGTGGGGCTTTTTATTTCTAGTATTATTATTTAATAAAGAAAAAACACTTTTTTTATTTAAATATACATTCTATTTTAAATTTGCCTACGACATAGCCCTGTTCTTATATTTAGGTGAGTCATTGTACTCACGAGGTAAGACAAAAATTAATTAACAGCTGGTAGCTACAGGAGTAGTCTATCAAATGCGGAGTTCGATATGAGGGAAAGATCACATATTTCCATCCTAATTCGTGCTACACAGTTTTTTCTGTGGGCATGCCTTTCAGTTTTTATACTCTTACCATCCCCTGACCTCTACGCCCAAGATCCAGAAGATGATGTAGAAGAGTATTGGGGCGATGATGACGAGTACGAAGAATATGAGGATGAAGATGAATATCTTGATGATGATGAGTATGAAGATGATGAAGAATATGAAGATGACGAAGAATATGAAGATGATGAAGAATATGAAGATGACGAAGAATATGAAGATGATGAAGAGCTATCAGATGAAGCAGAGAATCTAGGCTATACCATCGACCTAGCTTTAGGGTCACCCAGGTTCGTCAATCCAGCTCTGATGAACTGGAACTCAAATGTTGACCTGAGAGCAAGCGTTGAGTTTCCCCTCCTTATGCAAGTCATGGGTGCAAGATTTCGTTTTGGTGCTGAGGTTGGTTCTTTCAAGTTTGAGAATGCAAAGTTCAGTACTGTTGGCGACGATGTAATTAATCTTGGAGAGACCTTTAGCGGTATAACAGCAATGGGTATCATTGCTTTTCCTGCTGGTCCAGGAAAGATCAAATTTGGTGTTGGCATGGTTGGCTCTTCAGCTGGATTCTCAATGGAGGCATCCTATGGTATTAGAATCGGCACGCTTGAGGTAAGAGGAGGAATACGTTCTACCGAGACCTTAATGGCAAAAACATCAGAGTCTGTAGAATTGGGTCGTGCAGGTTGGATGGATGGTCAGATCGTTCTAGGAGTCAATCTCTAATCGACCATGTTTATAATTAAAAAAATATTATTTTATTTTATGAGCACCCTAAACAAAAGAAACATTGTTTCTATGTTAGTTGGTATACTGAGTTTTTCTCAGCTAGTAGCTGCAAGTATTGATATCAGATTATCCAATAATAATACCTTTGGTACAAGTAGTCGTGGGGCATATAATATTGATGTTTCGAATACAGATAATGGTGGTGTGACAGGTGGTATTGTTGTTTTGATCACTGATGCAACGGTTGACCATGATTACAAAGTATATGTGCAATATCATACTGGGGCTCCTGCTAATTCGAATCAATGGTTTTCACAGCAGATCAATGAGGCAGGAAATACAAAGATATCGATTGGAACAGATGGTACCGCTACTCAATATATTCCTCATGCTGCTATTGAAGCTTCTGACGATTGGCAAGGAACTGATTATGATGGTAATGTGACCTGGATCATTGTGAATGATGATCTTGATGATGATGACGAGCCTAATACTGCGAGCGGCACACAACATTACGAGACATATGATTTTGATATGATCGCACCGACCATATCAAATCAAACCATATCGGCACCTAAAGATGCTCCTTTCAACCAGACCTATCCGCATTATGCTAAGGAAGGTGACCAGATCAAAATGACATTTACCTCGGACGAAGCTATTAGCACTCTAACAGGCAACTTTCATGGAAATAGCAATATCTCAGCACAAAATTTAGATAGTACGTCTCCTTATGTTACTATAAATGCAGTCAATACCATGCCTGATGGTTCGACGGTCACGTTCAGTTTTATTTTAAAAGATTCCAATGGTAATTCGGCAACCATTTCATCAACGGAAAATAGTTCAAGCGTAATCACAGACTTTACTGCGCCTGATATAAATAATGGTACAACATACTATACATCTATGGTTACTGGAAATGGTGATTATTTTGCTAAAAGTGGTGACAACGTTGTACTGTCGATTAAAGCAAGTGAGACCCTTGTGCAGGGTAATTTTGATAATAATAATGCAACTGATGAAAGTGCCTACATGGTTTTTAATGTGGGTACATCAACGAATGTCACAGTCACTCCAGCGCTTTCCGGTATCGCAGGCAATAATAGCTCAGAGTTTACTTCCACAGTGACGGTAACAGATGACAATGAGACTTCAAATACCTATGTAGATTTTTCGATTACAGGTATCTATGATAGGGCTGGAAATGAAACAGCTATTACAGATGATGTACCGACCATCAATGATCGTGTATACTATGATAGTACCGACCCAACCATTGAAGAAATGTCCCACTCAACACCTGCCAGTAATGCTAATCCAAATCCATATCGAGCAAAAAATGGAGATGCTATAAAACTGACATTTGCTGCTAGTGAATTATTGGATTACAACTGGGATGATAATATTAATACACAACCAGCCCTGACATTCCAAGGTGGTGGTGGGAGCGGTAATTCATTTAATGCAAATACTATTGCAAGCGTTAGCAATCTGCAGAACTTTACTGCCACTCTTAATGATGTTGCTGGCTTATCAGAAGGTCAATTGAATTTCTCATTAGCTTTTAGAGATCGTTCAGGAAATCAAGCTTCAGCTCATACTGCATTGACCAATGAAGGTACTAGAATAACGATTGACAACAGTGCTCCTACGATCGATAATCTAACGGTTGCATCTAATTCAACAAGTAATACTGCATTTGCCAAGCCAGGTGAGAGAGTAACGATTTCTATTGATGTGAATGAAGAGCTACGGAATTTATCGCAATATGAGATCACAGATTATGATGATGGAGTGGCAGGGACCATAGGTGGGATAGAAGCAGAGGCGACCATGCAGGGAGGAACTGGTGGCCAGGTTTGGATCTTATCAGCGATCATGGGTGATTCACATCCCGAGGGACTATTAGAGTTTTCAGCAACATTGACCGATATGGCAGGTAATACTAAGGTTGTGACTCAGGCGGATATTACTTCAGGTACTTCAGTTACCTATGATAAAACAGCTCCGACCATTGTTAGTGCATCGATACAGTCAAATAATATTAACCCTACTTGGGCAAAGGAAAATGAAGTAGTAACACTTATTTTTGAAGTGAATGAGAATTTAAAAGAAGACCCCACTGTGTCTATTGCTGGTGGCGCTGCCACAAAGGTGGGCGTGAATGTGCGAACCTACACCTATACTATTACTGTGGATTCCGATGACCATGAGGAAAATATTCTTGACACAAATCCAAATACAAACTTCACAATTGATTTTACAAATGAGGCAAATATAGCTGGAACCCAATATACTCACGCGAGTGATGGCGTTGATGGGACAGTCACTATAGATTATACTCCACCAACTCTAACAAATGTTTATATAAAATCAGATAATACTGTTGATACATCCTATGCAAGATCTGGTAGCAATGTAACTCTTAAGTTTAAAGGCGTTGATGCACTTAGCTCTGGTTTATTGAGAGATGATCTTATAGTGACATTTGATACGGGTGCTGGTGGGGCCAGTTTGAATGCAACTGAAAATGGGGATAATACAAACGCGAGTTGGACCGCAACCGCCGAAATGGGAGCAGGTGTTCTTGAACAAGACCTAACGTTTTCAATCGCTGGTTTTAAAGATCTAGCAGGTAATGTAGGGACTACAGTGACTGATTTGTCTGGTGGCTCTCAGCTCACCTATGATCAAACAGCTCCTACATTATCTGCTCTTACAATGGCTTCTAATAATAGTAATAGTAACCAATTATCCAAGGTTGACGATGCCATTACTATGGCAATAACTGTTAATTCAACGGTTGAACCTAATGGAATACAGTTACCAGTTGTTACCATTGCAAATAGATCATCAGCGGATGGAGATGTTACTATCAGAAATGCTGCAAATGATGGGAATGCTAGTCAGGGAGATCTAGTATTTACAGCTAATTATACGATGCAGGATGCCGATACAGAAACTGATTCCGTAGAATTTCAGGTTGCATTTACCGATCTAGCGGGAAATGTTGGAACAGCGGTAACCTCATTGGTCAATGATCGTGGGGTAAGTTTTGATAAAACTGCACCAGATTTTACCAATACAGCCATTAACTCAAGTGTAACCATTACATCTGATAATGGGAATGGTGATCCTACCATTGCTACAGTTAATGACGTTATTACTCTCACTCTTACATCTGCAGAGGCACTTAAGGCAGCTACAAAACCAATTGTAACTATACTGGGTGTAAGCGCGACTGTAGGTGCAGATGCAGATAATAAGGTATTTACAGCAACGCATACTATCACTGGTAATGAAACGGGTATCACTAATAACCAGGTCATCTATTTTAATGTTGACGCTGGATATACAGACCCAACAGGGAATACTGGGTCTGCTATCACTCAGGCAGCAGCTTCCTTTGCAAATGCTACACTTCGTTCTACAAATGGGTCTTATGTCCTTTATGATATTACTGCGCCAGTTTTTGACCCTGTCAGGATCAAGTCTAGTAATGCCAACGACTCAACTCTGGCCATAGCAGCTGATGTTATTACTCTTACCATGATATCAGATACGCCTATAAAAGCAGCTACTAAGCCAACAATATCTATTGCTGGAAACGTGATCCCAGATGATGATATTACTAGAGTTGGAAATACAAAGTTTGTAGCTACTTATGCTATGCAAAATAATACAAATGATAATACTTATAATGATCCTGATATAGTCATTCCTATCTCCGTAACAAATTATGATGATGCAGCGGGTAACACAGGGAGCGCTGTAACCAATACCTCTGACCCTACCAATAGTTATGTTGTGTATGACAATACCAATCCAGACCTACAGCAGGTGACCATTGCCTCAAACCTTGATGAAGATGATCCCTCTTTGGCTATCCCAGGTAGTACCATTACACTTCAATTTATAGCGGATGAGGTGGTTCAGGAACCAACTGTAACGATCGTGGGTAGACCCCCTGATAATCTAACTGGTTCAAACGGTAACAAAACATGGACAGCGACTATTGTTATGTTGGAGGATGATAGTGATGCTGCAGACCCCATACCATTTGCCATATCTTATTCTGATCTGGCAGGGAATAATGGTAGCGCCTATGATCAGACTGGAACTACAGATGGCTCTAGCATTAGTTTTGATAAGACAAAGCCTACACTTAGCGCTATCTATATGGTTTCTGAAAGCTCTGATAGTAAGGATAGTACTTATATAAACCCTGGTAATAATCTTAGTATTCGCTTTAAAGTAAGTGAGCCACTCGCAGCATTGGATATTTATATGAATGCTACAAATAGAGGTAGATACCCCACTGTTGCTGATGACGCTATAACGATCACAAAACTTACGGAATGGAATGGTACATTTGAAAAATGGAAAGCGGTTTGGCCGGTAACTGATGGTACGGATGATGATGATGGTGCAGGGGTTGTCATACCTTTCACAATTGACTTTACAGATCTAAATGGCTACAGTGGAGACCAGGTTACTGAGACCACAGACGATGTCTATGTGACCTACGATAAGACTGAACCCAGTGTTCAAGTATTTACCTACCTTTCAAACAACAATACAACTACTCTTGCGAAAGCAGATGATATCATCACGGCTAGTTTAACTGCTAGTGAACTGATCCAGCAACCCTCTATCAAGATAAGTACTGCTTCAGTAGATGAAAGTGCTGGCGATACGGATAGATCATGGACAGCTACCAAGACACTAAATACTGATGATGTGGAAGGGCAGGTAGAATTAAAATTGGTCACATTTAAAGATTATGCGGGCAATGTGGGTAGAACGTCAGATATTAATAGGACGACAACAACTGACGATCTATATGTCACATATGATAAGACAAAGCCTGTCCTAACAAAAGTGAATGTATACAGTGACAACAACTATAGCAGCAATACAATGGCCAAAGTACAGGACATTGTTACCATTGAAATTTCAACGGGTGCTGATGGTGAGCTCATTTCTTCACCAACCGTTAGTATGATCGGTAATACACAAGATGTGACTGTCACTCCTAACACCCCTAATGCAGTCAGTGACCAAACATGGTTGGCATCAAAGACGGTTGTTACAAATCATTCTGAGGGTGAAGTTGTATTCTCAATTACCTGTACTGATCTTGCAGGTAACGAGAGTGATGCGGTTGCTGTCTTGACCAATGACACAGATAATACAAATGTCACTATTGACAGAACAAAGACCGACCTGTCTGGATTGACCTTGGATATGGTCAATGATTCAGATACGGGTATTCAAGCATATGATGAAGATGGCAATCTCAATTGGGTTGGTAAAACTGATAACTTGACCAGTGTACAGGCACCGACCTTTAGCATATCTGGATTAACAAGTACTGCAAGTGCATCTGGAGACTCCATATACCTTATTATAGATAATGGGACCGCAATCGATACAACTATAAGGTCTAAGGTCAATGCAAATGAAATGAACTTTACTGTTCCTTCAGATCTTCCAAGTCAACTTACGGCATATTCTGCAACAATTGTGACTAAGGATCCGGCAAATAATATTTCTGACCCTACTACAGTTCTTAAGTTTAGGATAGATACGGATCCACCAGCATTAGGAAATGCTCCAGACCTTATAGCCACACATGATACGGGATTTGCAGATGATGATAATGTGACAAACAATAGAAAATTTACTTTAGAGCTCGCAGGATTGGTCGCAAATAAACAAAATGTTATTGATATTTATTATGATGCTGAATCAGCAGGCGTAGATAATTTTCTTGTAGTGGCTGATGTTATGATGGAAGTAGACAAGGACACTCCTTTAAGAGATGGGTCAGATACAATTTGGGTCAGTCGTTCTCTCCCTGATGATGAGTATACCTTTAGTTATACTGTCACTGATTCTGCGGGGAATGTCTCCGCTAAGAGTGCTACCACTGTTATTACTGTTGACAGAACGGTGCCATCTACGCCAGACACACCTGATCTTACAGTTGCAGCAGATAAAGGAACCTCAAATTCGGATAACTTGACCAATTTAGAAACTATCATTTTTAATGTGACAAGTATGGCAGCAGGGGATAGTGTGCATGTTATAAATTCAGGAAATGCTGTAGTAGGTCGTGGATTTGCAAATGGCCAAACGTCTGCTGAAGTTACTATCGCAGGAATCACGGAAGCTTCAAGCAGTGACTTTAAAGCGTATGCTATAGATCAGGCAGGGAATATATCATCTTCATCAACCAATGCCTTATCAGTTGTTATCGATCAGACAGCACCATATATCGATGGATTTACTGTAAATGACAATGGAAACTATACTGATCTTGGAGAAAGTCCACCGATGCTGGTCGATCTTAAGGCTGACTCAGATACGGGGACCTCATCCACCGATGACCTAACTAATAATAATAAGCCAAGCTTTACTCTTTCAAATCTCACAGCTACGGACTCGGTATTCCTTTACTTTAATGATGATTCGATCAAAGGATATGCTTCAGGCACAACCCATGAGTTCACCATACCGGATGATAAAGAACTGGCAGATGGAGAGTATAATTTTGCAATGAAGGCTAGAGATTATGCTGGAAACCTATCAGCCATTACAACAATAGATGGAACAAATATTATTCCCGTCACTGTAGATACCACACCATTTACTATTACTACAATCCCAGATATGACACCTGGTACGGATACAGGTATAAACTCAGAAGATCAAATTACAAATAATAGAGCACCTACTTTTACAATGACCGGCTTGCCGGCATCTGCTGAGATCATCCAACTCTATGTTGATGGCGTTTTATCTTCTGCATCAACGAAAAATGCAGATGTTACTACACATGAATTTGCATTAGGCTCTAATCTTGATGAAGGGACCTTTGATATCACATTTAAAATTGTTGATGCAGCGGGTAATGTTTCTTCTGAAAGTGAAGCGCTTAGCATTACGATAGATTTCACAGCTCCAAGTGATCCAGGTATTGTCGATCTCGTTGATTCTGATGATACAGGAGTTTCTAGTTCAGATAATCTAACCAAGAGAGCATCTATGGAGATCACATCTTCAGGTTTGACAGAAGGTGACTATGGTAACCTTTATAGATTAGATGCAGCAGATAATCTTGATCTTGTAGAGCAACTTCTGGTGGATGCATCTGGCTCATTAACTTACACTGCTACAAATGACGCTGATGGGGTTTATCGTTTTTACACGAATATTGAGGATGTTGCAGGTAATAAATCTAGTAATTCAGATAATATTACGATCACAGTTGATCAAACAGCTACAGATGTTTCATCCGTTGAGATCGATCTCGATACCAGTTCAGATACTGGAAGGGATAACGTTGATAATTTGACGAATGATAAAACCCCGACATTTACTATAAATAATACAGTATCCGGTGATTCAATTCTTATGGTTTTCAGCAGAGTTTGTATTGATCAGGCCGGTAATAATATTCCTGGTTGTGATGCCTCATTACCAGTTGCACCAAATGACACCTTAAGGGGTAAAGCAACTGGTACATCTATTTCATTGGTAGCAACCACGTCACAGATAGACAATGATCTTCCAGATGGATTATATACTTTATCAGTATTTGCGAAAGACGATGCAGGTAACTACTCTTTAGCTTCTCCAGAGTTGCAATTTAACCTAGACACTCAGCCAGAGCCTATTGATATAGATCACCCTGATTATCCTGATCTTCCAATTCCTGATCTAATGGCAGCATGGGATAATGGATTATACGATAATGATAATATCACTAATAATCAAACACCTCGTATCTTGATGGACAACATAACTGACTATGATTATTATGTCCGTCTTTATGTTTTGACAGGAATTCAGAATCGTTTAGTTGCTGAAAAAAGAAAGGTGTTTAATCAGGATACTGTTTCATTAAAGATTCCGAATGCGACCCAAGATATGAATGGGGATGGTAATACAGATGCTGAAGATTTTTGGCTTGTTGAAGGTCAGCATACCATTCGCTATACGATAGAGGATGATGCGGGTAATGTCTCTGATTTTAGTCAGCCTCTTGTTATTACTATTGATGTGACCAAGCCTGCAACACTTGGTCAGCCTGACCTCTTAGTATTGGATGATATTGGAGAATCAGATTCTGATGACCTTACAGCTCCGTTAATAGCAAATGGTGCTGAATTTGATAATCAAATTCGTATCAATATTGATGATGGCAACGCACTTCCAGGGTATAAATGGGTGCTTTATTCATTTGTGGATGTGGATGGTGATGGAAATTATGCAGCTGCATCAGATTCGGATCTTTTGCGTCTAGATTCATCTCTTGTGCCTGGCGGTAGATATGAAAAATGGTATTGGAATAATATCTCTAATGGTCTAAATGCCGAAGATCTACCACCGGCAGACTCAACTTGGGAAGGAATCTCTGACCTTGATACAGTAGGCGTCCCCACCACTGGAGATTACTATTATACGACTCAGCAGGTAGATTCATCAGGGAACAGATCTGATTATAGTAGTGGTCTACAAATAACAACGGACTTTGATGCCCCAACACATACAATTTCTTATGAAGAAGGAGGTAATCCTAGTGACCTTCTTGTGAGGTTTGAAGATGGTACAGTTGATGTTATAGTGGATTATTCAGAGCCAATGGATGATCTGGTTGACCTTCCAACTATATCTTTTGTCCGCTATGCTGGTAATGATGATTTAGCTATACCTGATGCAACTCTATCAAAAGTTGCTAATGATGATCAGAAATGGACCTACGCAATTCCTGTCGACACAGAGGGCCTAGAAACAAGCAATGGTCCTATCACCCTCTTAAATCTTATCGGTAAAGATAGAGCAGGCAATGCACTTTCATTTAATGATGCTCAAGTTATAATCGACAATAATGCTCCCCAGTTTACCCAGCTTTTTCCAGCATCTGGCTCATTCAATAATGTTTTGAATAATTTTGGTTGGACTCTTTCGGAGGATATAATCTCAGGGTCTGTGACATTTACTAATTCCATAGGCAATATTATCGAGACCATTGCCCTATCAAATGGAGCTAATGCTAATGAATTGAATACTGATCCTGCGATTGATAACCACCAATTTAATGTTGGAGATCCTAATATAACCGAAGATACATACACTGTCACTTTTACGGGTACAGATCAGGCTGGCAATGTAGGCGAGACCCTTATCAATAATTATACCTATGATATAACCCCACCGACTGTCCAATTGTCATTTAGCCAATTGGTTGCAAGTGTGGATACAGTTGTCACTGTCTTCTCTGACTACATTGAGAATATGTCCTTCACGCCTCAGATCTCAATTAATTTCCAAGGCGATCTGCATGATATTACTCTATCAGAAATGTATTTAGCAGGATCTTGTGATTGTTTAGATGATGAGGGAGTACCTATCCCTGATTGTATTGATGATTCATTTTTAGAGTGTGAGCCTAGTGGAGGAAGTTGGCAAGAAGGAGTAGATTCTAGTCTCTGGGCCTATGACTTAATAGTACCAGAAGATATTGTTAATAATGGTGGAGTCCACTTTAGTTTATCTGCAAGCGATCTGGCAACAAATGAATTAGACTCAGACTCTACGAGTAATAACTATGGTGTGACAATACTTAATAACGAACGTCTTGTGATCGATAATACAGTAGCAGTTGCAAATTTTACCTATCAGAATCTTTCAAATCCAAACCTAAATGATTATGCGGGTAATCCAACTACCATTATGGGTGCAGGTGGAGACAATATACGTATTACAATACAACTGAATGAGTCAATGAACCCAACAGCACCTATTCCGACAATGAATGCTGTTTTTGGTGGTGGCAATGAGAATGCAACTCAGCTTACAGAGATCGCGTACACTCTGGTAGATGGTGATGGTGATGGTGTTAATAATAACTACTATATATTTGATCTAACACTACCAGATCTATTGGTTGTCATTGATGGAGATACGACACCAGTTGATGATGGATTAGTAGCATTTGAATTCATTGCCAAAGATAGGGCCAATAATTTTGTAACTACCCAGAATGACAGTAATGTATTTACAGTGGATAATATACATCCTACTGACTTTTCGACTGGTTTACTGAGCGTGCATGGTATCAATCCAGTAGAAGGATGGATAACCGGAATAATAGATAGTGTAGGAATACAGCTTCCTATACCAACTGCTGGTGAGGATATTAGTCTCTATGAAGGAGGCGAGGTTCATTTTCAATTCAAGAATTTAACGCGTGGTCTTTTCTGGCAAACAGTAGCTCCCGAGGCAAATCAGACTGATGAGCAATATAAAATATTAGCTGCTGGGGATGACATACAATTCTATCGACACACGGCTGAACTTTACAATGTTATGATACAGGGTGATGATATTATCGGCGGTGATTCGCTGGCAGTAAGAGGTGTTATCATTGACCGTTATGGAAATACAACATATGGTACACCCAGTACAACCCGACTCGCATATGACCCTAGCGCACCTGTCATTGGTGAGATAGTGATTGGAAATAATACTAATTTTGGTACGACGATATATTCAAATGATACAGCAAAGGTTGATTGGACCCCATTTATTGAAGCAAATGAATTTGAATCTGGACTAGATAGATATGAGATCCAGATAGAGAGATTTGACAACCTGGGTGCCTCTGATGATATTTTAGTGGAATGGGTTAGCGCTCTCAGGCAAGTTGATACGACCATAGTTATGGTCGATCCAGAAACAGGCGAGGAGCAATCGACTGATACAACCCTGTATCTTACTCAAACGAAATATTCGAATGAGTTCTTATTAGAGCATAAGCACCGATATATTGCAACTATCAGAGCATTTGACATAGCTGGAAATATTTCAGAGCTGTTATTATCTGATACATTGATTCGATTTAATACGGCTCCGGACATACAAAATATTCAGGATGCTGTTTTATACGAGGATAGTTTCTGGACTGATTCGGTACAACTGGTCGACCCTGACCTCACCGTACTTCAGGGAGATTCGTTCAGATATACTGCAACTACAAATAGAATAGTTGGAGATGCAGCGACCGGTGAGGCTAGCATTGATGAAAATGGATATCTAACATGGACCCCAACTCAAGATGATACAGGCTCTTATACTATTGAGGTCCTCGTAACAGATAATTACGATTTAAAGGACACGCTATTTTTACCACTTACGGTTACGGCTGTCAATGATACACCAAACCTTGCTATCTTGGACCCCGATAATATTAAAACATGGGAGGAAGATACGGAAGAACCAGTTACTATTAACCTTAGTAGATATATCACAGACGTTGATAATGAGATCACAACAGAGATTGAATGGTTAGCAGTGATACTTGATACATCACAATTGGATGAGGACTTTCCCCTTGGACAGGTATTCGCTGGTCCTAATGTTCCATGGGCCCTACATGCAAAACTATCCAGAGAGTATTTAGGTTTTAATATTAATGATGCGGCATCATTAGGTTCTAATATGTCATCAAAAACAATACAAATGATCAATAATAGTAGAACAAATCCTCATCTCTCAGTAAATATTGATACCCCGGTGGATTCCGTGATAGCTACATTTTCAAGTGATTCAAATTATTATGGGGATAATCATAGGATTATCTTCATAGCAGAAGATCTTTACGGTGCTCAAGCAAGAGATACTATAATTGCTAATGTTACAGCAAAGAATGATCCACCAATAATATCAGATCTTCCTGATATTGAAGTCATTGAAAATGACTCTATCAAACTGGAATTTGGTTCTTATACAACCGATGTAGATGATACATCATTGACGTTTACAATTACCGCCATCACAAATGAAGATATGATCTCAATAGATCCACCCATGTTGGTATCATATAACCTTGGTGATTCGGTCACATTTACTCCTCAACCTCTTTTTTCAAATGAGGCAATGATAAAAGTAGTTGTGTCTGATGAAGAATCTTCTGACTCTTCCACATTTAAATTAGATATTTTGAGAGTTATTCGTCCTCACCTTGCTGTATCTGTGGTACAAAATAATGCTTTCAGTAAATTTTTACAGGTAATAGTCACCGATACAGTTTCTAAAACGGTGAACTTGTCCATGGAGGTACAGAACCAAGATGTTTCCCTTGATACAATTGCAGAATATACATTTACGGGAGATTTGAGTTTTGAATCATCTGGCAATTATTCAATTGATATTTATGCTAATGCATTAGTCGGAGATACTACTATTAGTGAGATTTTTGCCCTGGCAGCAGGTCGGGCTTCAGGTCGTTGGTATGGATCAAGTTATGATGGAAGATTTACAGTCATTGGAGATCCAGGTGCTATTTCCTACGATCAGCCATTCCTGATCGCTGATTCAACTTTGTTTGAATCAAATTTCTATGATCAAGCTTCCTATGTACTAGGCAGTGAGAATTTCAGTTTTAATCAACCCATCGAGGTTAGGTTTGCTGGTGAGAGGGATGATCTTGCCATTTATAGGAGAAAGAATGGCGTGACATGGGAAGAACTGCCTTCCTTAACACTAGAAAGTGAAATTTTCACTCTGTCTCATGAATCAGGTTATTTTAGATTAGGACCAAAAACAATTATTGTTCCTGAACAAACAAACATACATCAAAACTATCCAAACCCATTTAATCCGACCACAACTATCATGTATGATGTTGGTCTGCTCGATGGATTAAGCCAGAATGTTACTATAAACATTTATAATCTTCTTGGTCAGCAGATCGTTACACTTGTCGAAGATCAGGACCAGATAGGTCAATTCAAAGTTCAATGGGATGGCTATGATAAATTTGGACAGCAAATGTCATCGGGTGTCTATTTCATTCAGCTCAGCACAAAAACAGGAATTGTTAAGAATAAGAAAATGATGTTAATGAAATGATCGATCGTATAAAAATCTATTTTTCACTAGTTGCATTAACTATTTCAGCGGTATTTCTACCAGGATGTAGAGGAGATGTGATTCCAACAGATAATGATATGTCAAGCTATGGTTGGAATCTCTATGAAGCTGGAGAATATGTTGATGCACTTGATTGGTTCACAACAGCTATAAAAGAAGATTCTTCTCACTCGGATGCGTATAACGGTGTGGGTTGGACCATGGGGCATTTAAGGCAAGCAGATTCGTCAGTATATTACTTTAATGAATATCTTTCTAGAGATTCATCATCATTTGAAAATATTCTAGATTTTTATGCAGGTTTAAGTTTTGGTTATAATGCAATTGGAGATGATGAGAATGCGCGTCTTTATGCGGAGACTTATTTCTTTGGAAATCAGAATGCGGAAATAGGAGACCCAGACTGGTGTTTTTGTCATAAAACAGATATAAATCAATTGGATGTGAGACTCATTCTCGCTGTTTCAGAATATCGTATGGGGCTTTTTAGTCACTGTCAAACATCAATCAATCAGGTTTATAATGATCTAAATACTCAAAATGGATCTCAGATACCAAATGGTGAAGTGGACAATAGTGGTAATCCTCTAACTGATGAATATCCTTTAAATTATGACCACACTACCATTTTAGGTAGGACATACATTGCAAATCATTTATCTATTTTACAGGCTCAATTAGCAAGCTCAAATGGCGAGAATGGGCTGAAGTGTACTGAGAATGATGGGCAAGGTGGTGGCTATTGTGAGTAAAACCATTAGCTGATTTTCTTTTATCAATTACTCTGATCAAGATTGGATAAAAAAAGCACTTCGTCTCGCTGAAAAAGCATTTTCACTGGGTGAGGTCCCTGTCGGTGCAATTGTTGTCAAAGATAATAGAATTATTGGCCAGGGATATAACCAACGAGAAGGATTAAACGACCCTACCGCTCATGCTGAGATCATAGCAATTACTGCAGCAGCCAGTACAATTGGAGATTGGCGTTTGAATGATTGTACGATATACGTAACAAAAGAACCGTGTCCAATGTGCGCTGGTGCTATAATCAATTCAAGGGTCTCAAGGCTTATATTTGGATCATATGATGACAAAAAAGGTTGCTGCGGGTCTCTGTATCAATTATGTGGAGATAAGCGCCTAGAGAGTATTACTGCTGTAAAAGGTGGCGTAATGCATGAGCAATGTTCTGCAATATTAAAAGAATTCTTTCGCTTGAAGCGTGATTAGATCACTTCACCAGGTGATCAACAACAAACTGTATAGATAAGTTGTGGCCCAACCTTTTTTCTTTCCAGCTTGGGGGAAGTAAGACATGGTGCCCATTTTTGATATGAACATCTTGAGGGTCTTCATCCATATTTTTAAAAGCACCATCGTTTTTGTGGTCCGTTCGCCATTGAAAATATTTAATAGATGGCTTGATCAAATATTCATCTTTTTCAACTGTTTTACAAATTTTGAATCTTTCATTCAATCTTTTAAGTGGAGCTGCAATGGCATGCACAGTTAAAGGGAATTCAGACTCCCAATATACCGCGAGTTCCGATACTATATATCCACCTAAACTATGGCCTATGACCCACAATGAATCTAAATGGGGATTTTTCTCTGTAAGGCTGTCAATGGCAATTGTAAGTCTACTTCTAGTGCTATCAGGGCATGCAAACCAATCATGCCTATACCACCATATCGGTTGTTGTGTTTTAGCTAAAATTTTGATGGCTTCTGTCCATTCAAACCCTTTTGAAGGCCATCTAAGTGGATAATGCCCATGAACAGCTAGGATACCATAACTAGAATCAGTTTGAGTATAGCCTTTTAGACGGTGAACCCCATTGACTCGCTCGATTAGATATTCATCATATAGCGACTTATCATTAGTGAGCTTTTCAATTGATAGATCGGTATACTTTGACCTATCACAAGCTGTTGAGATAAACGCAATTAAAAATAGTAGTCTTAACATGAGGTATAAGTTAGACTAGGTAAGACCACAAAACGTGGAATAGAATTAAATACTATCTGGTATTAATTTTCTTGTAATTCAAAAGAATCGGCTAGGAAAACATTTTTATTAACTTCCCCTGATACTTTCGCAACCCTCACAGCATTACAAAATCCATCCTTCGCATGGGAATCACCATGGTCATCTATTCCTGTTCCTTTTACATTGAATGCTTTTTCATTTACTTGTATGGCGAGGCTACAGTCTTTATTATCCATTCCAAAATTACACATTCCGCAAGAAGCTAAGACGAGTCCATCTATATTACCATCTTCATTTATTTTTGTAACAAAATCACCATCTGGTTTATCAGCCTTTTTACTATTTACATTACATGCCCCACATCCTGCATAGGATAACTCTAAGCAAAAAAACATTGCAATTAAAATCGTTAATACTAGATTTTTTATCATTTCTAGGCTCCTTTTATATTTTAGTTAAACTACTCGGCTAGAGTGGTTTGGATATTTTTCATAATTTTAATTATTTCCCATTATCATTGCTCAAAATATACTTGTTTGTAAAATATGATCACAAGTTGTCTAGTTTTATTATTAACGATAAAAATTATAACCAACTAAAACATTACTTAATAATCAATAAACTTTTCAATAAAAGCCTAAATAATTTTAGAACATAGTAGGCATTTAATAGAGATGAATTTTTTAAAAATAAGTTGAGAAAAATCATTTGACACTTTGATTTTTTTGTTTTAGTTTATGAGCGTTATGAGCGATATATTTAATAATAAAGAGCGAACAAAGTACCTAAATTCAGTTCTGTTTAACCATGTTTCGTCAGGTTTCTGTATTTTGGAGTTCGGCTTGTCCAGCGCATCAGTGCCTACCAATCCAAAAGTAGTGAAATCATCAGGGTATAGTTTTACTGAAGCTGCCCTAGAGAGACTCAGAGATAGCCTTCTGAAGCCAGCAGTCCAAGGTCTACGAGCTAGAGATGAGAAGTATAGATTATCCTTTTACTTCAAAAAATCAGCATCCTTAGCTGCATGAGATTAAAAGTTCCTCTCGGTAGAATATACCCTTCCAAAGATTAATCAATCTAACGACCCCAAATAGGTCACAACTTCTGTCACCTCCTCATCCCCTTTTTATATTGTCTGTGCGGAGTGAGAGGGATTTGAACCCTCGAAGGATTTAGATCCTTGCTGGTTATCGAGACCAGTGCATTCAGCCAGACTCTGCCATCTCTCCAAATTATGTGTTAAATTATAGGGAGGGAACTTATCATAGCACTTACCGAATCACAATTAGCGGAATTTGAAGAGTATCTAGAGACCATACTCGAACTGTACTCTGAAGATGAATATGAAGATTTTGTTGAGAATATTGTATACCATTATTGTAAAAGAAAATTTGATATTGATAGAGAAGAATCTGTGAGCTTATTTTATGATATCATTGAAAAAGGACGCAAATAATTATGTCTGATATATTGATTAATCAATCCGTGGCTATCCTCTGTGATGGTAATAATATTGAAAGAAGTATTCATGAAATGTCAAAGAACCCCAAGGCAATGATCAATTTTGATCAATTGATCCCTAAACTTTTGGATGGTAGAGGGTTGAACCGATTAATATACTTCAGAGAGGGAAAATCCATTTCTGAAAAATTTGCTGAGAGGCTTCATCAAAACTATTATGGTTCGGTAGTACCTTGTCACAAGTCTGCTGATATACCACTATCTATTAAGGCAACTCAATTAGCATCAAAAGTAGATACCATCATTATTATGTCAGGAGACTCAGACTTTGTTGAACTTGTTGCACACCTGAAGGCTGAGGGTGTTAGGGTTGAAATAGCAGCAGTCAAACAGAATACTGCAAAGATTTTACTTGCTGAGGCTAACTATTATCATGAGATCACAAGCGATGATTGGTTCATCTACAGGGGGTCAAAAAGAACTAAATAATTCTTATTTGGATTTCTAGCTGTATTTTTTATTTTTTCCAGATAAATCAGATTTAAATTTCTAAAATACCTATGATAAAAAAACAAAAAATAATATTTAACCAAGTTCTACTTTCGAGCAATTATTAAGCCGATGTCAAGAATTTATAAATTATTATTTGTCCATATAATCACCCTAAGTACAGTTTTAGCATCTGACGGATCAGACATGACATGGTTTGAAAAGTTACTCACTTTTCTAGTATCTGGCGCCCTAGTATTCTCACTGATAAAAGGCTACTTGACGGTGAATAAAATATGGAAGCGTAGAAAAAATGAAGAAGTATCAAACAGCATCTCTATAGTTGCAGCTATGCTTGGTTTTGTTGTTGGTTTTCCTTTTTTATTAAATGCCTTGATCATTACTCAAGATTACTTCAATGCTGCAAAAAGTGTAATAGCACTTTTTCTAGCAACTGTATTTACTTTGATTGGTACAGGATATTTTGTGGATAAAAATAGAGGGGTAGGTTTTTTAAAATTACTGGGTCAAGCACTCAAATTAGAAGGGAAAGAATCTGGAGATCTCATATCTGATATGATCAGACCAAAAGGTGCTAGGAAGATCATTGATATTCTCCAAAAACTGGCTGCGATAGACGATGATATAGCTAAAGAAGAGATTGAGCTCATTGAGCAATTTTCTGACAAATGGGGCATAGACGTACCGGACCTCGTTCCTGGAAAACCGCAAGAGGTTACTAACCTTGTTGAGCTTAAAGGCCTTGTACAATCATACCTTGATGAAAGTCCAGATACAGATGTCGCAGAGGGTCTTGTAGACCTTATTAATCTAATGGCTGAAGCGGATGACGAAGTGACAGAAGAAGAAGCAATGGCTGTAGCAGAATTCACAGGTATGATCGCTCATTATGTAAGTAAAGAGAAGGGTGGAGAGATGGAAATGTTTGAGGTCAGTATTGTACCGCAGGGAGATCAGCAGATGGAAGCTGTACGAGAATTATTGCCTGAATTAGAGATCGTTGAATCCCGTGGTGGCCGTGTTTTTAAAGTTGGTAAATATTTTTCAGAGGATTATGCTGAAGCAGTCTGTGAAAAATATATTCTCTTAGGGTTGTATTCTAGTTCTTCAAAGGTCAAAGTAGACCTCAAAAAGGAATAAAATTTTAAATTATAAAAGCAATTAGAGCTCTTTTAGATCTTTAAGTAGTTGTTGTAGCATGTCTTTCGCATCACCAAAAACCATTATTGAGTTATCAAACCCAAATAGTTCATTCTGGATACCGGCAAAACCAGTGTTCATTGTTCTTTTATTGATGATTACTGTTCTGGATTTATCTACATCAAGAATTGGCATTCCATAAATAGGAGAAGAGGTATCGTGCCTCGCAGCTGGGTTTACAACATCATTTGCGCCCAGGACAAGTGCAACATCACAATCTTCAAATTCAGGATTGACCTCATCAAGGTCTTTAAGTTGTTCATATGGAATATTAGCCTCTGCCAATAGAACATTCATATGCCCAGGCATTCTACCTGCCACAGGGTGAATAGCATAGAGAACCTGCTTACCTTTGGACTCAAGAAATTCAGCAACCTCTCTAATTGCATGCTGGGCCTGTGCGACTGCTAGTCCATATCCAGGGACTACAATTATTTTATCTGCAGCATCAAATATCATTGCTGCCTCTTCAGTTGAATAACTTTTTATTGAAACCTGTTTTCCCGAGTCACCTTGTGATGATTCTTGTTCAAGCCCAACTGCACCAAAGATCACATTCGCTAAAGATCTGTTCATCCCTTTACACATTATATTTGTTAGGATCAATCCTGATGCTCCGACCAGGGCTCCTGAGATTATCAGTCCATTATTCATAAGAACAAACCCCGTTGCAGCTGCGGCAATACCAGAATAAGAGTTAAGAAGCGATATAACAACTGGCATATCCGCGCCCCCGATAGGGATGGTAAGTGTGATTCCAAGTACAGCAGAAATAATTATAACCCCATAAAAAAAGTTCATTTCATTAGGTTCTTGAACTAAGTAGAAGCCTAGCATAAGAAGACCTAATGCGAATAAAGCATTGATCACCTGCTGCCCTGGAAATACGATAGGCTGTCCGCTGATGAACCCTTGTAACTTACCAAATGCAATAAAACTACCTGTGAATGTAAGTGTCCCTACAAAAATTGATACAACTATAGTACCCATTGTAAATGCTGATATATCCCCAGTTTTTAGAAACTCAGCTGCAGCTACAAGCGCTGAGGCGCTACCGCCAAAACCATTGAAAATTGCAACCATTTGTGGCATCTGAGTCATTTCAACTTTCAGAGCAAAAGTTGCACCAATTACCGATCCAATTATCATACCCACAAGTATCATCTGGAGGTCTATTTTACCGTATGATAACAGAGTAGCAAGTATAGCTATGAGCATGCCTGAAGCGGCTATAAAGTTTCCATCACGAGCTGTTTTAGGGTGGCTTAACTTTTTTATACCCAAGATAAATAATACAGAAGCCAAAACGTAGAAAATATTACTATAGTTCATTAAATATCCTATTTACGCTTGAACATCTTTAACATTCGGTCGGTTACCATAAAGCCTCCAACAACATTAATAGTAGCAAATATTACAGCTACGAGGCCAAGGTATGTTCCAACACCTCCATCGATCGTTGTTGAAATGATAGCACCAACGACCGCAATGCCAGATATTGCATTTGAGCCACTCATTAATGGTGTGTGAAGAGTCGGAGGTACTTTTGTAATGATCTCAATTCCCACAAAGATCGCTAATATGAAAACAGTAATTATATTTATATCCATGTCTAGGCTGTCAGGGTTTCTTTTGTTGGTTTATGTGTGATCTCCCCATTATGGGTATACATTGACTCAGATATAATTTCATCTTCAAGGTCTAAGTTCAATTCTCCTTCTTTAACCATATAAGTTAATAAAGCCGCAACATTTTTCGCGTAGAGCTCACTTGCATGCACTGGCATGGTCCCTGGTATATTTGATGTCCCATCAATGATCACTCCATTATGCGTTATGGTCTCATCTTTTTTTGTTAGCTCACAATTACCACCATTTTCAGATGCCAGGTCCATAATAATGGAGCCTGGTTTCATTGCGTCTACCATGGAAGTTGGTATCAATAGCGGGGCAGGTCTACCTGGAATAAGGGCAGTAGTAATAACAACATCTGCTTTGCTAATATGGTCATGGATCAATTGTTGTTGAAGACGCTTGTATTCATCTGATGTTTCCTTGGCATATCCACCTTCTCCAACGCCTTCATCTTCACCGGCTTCAACCTGAATAAATTTTGCTCCAAGTGATTCGACCTGCTCTTTAACAACAGGGCGTACGTCAAAAGCCTCAACCTGGGCGCCTAGACGTTTGGCGGTTGCTATTGCTTGTAAACCTGCTACTCCAGCACCAAGAACAAGTACCTTTGCGGGTCTTATGGTGCCAGCTGCGGTCATTAGGAGCGGCATATAGACACTTAATCTACTTGCTGCAATCAAAACAGATTTGTAGCCTGCGATATTGGCTTGGGATGACAGAGCATCCATTTTCTGTGCAAGGGTGGTCCTAGGTACAAGATGCATAGAAAAACCGGTCAGAGACCGATCCCTCATTGCCTTTACAGTATCTAATTCTCTGGTTGTTTGGCAAAAAGAAATAATGGCAGCATTAGGTTTAATTTTTAATAACTGTTCATTTGAGGGGGGCAGTACCTTTATGATAACATCTGCTTGAGATAATAGCTCATCCTCTGAGTCTACGATATTTGCACCTGCATCTTTGTATTCTTGATCACTAAAATATGAATTCTGCCCTGCCTTTGATTCTACGAACACCTCCATACCAGATTTGATGAGGTCCTTGACTGTTCCGGGTGTGGCCGCAACACGGGTCTCACCATTGATATTTTCTTTAGGTATCGCTAGGTACATATACGTTGGTATTATATATCATCTTTATGAAGGGCAGGAAATTAATATAGGATATAGTGAACTTCATCCTGAATTCCACAATTTTTAATTATAATTTTGCCCCCTTAATAGTATACAGATATGCGTAATAGAATATACAGATTGGTCATAATCACAAGTTCATTTATAATGGCAGAAACGATTTATGTGCCAGATGACCAGCCTACCATACAGGAAGCAATAAATATATCTACTGATGGCGACTCAATTCTAGTCAGTCCAGGATTCTATCCTGAATCAATTGATTTTGATGGTAAGGCTATTTTGATTTCATCACTCTACCTCTTGGAGGATGATTCGCTATTGGTTGGTGCAACGATCATTGATGCCCAAGAGAATGGAAGTGTGGTCACATTCTCTAGTGGAGAGACCACTCAATCGATCATTCAAGGATTTACTATTCAAAATGGTACGGGCAATGATGAAGATCCAGATGATAATGGTTCATACTATACTTATGGTGGCGGTATTTATTGTCAGGGTAGTGATCCTGTTATTAGAGACTGTATCATACAAGATAATATTGCAAATGAAGGCGGTGGTGGTGGAATATTCTGTTATAATGCATCTCCAAAGTTTTATGGATGTAGTATTAATGGTAATGAAACGGATGATGTTGGAGGCGGTTTATACTCCAGAGTTGACTCTAGCCCAGAGTTCTACGATTGTACCTTTTTTGAAAATACAGCAGAATTTGGAGCCGGTTGCTATCTGAGAAATGAATCAAGTCCTATCATGGAGAATGTAATATTTAACCAGAATACTGCTAATAATTCAGGAGGTGGAATCACACTAAAAGATGATGCTGATCTTCAGGCAGAACAAGTTTTTATTTTCAATAATGAAGCAGATGGTCTGGGTGGAGGTCTCTATGTCAACAATGCTGATCCGCAATTCTCTTTCTCTCTGATAGCTGATAATGTATCAAGCTCCGGTGCTGGGGCCTATATAAGAAATAATTCAACAGTAGATTTTACAAACCTGACCATGGCAAATAATTCTGCAGGGCTCTATGGTAATGGAATTTATATGAGGGATAATTCGGATGTTAGCCTGCTCAATACTGTTGTCTGGGGAAATGGCACTCCTCAAATTTATTTTAGATCGGAAGGCACAGAAGTTGAGCTAGGTGTGTTATATAGTATTATCGAGAATGGAGAGGATGGTATTGAGACCAACGATAATGGTGAACTGAATTGGGGTGCTGGAAACCTCGAGGAAGAACCTTATTTTTGTAACAGTTCCGCAGGTAATTACACTGTCAGAGAGAATTCATCATGCATTGATGGTGGAGCTGCAGGGGCACTGATCGGATGTTTTGGAGCGGGGTGCGGTCCAGTTAACGTCGGACCAGTTTGGTATGTTGATTCAAGCGGTAATAATGCAAATGATGGAAGTCTTGAGGCACCTTTTGAGACTATTTCCAGGGCCGTTCTTTCTGCAGTAAATGGTGATACCATCCGACTTAATCCAGGCGTTTATACAGAAATACTCGATTTCGATTCGAAGACAGTCGTTCTAGAGTCAAGAGCATTTGCTGAGAATGATCCTGATATGATCCTGGAGACGTATTTTGCACCTGGTCAAATCGGAGGAAGTTGTCTTCTGCTAGACCAAACATCAAATAATAATGCAACAATTAGAGGTATATCATTTCGTGGTGGTTCCCACCCATATGGTGGTGGTATAGCTATAATAAACTCAACCCCTACGCTTGAACATATTATTGTAGAAGAAAATACGGCTGAGATAGGCGGCGGTATCTACATTTCTGGTTCAGATCCTGTACTAAAAAATATCACGGTTAGGAATAACGGTGGAAACTTGGGTGGTGGAATATATGTGACAGAAGGTTCTCCGATATTTGAAGGTGTCGTTGTCGAGAATAACATAGCCTATTGGGGCGGAGGCTTTTATTTTGAAAATGCTGAACCGACCCTAAGGCATAGTGCAGTAAAAAATAATGAAGCATTTATTGAAGGAGCAGGGTTATACCAGAATGGTGGTATAAGTACAGTTGAATGGACAGCTTTTGAAAAAAATAATGGTTATGATTATGGTGGTGGAATAGTTGCATATCAGGCATCTATTGACCTAGATCAAACTACGTTTTCTGGCAACACTTCAGGTGTCGGCTCCGCCATGGCGTTCTATAGCTCTGTTGTTACCGTAAAAAACTCAATAATATGGGGTAATGATGGTCCAATTTTATATGTACCCGAGTCTAGCGGTATCACCTATCTTGATATTGGGTATTCTGATATAACAGGGGGTGAAGATCTCTTGGCGGATCATCCAAATTTAATATTTACCACTGAGGGTGGTATCATTAACCAAGACCCTGCATTCTGCTCTCCTGAAGATTTTATTTATAATTTGCAGGAAACCTCCATATGCCAAACTGCATCTGATTCTTCTGGTGTGATCGGAGCGTATTCTTCTGTCTGCGGCGCCCTAGCTATTGAACAGCCTAAAGTTGAGCCAAATAGTTTTGCTCTTTTATACAATTACCCAAACCCATTTAATCCAACCACCAATATCATATATACCTTGACCGATCATGGATATTATGCTCTGGCTATCTATGATGTTAATGGTGGTCTTGTAAAGAATTTAGCATCGGGTTATGGAAGTCCTGGAGAGTACACGGTCCTCTGGGATTCTACAAATGATAATGGCCAGAAAGTGGCCACGGGACTATACTTTTATCATTTATCAACAAAGTCAAATACTTTAAAGAATAAAATGATCTTAGTCAAATAGTGATATAACGCACAGGGGGTCTCAAACAAGGTTCCCATATTACAACCCAAAGATGTATATTTGGCCCATGCATAGGGCTAGCCAAAAACTCCTAAAATTCTCATTGTTTTCCCTCCTTATACTTTTTGCGACTGCAAATGGGCAAGCTCTATCTAATTTTTTAGGTCACTGGACTGGCTTAGAGTTGCTTGATTCACCTAATCTGACCTATGATAATAGAAATATATCTTTAATCGTGAGTGAGGGTGGCGATAGGGATGGATTTCATATTTATACCTCATCCTGTGATTTTTTGTACAATGAAGATCTAGATTGGGCATACCATTACTTTGGTTTTGACAAAGAATATACTCAGGTTATTTTTCTTAGACGGTTCATAACCCCACTTGGTGTAATTGGCTATGAGGAATTGGTCTATGACCTAACGGAATGGTCAGATCAATCATTTGTCGCTGAATATTTATCAGATGATGGGGGGACATATCATGAGATCAGAATGGATATTGATATTTTGAGATCTCAAAGTCTGATTCCTTCTGTTGTAAAGCTTAGCCAAAATTTTCCAAACCCATTTAACCCAACAACAAGTATGTATGTGTCTGCAGACAAGGAATCTAGAGGTAGTCTAGTAATATTCAACCTTAAGGGTCAAGCTGTTCGCACTCTATACAAAGGGAGATTGGTAACAGGTATAACAAACTTTATATGGGATGGTAATGACAATTCTGGTAGGCCAGTGAGCGGAGGAACATATATCTATCGCTTAATGCTAGATGGTGTCTCCAGCCAATCCCAAAAAATGATACTGCTCAAATAAGTTCATATCATTAAAAAGAAATATTTTATTATAGCTAGATGAAAATTCTAAGTTCATATTTTCTATTATTTATAGCCATATCCAATCTTAGAGCGACATGGTTCGATGACATTCCAAGGACCATCACACAGCCTAGTGGTGAGACCATTTTTTGCTTTGTTACTGGAGACCAGTATGCACGTAGATTGCATGATATAAACGATTTTACTATTGTACTAGATGTTGAAGATGGATACTACTATTATGCGGATAAAGGACCGAATGGAGGTCTTATTCCGACTGACCTGAGGGCAGAACTTGGTGACCCACAGAGTATCGGATTAGAGCCAGGGTACAGTGTGAGTCAAGAAATATACAATAGGAACAAGGAATTTTATCAAAATAGTCAGATGGTTCAGGGCAGAAGAGATGCTCCTAGTTCGGGAGAAATAGCGCAGATCAATGTCTTTATTCGTTTTGCAGATGATCCAGATTTCCCTTTTGACCGTGCATATTATGATGCAGTTTTTCAAACAGAGGAAGATGAGCCATCTCTGAGGCATTATTTTTGGGATGTTTCTTATAATTCATTGCTGGTCAATACATTTCACTATCCGGGTACATTTGACGGGTCTAATACCTCATATGTAGATGAGTATAACAGAAGCTACTATGAGCCATATTCCAATGCAAACCCTGATGGGTATGAAGATGCTACTGAACGAGCACAGAGGGAGCACACGCTTCTTGCAAACGCAGTTAATTCGATAACATCCAGCGTTTCTCCACTGATCGATGTTGATGCGGATGATGATGGTTTTGTTGATGCTGTTTCATTTGTTATATATGGTTCACCAGGAGATTGGGCCGATCTATTGTGGCCACATCGTTGGCAATTATATGGTCAGGAGGCATTTATAAATGGTTCTCAAGTATATGACTATTTATTTATGCTTTCTGAATCTTGGTATTATAACGTTGGAGTGCTCTGCCATGAGTTTGGTCATGTTCTGGGTGCACCAGACTATTATCACTACAGTGGAGGAGGTGCTCCTACTCCAGTGGGAGGATGGGATGTCATGGCATCAAATGGTAACCCTCCTCAGTTCCCGAGTGCTTTTACAAAATGGAAATATTTTGATTGGATCGAACTTGAAGAATTAACTCAAAGTGGTACATACACTCTAAATCCACTCCAGGATCAGGATAATACAGTTTATAAGATTCCTTCACCAAACTCTGACACAGAATATTTTATTTTAGAATATCGAAAACAGGAAGGAATGTATGATGTAAATGCTCCAGGGGCAAGATCAGGTCTTGTGGCCTACAGGGTCAATACAGAGGCTGGAAATGGTAACGCCCAGGGACCACCAGATGAGCTATATGTGTATCGTCCTGGCGGCGATCTAAATAACACTGGGAATTTTGATCAAGCGCCCTACAGTGCCGACTATGGCCATACGGAATTAAATGATGATACGGACCCCTCATGCTTTCTGTACAACAATGGAAATGGATCTCAAGGCGGCTTGAACCTTTACAATGTTTCAAATTCAGGTGACCTTATATCCTTCACTGTTTCATTTGGTTCGCCTATCATTTCTGTAGATCCTTCATCCCTGAATTTCGATCTCAATGCAGGAGAGTATGAGACCCAAACCCTTACTATTTCAAATATTGGTGAGCCAGAGACCGTTTTAAATTATGAGATAGTTGTTTCAAGCTCGGGTTCATACCTCAATCCTCAGGGAGGGCCAGATGGAGGAAACTACTACTGGACCACATCAGCAGATGAGCCTGACATGTCATTTGAATGGATAGACATAGAAGATGAAGCGACACAACTCACTTTTTCAGGGAATGATCAATTTTCATCTCAACAAATTTCACTTCCATTTGATTTTCAATATTTTTCAGATACATATAACTATCTGCAAGTGAATGCCAATGGATGGGTTGGCTGGAGTAGTGATAATGAGACAGTTTGGGAGAATGGTGAAATTCCTTCTGCTTCAATGCCAAGACCTGCTATTTTTGGTTTCTTTGATGACCTCAATCCAACTAATGATAATGGTAACGATAATTCCTCTGGAGATATACACTATCATACTAATGATGAGAGGGTTGTAGTTTGGTTTGATGATGTAGTTCGATGGGAAGGCACGGCAGGTTCGGGTACATATAATTTTCAAATTGTTTTGTATTCGGATGGAACATTTAGGTGTAATTACGATCAGATGACAGGTACTACAGACCAGTCCACTATAGGCTGGCAGGACCAAAATGGTCAACAGGGCACTCAGGTCTCAACCGTTGGTGAGGGTTTTGTTTCTAATAATTTTTCTTGGGAGGCAAAAACATACTCTTCAGAAATAATTCCTTGGCTAACACTATCGTCAGATAATGGTAGTTTAGATGGCGCTCTCTATGGCGACCAGTCAACCAATATCTATGTCCAAGGAACCACTCTTGGTCTCGAGCAAGGAGATTACTTCGCCTCTATGAATGTGGTGAGTCCTACGGCTGATCCAGTTGCAGTGCCGATCACTCTATCCGTTACAGGAGATAATACGACTCCCACTCTTCCTTATATCGATATATCTACCAATGATGATGGCATTGTTGCTCTGCCTGATAATGTGGATCCATTATTTTCTGCTGTAGCAACGAGGTATACTCATATTGTTGCACCGAATGAGGACCTCATTCAGATATTGATACAAGATGACTTTACAGATGAACAGATTCTACATACTAGGCGTGTCCTTGAATCTTACTTGTTAGATATTCCAGGTAGTGAATGGGGCAGCAACAAGGTACCTATTGCTAATGCGATCGCGACTACCAATGCTATTCTTTTCTTATTAAATGATGAAACTGAGTATGATAATCCAGATCTGTGGGAACTGATCAATTCAGGTGTCCAAGGACAGGACCTTCTTGCGACTGAGGTTCACCCAGAAGGAAGCTCAGCTTATATGAACAGCTCCCAAAGAGACGCAACCTATGAAGAAGTATTACATTATGTTCATGGATATGGTATTCAGTTGGCAGCCCCAGCGATGCAAAATGCTATTGAAAGCGCAATGTCTGAAGCAATAGAGAATGAATATTATGAACCATTATCGGACCTTCCAGTTGAAGACTATGATGAAGAATATCTTGCTATGGGTCTGGAATGTTATTTCGGTCTATGGGAACACGACCCATCTGGAGATGGCTACTGTGGTGATCATGAATATGCCTTCATTGAAAGAGAGACAATGGCATTGGGTGATTCTGAGCTATACAATATTATCAGGGGGTTTTTTGGAGAAACATGGGAATACACAGCATCGCTATCAGCAACATTCAGTAATGATTTTCACCTTAGCCTGCAAAATAATTTGAATTATACATTTCGTTCGCAGTACCTAACGGATATCACGCTTAATGGTGATGCGGCTATTAATATTTATGGCAATAATTATGATAATAATTTTCAGGGCAACAATGGGGATAATATATTTTTAGGTTCAATGGGTGATGATGTTATCTATGGTTCAGAAGGGGTTGACAGGGCAGTATACACAGGCGTTCGTGATGATTATGTCATAATTCCGCCTTATGCGACTGATGACTCTTCTTATCAAATAATTGACCTTGAGAATGATCGGGATGGAACAGACCATCTTTTTGATATAGAAGAAGTAGAGCTAAATGGTACAGTATATAGTCTCTATGAACTTCTTGGGTTGGATGTTGATCAGATTCCCAATAATTTCGCCCTCCATAATCCTTACCCAAATCCATTTAATCCAAGGACCCGGATCACTTATAGTGTGGCAGCTTACGGTAAGGTTGAGCTCAGGATCTTTGATCTGAGCGGGAGACTTATTAGGACGCTGAGAAACGCGCCTATGGGTGTAGGAAATCATGAAGTCGAATGGGATGCAAAGGATAATGAAGGGAATCAGGTTTCAACCGGTGTTTATCTTATACATTTTGCGAGCGGTTCATTTAAGGGCACACAGAAGGTGTTGCTCCTCAAATAAATTGAGCAAAGTGTGAGTAAAATCACACTTTTTATCGTTTTCCTAGTGAGTAGGAGAGAGGTGTATTGTATCTCAGACAATTCAAAGATTTGTAAGTAATTGATAATATTAAAATAAGGATATATCAGGTATGAAACTAAAACGGAGTACTCAATCTGGTTTTACCATGATAGAGATCATGGTTGTGGTTGTTATTGTGGCAATACTTGCGGTGATAGCATTACCTACCTATTTAGATTATGTTAAAAGCTCATATGCGTCTGAGGCAAGGACAGTGATGTCAAATATAAATAATGCATCAAAAATGTATTACCAGACCAGGGGTGATTGGCCCTCTGAGATAGACGAACTTGAGAGAGCAGGTCAATTAGATGTGAGTCGTTCAACAAAGCTTAAATGGTCATTCGACCTGCAGTTAAGTGACCAAGGTGGTCGTATAACTGCAACGAGTACTGAAGAAATGTCTGGAGGAGCAGGGCATCAGGTAGTCTACGATGCTGATCTAGGAAAGTTTACAGGGTATGGCTCACCTGAGGGTGAATAAGCCTTCATGGATCTAAATAAGCTACTTACTTATTCCGTCGACAGCGGAGCATCAGATCTTCATCTGAGTGTCGGTTCAATACCTATGGTGAGGATCAATGGTACCATGAAGCCACTCAATATGGACCCACTCAAACAGGAGGAAATGGAATCTATTATTCCACAGGTACTAGATGAAGATCAGATCCAGCTTTTTGAAGAGAATAAGGAGATAGATTTTTCTGCTAGTCTCGAGGGAAAAGGTAGGTTTAGGGTTAATTTTTTTAATCAGATCAAAGGGCTTGCTGGAGTATTTCGTACCATTCCAGAGGTTGTGAAAGATTTTGATGATCTGGGTATTCCACCTGTCTTAAAGAATCTCGCCCTAATGGACAGAGGTCTTGTGCTATTAACAGGTCCTACTGGCTCTGGAAAAAGTACCACCCTTGCAGCAATGGTAGATCATATTAATACCCAGAGAAGTTGCCACATAATTACAATTGAAGATCCCGTGGAATACTATCACGAGACCAAAGAGAGCCTGATCAATCAGAGAGAGCTTGGTGCAAATACTCATAGTTTTGCCAATGCGATGCGCTCAGCTCTTCGAGAAGATCCTGATGTGATCTTGGTTGGTGAGATGAGAGACCTCGAGACGATCTCCCTAGCCTTAACTGCTGCTGAAACGGGACACCTTGTGCTTTCTACTCTTCACACATCAAGCGCTGTAAAGACCATTGACCGGATCATTGATATCTTTCCAACGGGTCAAAAAGGGCAGATAAGATCGATGTTGTCTGAAAGTCTTGAAGCGGTGATCGCTCAGAAATTATTAAAAACAAAAGACGGAAAAGGTAGACTTCCTGCGTGTGAGGTCATGATTGCAAATACTGCTATACGTAATCTAATTCGTGAGGATAGGATCTACCAGATACCATCGATCATTCAATCTGGTGGCGTTGAGGGAATGCAGTCACTTGATCAAGATCTTCAGAAACTTGTATCGCAAGGTGATATTGAAAGGAAAATGGCAGAAAATATTGCAGAAAACCCAAAATTATTTGCTCAAAACGTACTATGACCTTAAAAAAATCTAGTTCTGGTATTGGTTTTATCGAGGTGATGACTGCTACAGTTATTATATCTATTGCCTGTATAGGCCTTATGATGGGTGTTGTACATGCAAGAGGCGAGCTACATTCTCTTGAGATAAAAGAAAGAGCAACGGAGGAACTGCTCAATTATATGGAATACTGGAAAGGACGCATCGCTGATGGGAAACTATCGCCATATGAGCTTGCTGGAGATCCAGATGGAGATGAGATATTTCTAGTTGGTGGTCTAGGACAAAAGAACTCTATCGAGGCACGATTGTACTATGACTTTAGAAGGCTTAATAACTTCAATGACTATGGGACTACAGATATGACCCGGTATGAGCTAGAGTGTTGGATAAAATGGGGGGATAGATTTACCTCACCAACTGGAAGATATGCAGGAGACACGGGTTATGAGAGGCGACTTTCGACCATCATGACCAAGTTCGAATTATGATTGTAAAATTGCTAAGAAGCACTAACGCTGGTATGACACTTTTAGAGTTGTCAGCAGGAATCGTCGTAATCTCAATAATTGCGATCGGAATGACCAGTGGTGCTCAAGCTGTAATGCTCCATTATCAGTCGGATACGGTAAGGCAAGACCTTAGGCAGTACGGTAATAATATCATGCGTGAGATCGTACGTGAACTGAATCTTGCACAAAAGGTTGAAATTGATAGTTTTAATGGTTTTGCAAGATTAAGACTTTACAAGTATTACACCGATATCTCTCCTGAACTAGTTGTCGCTTGTGATGACAGATCTGGAATACAGTTCAATAGCGATATTCCTGTTGATGGAGTGCTAAAGTTTCCAAGTGAAGGAGTATTTCGAGGCCCAAATAAAAGAACGGTCTATGTTGATGATTTTGTGGTTGAATATGATATGCAACCTGGTCTGGGTTCGGACACATTTAAAAACTCCTATATGACACTTACCCTTGTTCTTGCGATGGAGAGCGATGTAATGGATGAGTCTTTTCAACCTGTCAGGGAGCAGCATATTTATCGCAGGTCTGTATTTATGGGTACAGCGTATATTCAGACCAAAGTTACAAATGCGATGGGGATAAATCCTGATGCATAGATATTTTTCTAAAGGAAGTGCTGCGCCACTAGCTCTTCTGTTTACCCTTGTAAGTATGTCATTTACAGTAGCTTATTTAAAAAACTCATTCAGTCAGGCGGCTATGGAGAAATACAGGTATGCTGAGTGGAAAGCACTCTATGCTGCTGAGGCTGGTTTGAACGATGTGGGAGTAGTCGTTCTTCCGTATATTACTTCTGATACACTTCTAGTCAGAAATGGTGTGAGTTATGGGACAGATGAGAATAACAAACCCATCGGAATGTATAAGGATATTGCCTGTTCCACGCAATTGCTGCCAAATTCAACAAGGAAAGAATATATTGCCTATTCAACTGGTGTAGCGGATTATATTACTCCAAGCGGAACAAATGTTTCTATAGAGAGAAGGGTCTTCACATCAATGCGACCACAGGGTTTCGAAGAGTTTATGTATTTTACTCACGAGGAGGAGCCAATAGGCCCTGGTAATACAGGTAATGTAAATTTTTGCGGTTCGGATGAATTAGATGGAAAAGTTCACACTAATGGAAACATGTCTTTTTGTCAATGGTCATGCGCCACCTTCAACGGCGAGATCAATGTAACCTATGAAGCAGAGGAGCAAGGGGACCTGTTTAATGGTAACCAGAATTGTATAAACGACTACTTAGAGGATGATGAACTTGTTATAGATACCGTACACCAGATCATTTATCCTCCTCAGAATTCTGCTGAGGTCGCAAAACAGAATGCCACCAAGACCTTTGTTGCAGACACAAAACTATTTAGACCAGGTAAAAAAGATACTCTTGTCATGACTGAAATAAACTTTGTCGAGGGAGGATATTGGGCCGCGCAGTGGACATACAATATCCCACCTATTGGCAACCCTCCAGCAGAATTCAGTTTTCAATACGATAGTTTGGCAAGTGGTCTAGAGACTGATGATTTTCATTTACATCTTTTTCCAAATGAATTTGATGGCACCACAAATACCTATAACTCCAATTTCTTGGTAATGAGTGGTAATACGCTCGATGGTATCAACCTTTATAGTCTCGTTTCTTCCGGTGATTTTGAGATAGGTGATGGAGACCAGATCTTTATTTTTAACGAGGACAATTCAAAGGTGATATCATTTGTTTCAAGTGGTATAGCTACTCTGGGTACAGATCGTCTAAGAGTATCATTTTACGGTGAGACCCTAGCATATAATGGCCCTGAAGGAATTGGTTTTAATGATGATGAGAGTATCACCTTTGTCAATGCAAGTGCCAGTGACGGGCTAAATGAGGATGTTCAGTGGAATAACCAAGTGTATTATCATGACCATGACCTAACAGAAACAGACCCTGATGGTTGGAGTGGATATTGTGAGGCCGGAGGCAGGCAACATTTTGATTTTGATTATTGGACCGCAGGAGGTACATCCTGTGATATATTTAATTGCCCTGATGAGATCTACAATAGTGAACATGTATTCATGAATAGGACCTTCTTTTCTACGGGAAATTCCCCACAGATCATTTATATAAAAGGAGGCCAGGTGCTCGTGCGAGGAACGGTTGATGGACAGTTTACCATTGTGACGGATGATTATACTGAATATAGAGTTCACTCTAGTACTAATACGGTTGATAGGGTCTGGGGGAATATATGGTTAATAGATGACGTGGTTTACGCTGACTCTTATTCATCGGGTGCTGTTGTACAGCCTGCTTATGGTGGCTCAAATAACGTCCTTGGCCTTATAGCTGGAGGAAGTGTTATCATTGCAAATACTAGACCTAATGGATCAAGAGATGGTCAATTCGGTCAGGATATAAAGATCAATGCAGCTATCTTAGCTATGAATGGTGGATTTATTTCCCATTATTGGCAAAATAGTACAATTGGCCATCATGACCCTATTCTTGGCGGCATATATAATCTTCCGATCGCTGATGGTCGTGGTGGGCATAGAAATCACTATCGTGATGAAGATCAATCTGGTGCCTACACCAATGACAATACCGGTGATTATCGCGGATATGTAAGACTCTGGGGATCCATAGTCCAGTTTAGAAGGGGCTATATGAAAAGAAATACAGGGGGAGGTAGTCCTTATAACACTGGAGATATTGGGTATGATAAGAATTATAACTATGATTATAACCTTCGACTTAATCCGCCACCCTATTTCCCAGATCTACAGAATACAAATAATACAGTTATTTTAAAAATGGCTTCCTATGGCGAGGCAAGGAACCAACAGCAGGACTAGGGAATAAATATGTATCTAGGATTAGACATAGGTAGACAGTATGTGAAAATGGTTGCAGCCGATAAGACCAAAAGTGGATATAAACTTATTGATGCTGGTTCTAGACTCATACCTGACCCCAACTCTGCATATGACCCAGAGAAGATCGACCAATCTCACTTTGTTATAGCAGTAAAAGAACTTTTTAGGCAGCAGGGTCTTAACCCTAAAAAAGCAAAAGTTATGATTTCTGGGATCAATGGTTCTTCTGCAAGTATCAAGCAGATCACGACCATGGAGATGCCTTCAGATGAGCTAGAATCTGCCATGACATTTGAAGCTAGGAAGCATATTCCAATGGATGGTACTGATGCGGTGATCGACTATCAGATATTAGGATCGAACAAAAAAGAGGTTGATAAAATAGATGTTGGTCTCGTGGCCTGTACTAAAGGGGTTTTGAACAACCATATAGATCTTTTAAAGGAATGTGGCCTCAAACCTGGTGTAGTTGATGTGAACCCGATTGCAATGAGTAATGCGTTTTCATTCATAAAAGATATGCCAGAGGATGGCCTAGTGGTGATGTTGGATATTGGTGCGCTTTCCTCAACCCTTGTTGTCTATGGTAAGGGTGAGCAGTTTTTCACAAGAGATCTCCCTATTGGCGGGCATCATTTTGTTAAAGAATTATCTGAAAAAAGGGAAATTGGCTATACAGAAGCTCAAGATATCCTATTCCGGGATGGAATCACAGCCTCAAAGAAAGACACTTCAATTGAAAATACAGCTGAAGTAGGTATTGCAGAGCGGACCATATATGACAACCTAATAGAGGATATGAGACGGTCTTTAAGGTTCTATGCGAAACAGACAGGTCAAAGCTTTTTTTTAAAGATATTCTTAACAGGAGGTGCCGCCGCAACTCCTGGGCTTACAGTTATGGTTAATGAAAAACTAAATATCGAATGCGCTGTCTTTGATCCATTTGCTTCTCTGGAAGGTGCCAATAATGTATCAATATCCAATCCAAGTCAGTATACAACAGCGCTAGGGCTGGGTATTCGAGGAGGAATGGACCTTGGATAAGCAATATATAGTTATAAATCTTAATAAAGCAGAAAGTGCTGAAACTCGACAGGCTCGGGTGCGTGAGCAAGTGCGGTGGGGTGTGTTTGGTCTTCTTCTTATTTTACTATTGGGAGTCAATGTCAGGGTATGGATGATCAGTTCTGGATATGATGGAATAATTGATAAGAAGCAAAAAGAGATATCACGTTTAAAAGATGAGATCAATAAACTCCAATCACAGGGTAAGAATCTATCAAAAGACGATATACTTTCATTTGCAGACCTAGAGCAAGATCGCTTTCTATGGGCTAAAAACTTGGAAAAAATGGGAGCTTTGACTCCCGATGATATTGCTATCACTGGTTTAAGATTTAAACGTCAAAAGCTTATAATACGAGGAATTGCACTAACTTTTGAAGATCGAAAGGACTTTGAGATCATAGATGAATATGTACAAACCTTGCGAAATAATAAAGAGTTCTCGATAAACTTTAGCAAAATAAAATATGTAGGTCATAGCAAAGTAAGTGTTCGAGGGCAAGATATTGTAAGATTTGAAATAGAGGCTAGTTCGAAAAAGGGCGGGAAAAAGAACTTTTCTTGATTATTAATTATGGCTGAAAAAAGAAATATTATCTTGTTTGGATCAATGATCCTATTGACGATATCTTACTGGTTGACCGCGTCGATTCTTATTGGTGATAAACCATTTGAGATAAGGGTTCTTGAGGAAGAACAGCAAGAGCTCAATGAAAACCTTATAAGCGCTCAGATTCTGGCCAGTCAGTTGGACAGGGTATTTACACTATTTCAGGAAAATCTAGCGCTGTCAAAAGCAGACTCTCTCGCTGATGATGCAAGTTTACCATTTTTAAATAATTTAACTGATGTCCTCGAAGAGTTAGATATAAAATTATTAGGAATCAAGCCCAAGCCCCGTATTGATAAAATAACTTATTTCAAGGCACCGTATATTGTCACTCTTGAGTGTTCATACGATCAGTTCGGGAAATTCCTTTCAGAGTTAGAGCGCTCACCAAGGTTAATTACCATTGATGAGTTTGAGGTCAAAAATGGAATTGAAAGGATCAAGGCAAATACCGATGAAGAAAAACTAATATACCAGGAGTTTGTAGTAAACCTTTCTACGATCACACTGGTAAAATCAAAGAGTAAGGTTTTATCATGAGTGATAGGTCGGTTACAATTTGGAATCTTATTGTGGGGTTTACCATCTTAAGTCTGGTAGCGACCAGTTTTAAACTTTTTCCAATGAATAAAAAATATGATCGTTTAAAGCAAGCCGCAGAAAACCTTCAGTTTGGAACTGATAAAGAGCTAGAGAATATTATCTCTTATCTTGAGGAAAGACTTGAAGACCGTAGTGAATTTGAGTTTAAGATCAATAATACCCCAATGCTTCTCACGAATGTTCTTTCTCTTGCAGATGGTTCCGGTAGGCGAGTGAAGCGTAATAGAAATGCCGTAAGAATTGCTTTTGTGTATCAGAGAGAAGACCATTTCCAGGCACAGATAGATTACCGTGGTAAAGCATTTACCGTTGGGGTGGGGGATACTATACCAAATATTGGTACTGTTGAAGAGATCGATGGTACAAAGGTCATTATCAATACAAGTAGCGGAAGGAAATCATACCCTGCACCAGGTTATGAACCATCAACATAAGATATCGGAAAAAATTATGAAGGGAAAGCGTAATATGAAATTTATTATCTGTTGTTTCACTATAATCATTCTGATTCTCCCCATTTATGGGCAGTCAGATACAAATGAATCAAGTGATGATAATACCTTGATCACGATTCATGCAGAGGATGCATTTCTGCCGAGCATTCTTGCCATTCTTGCTAGAGAAAGCGGCTACAACATCGTCACTGATCCTAATGTGAACAAACAGGACAAGGTTTCCATCCATTTAGATGAGGTTCCTATTGAGCAGGCGATCAATCTGGTGGTTAGAGCAGTAGGGCTTAGCTATGAGGTTGTTGGAAACTCTTTTCTTATAGCAGATCCTAAAAAATTAAAAGAAGAAGTTGGTATCACTTCATATGTGGTCACTCTAAAATATGCTGCTGCTGCTGATGTAAAGAATCTTTTGCAGGATATATCAGAGCAGGTCCAAGTTGATATCCCAGGTAATAAGCTTCTGGTCAATGCTTCTCCAAAGAAAATAGCAGAGATCATCAAGGTGGTTGAGAGTATTGATGTTCCAGCGATACAGATCATGCTTGAAACAAGACTGATCGAGGTTGCGGCAGACGTTGAGGAACAGTTAGGTCTGGATTGGTCCAGAATTTCAAGTTACAGTACGATCTTAGCGGAAAATGGGGTCCCGTTACAAGAAGGTGGAGGCTCTGTGGTGCCTGATGATCAGACCATAGGACAGAAACCTGCTACAATGGGATTTAATAGATTAAGTGACAAAAAAGATGAGACCGCTATCATACCAAGATACTTTAGTAGGCAACTGACAGCATTTGATCTGACCCTAGATCTGCTCCTTAGAAATAACAAAGCAGAAGTTCTAGCTGATTCAAGGCTAACAACTATTAATGGAAGAGAGGCTAACATTAAGCTTGTTGATATAGTGCCGTATATTTTGAGTTCTGGAGGAGTAGGTGGTCAGGTGCAGGTTCAGAAAGAGGAAGTTGGCATAAAACTTAATATTTTACCAACCGTAAATACCGATGGTTATATAACTGTCAAGGTAGAGCCTGAGGTCTCAACTATATTTGAGTTCATTGGCCCAGATGCTAATATACCAAGAGTTAAGAGCAGGACATCATCTACCACTATAAGAGTAAAAGATGGAGAATCCATTGTCATAGGTGGGCTCTTAAGCAATGATAAAAAACAAACGACCTACAAGGTACCTATACTGCATAAAATTCCAATAATTGGTAGCAAGTTATTTACATCGAGAGGCGTTATAGAACGTAAAACAGATCTGGTCATTCAAATTACTCCAAAGATCATTGAAGATGCATATACTGGAATAGTCAAATCTCAAGAGGTGGCTGAATACGAGAACTATGTCAATAGATCTGTAGCGCCTAAAAATGAAGGTACTAGCGTTGGTCAGGATGTTAGTGGAGATGAAGAAATAGATAATCCTGAAACGCAACAAGGTAAAGGAGAGTAGTATGAATTATTCTAAAATTATTAGTTTTCTGTCAATCCTCTTCATCTCTATATTTACTTTATCATGTGATGATCGCCTGCCTGAAGAAGTAGAAACAGCAGTTGAGACAGGTTCACTATCCTTGGTCCATGTTTTTGTACATGGCGAGACATCTAACCCCACTGTCGTCGGTGAAGTTTTATCAGATGCTGAGGCAAAAACTTCAGTGATCGTTATAGCCAGACTCTTGGATGGAGAGGGTGTTGGTGCTAATGATAAATCACTACAATTCTCATCGGATATTGACGGTACGTTTGATACCAGTGACCCATCAACAAAATATGTGCCTAATTTTAAGGAATTTGGTTTCCCTGAACTTGGTGGAAATGGGTATGCGTTTGCTCGTTTTACGCCAAGTAACGGTGCCGAAAAGATCGAGACCACTGCATCCTCTGGAGCTATAATAACGGTAAAATATACAAGTGATATCATTGACAATGTAGAATTCTCGGTTTTTAGTCAAAAAGAACAGGTGTGGCCTTATACCATGAACATTACTGCAGATGCACAGATAGATCTTGGTGGAGATAGTCCCTATGAAGTACTTCTCCAAAATGCACACGGGGACGGCCTAGATGGAGTCCTGCTTAATATAGAATCAGCTAACGGTAGTATACTTTGCGGCGACACATGTTTAACCGATCAAACAGGCATGATAAACACAACTTTCGAATCTTATAGTTTTAGTGAAAATGTAGGACCTGGTCTTGTGAATACCTCTTTCTATCATCCGGCCATAGGAGACACGGTTACGGTTTCAAAACAGATAGTTATTGGTACAGAAAGCGCAGTTGGATCTTGTGCCTATATTGAAATACCAGCTTCCAATCCAAGTGAAATAGTTGTAAAAGATGGAGGTGGAATTGAATCCACAGATATCAGGGCTGAGGTATATGATAATAATGGTAATCTTCTGACAGCGGCTGTAACAGTTAATTTTAGATTGGAACCTATCTTGCAAGGAACATATTTGAATAGTCCTGATATGACCTCCGTCAATGTTGAGACGGTCAACGGTGTGGCGACTGTTTCGCTTAACAGTGGTACAGAGCCAGGTCCTGTAAGGATTATTGCAACAGCAAATACTATAGAGACTTCCATATGCGACACTCTAAACGATGCCCTGGAGAGCATAACGGTACCCGTTATTATTTCATCAGGTGCTCCCTACCATATTGAAGCAGAGTATGATCCAAACAGTACGGAAGCTATTGGTGGAGGATTTTACCAGACGGAGTGTGCGGCTATTGTTTATGATAGATGGTATAACCCAGTTGAGGATTCTACCTATGTATATTGGTCAATCAGTCCTCTAGCTCCTGATACACTAATTGATGCGTTTGTAGAAGGAGTTAGTTATACGAATAATGAAGGTATTTTGAGTGGTCAAGCCACCTCTGGGGTTGCGAGATCAAATATAGTGTATTCTACGGATGCGATTGGAGATATAGGTCAGGTAAGAGCACTTACATTTGGTGCGAATGGTGATTCTGTAGCATCATTCATTAATGAAGATCAGGGAGATGCTACTTTATTCTTTTTACCTGGGCAGGTCACCATATTAGCAGAAGCTACATATTTTGACTTTACACTTGAAGGAACCAGCATTGCTGAACTACAGATCAGTGCGCTGGTAATTGATTTTTATGGCAACCCTGTGGTCGATGCCCCCGTTGCTTTTGGTGGAACCGGAGTCCTTGGATGGAGTGAATTAGGTTATGAGGCTTATACAGATGAGGGCGTTCTTGGTGCAGGAGTTGGAGACGGGTGCTTCAGTTGGCGTGATTATGGAGCTGATGATAACCCTGAAACCTTGGACATTGGTACGTTCAATCAAAGACATGATTCTTTTGATACAACAGGGAATGGTATTTACGACACATCTGAGGTATCAGAGCCATTTGATGATTTTGGACAGGATGGTATAGAAAACACTTTTGATGAAGGAGAGAATAACGGGTCCTGGGACGGATATTCAATGATCAATTGTGAGCCTGTAGTACGAACAGATGAGGACGGTTATGCACGGATCTTGGTTCAATATGATCGTGCATTGTGCACATTAGCCAATATTGATGATACACAAAACCCACAAGTTTGCACATGGGATGATTTTACCTCAAGCCTCACCGCAACACTTATGATACCAGAGATTACCACAAGCGATCCAGTAGATATTCTTTTGGTCAGGTCTCCGTCGTCTGATGAGTGTCCATAATAGACTAAAAGAATACAGATCAAGGAAGTAGAAAATGAACGCAGATTTTAATCCACAATTTGCAAAACTTGGTGAGATCCTGGTAAATAATGGTAAAGCAACAGAGAGTGGAATTAATGAAGCTCTAGTACAGCAAAAAACCACCAATGAAAAGATCGGTACAACATTGATCGAAATGGGTTTGCTGGAGGAAGATGATTTTGCAACGGCCTATGGTCAGCAATTAGGATATAAAAAGGCAGATAATTTTATTCTTCTTGAAGCAGATTCTGAAGTGGCTGCGCTTATACCTGAAGATTTCGCTCGTGAGAATAGGGTACTAGGAGTAAGTAGTAATGATACTACTATCGTGGTTGCAATGGAAGACCCAGAAGATGTTGTTGCCATTGACTCCATCAAGAGATTAACAAGTCTAAATCCTGATATTTTAGTTGCAGGCCCTAGTTTACTTGAAAATGCTTTAGATAAAGTTTACGGAGAGATACAAAAAACCGCTGAGGTTGAACAAACCATTGATAGCATCACTGTTGTATCGGGTGATGAGGGCTCACAGGAAGAGGTTGACCTGTCGCCGGACAAGGCATCTGAGGAGGATGCTCCCATTGTTAAACTGGTCAATCTTATTTTTCAGGAATCGATTAAAGAGCGTGCTACAGATATTCACATTGAGCCAATGGAAAATCAGGTCTATATAAGAATTAGGATTGATGGTGTATTACAAACGATTATGACACCGCCTATTGCATCCTTGAGTGGTCTCGTAACAAGAATAAAGATATTATCAAACTTGAATATTGCTGAAAAAAGATTGCCGCAGGATGGAAGGTTCTCTGTTAAAGCACCTGGTAAAGACATAGATATTCGTGTATCAATTTTACCTACAGTCTATGGTGAAAAAGTTGTGATGAGGCTATTGGATAAAACAGGATTCGATTTTAATCTAACATCTCTTGGTTTTCCTAAGCGAAATCTTAACACATTTAAGAAGGTTATCAATCAGCCCTATGGTATGGTCGTGGTGTCGGGACCCACTGGATCAGGTAAATCAACATCTCTCTACGCAGCTTTAAAAGAGATCAAAAGTGAAAAAACCAATATCACAACAGTAGAAGATCCTGTTGAATACCAATTAGATGGAGTGAATCAGGTACAGGTATTTGAGGATATAGGTCTCACCTTTGGTTCGACCCTACGATCTATACTGCGTCAAGATCCAGATGTCTTGCTTATTGGTGAGATAAGGGATGGTGAGACTGCAGACATTGCTGTGAAATTTGCATTGACTGGGCACTTGGTGTTTTCTACTGTGCATGCGAATGATGCTCCGGGAACTATTACTAGATTATTAGATATAGGTATAGCTCCGTTTTTAGTGGGTTCATGTCTTAACCTTGTTATGGCACAACGTCTAGTGCGAAGACTTTGTAATAACTGCAAGGAGGAATATGTCCCTAGTAAACAAGAATTAGGCCTAGTTGGATTAGATCCTAGTAGGGTCCCCAAAGCTCTTTACAAAGCTAAGGGGTGTGCTGAGTGTCGCAATACAGGATATAAGGGAAGGCTAGCCATTTTTGAGATGATACCTATGGCACGTGAATTGCGTAAGCTTGTATTTGATAATGCGAATGAGGATGAAATACGTCAGGCTGCGCTAGATAATGAGATGGTCACATTGAGAGAGGCTGGTCTTGAAAGAGTTCTCGATGGTACAACCTCTATCGAAGAAGTATTAAGATCAACTGTTGAGGATCTCTAGTGGCAGTATTTAATTATTTGACCAAAGATCCTGAGGGAAAGAGAAAAGAAGGAGAGATCCGCGCAGACTCCCTTGATACTGCGGTGCAGAAATTATCCGCTAATGGTCAAATGGTCATTACCCTTAAAGAGGTAGATGACACTTTTGATTTTCTTGGTCCATTTATTGATGAGATACAGTTATCAATAGAGAAAGCCAAGAATAGAATTCCTCTTTCTAATATTGTATTTTTTACCCGACAGCT
>CACEUX010000009.1 GCA_902562835.1 uncultured Fidelibacterota bacterium
AACCGGGGCACTTACTTTGGGTACAGCCTTAGCAGTAGCAGAGGGTGGTACGGGAACAACATCATTAACCGACAAAGCAGTATTAATTTCACAAGATACTGGAACAGATGCTATCGGTTCAGTAGCAATGACTGGCAATGGTGAGATCTTAGTAGGCGGAACAAGTGGACCAGCAGTTGAAGCAGCCGCGGATGTAGCAGGAACTGGATTAGACGCATCAACAGGAGATGGGACATTAGCAATTAATGTAGCAGCTGCACAGACAAGTATTACTTCAATCATAAATTCAGGTATTACAAAGATTGGTACAGCTGCAGCTCAAGAGTATATTACTTTTGGTAGTGCGAATGAGGTTAATACTCATATAAACAACACAGAAACACTGAGTGTAACTGCAAGTGGAGTTGATGTAACAGGCAACGCAACAATCAGTGGTGATTTAACAATCAGCTCTGCTTTGAAAGGTATTAATACTACATCAGGTTCAAATGTTGCCCACGATGAAAATACTAGCGCAACTCTTTCTGCTAATAATAATCGAAGAGGTAAATATACATTAACTACAGATCCAGTTATAAATAACAATAATGTTTCTGCAAAATTCACAGTAGTGAATAGCACAACCACTGCTGATGATATTGTGATAATGAACTGTACAAGTAATCACCAAATTGAAGTGCATACTTTTAACGTTACTTCATCTGGCTGGGACTTTTTCTTTGTTAATCGTTCGGGCTCAGATATAACTACTGATCAACCATTAGAATTTAATTTTATAGTGATGCAATAATGAGATCAATCAATAAAATTATAGATATGATCATTAGATCATTTTTTATGTTATTTATTATGGGGATGCTAGTTGCACAGGAATACAAGATACAGTTTTCTCATATCCCTATAGGACAGGGTATCACTCTTAATGACTCAGTGGGTATAATGAATAGTATTGGAGGTATGGTCTCAAAAGATGTGAGCTCTGATTCTTTTCTAGTAGGCGCTGGATTCATAAAGGTAACTCAGAACGTCCTAGCTGAGCCACCAGTGATATCTGCTTTTGACCTTCCTACTTTCATTGAAAAAAATGGTGAGCCGTCAACAATTTCAGCATCTATGTATGATCTCAATGGAATAAGTAATGCAGATCTATATATTCAATTAGGTGGAACTTTAAATGAAATTGCATTACCAATGTCAAGCGCAGGTAACAATGAATATGAGGTAGAAGTTCATGATTCATTGATCGCTTTAAATAACTTTAGAGCCCGCGTAGTTGGTATAGATAATATGGGTTATGAAACTATCACAGAATACAAAAGTACTGATATAAAATTCAATAATACTGAATTGACAATGGCAAATGAACTCAGCCATTATCCTCAAGGAATCAGTAAAGGAGTCTGGAAATTGATTTCGTGGCCTTCCCAACCTGGTAATAATAGTTTAGCGATGTCTACTTTGGAGGATGGTCATGTATTTCATTCCTGGGACCCTGTTAAGGGAATTTATTCTAATCCAATTGAGATAGAGATAGGGCAGGCCTATTGGTTCAGGCATAGGTATAAAGATGCTGTTATCTTTGAAGAAGATACTGCTACGGCATTACCATTAGACCCTTTTGTAATTAATTTAAGATCTGGATGGAATTTGATCGGTAGCCCTTTTTCTTTTCCTGTAGGGTTTGAAAAAGATAGTATTGTTAGTGATCCGATCACATATGGTCTACCTGACCAGTCTAATGGATGGAGTGGACCTCAAAATGAGCTAAGCCCATGGAATGGATATGCGGTCTATTCAGCCCAAACAGCGACCATAACTCTTATGCCTTTCTCTGATCCAGACTCGTCTGTTGCAAGGATCGCATCAGCGGATCAATGGTATCTAAATATCAAATTAGATAGTGATACATACTTTGATCATTCGGCTGAGATTGGTAGGCGTAAATATGCAAATAATTCATATGACCGTTTTGACACCCCTCTTTTCCCAGAAATAGACGAAGGAATATCTTTGGCGATGGACATAAATGGAAGTGGTTCATTTGGTTATAAAAGAGATATCAGAGACTTTGAGGAGATGAATGGAATATGGAGCTTAAGGCTCCATAATCAGAAAGATGATGAACAGGTATTCATTTCTGGCGATTTAAGAGGTTCGATTCCTGATGGCCTTCAAATAGCGGTCGTTGATATTGCAGAACGCAACGTATCCTATACTTTATTAGAGCAGGGGATCATGATTAATAAAAATTCGAACCTTTCATATGACCTTAAACTTGTAGCTGGTGATCTGGATTATGTAAATAGAACAGCGGAAGAGATCTTATCTAATATTCCGAGTGAATTTTCTCTGGGGCAAAACTATCCTAATCCATTTAATCCTATCACAAAGATGGACTACACTTTACCAAAGCGTTCTAGAGTGAACATCTCTATATATAATGTATTAGGACAAGAGATAGTAACCCTTGTCAATGAAGAGCAGAGTTATGGATATCATTCTATTGCTTGGAATGGAACAGATCAGATGGGAAGGGCAATGGCATCAGGAGTTTATTTTACCCGAATGGTCTCAGAGACATTCAGCCAAACAAAAAAGATGTTATTGTTAAAATAATATTTAGGCTAATTATTTAAACTTCCTATAAAACCGATTTGGTCAGTTTTTATGATCCATAGGTCTGAGTTGTTTTTATCTCCATTTCCATAATTATTTGTACTCCCAACAAAAGCATATCCACCATCAAGTGTCTCAATAACTGAAAAACCTCGGTCGTGTTCAGTCTCTCCAAACATCTTTTCCCAAGAAATGTCCCCGCTATCATTTAACTTAATTAACCACGCATCGTATGCATTGTCACCATGATCAAAAAGACTACATACCAATATATATTCATCATCACTTGTTTTTCTGAATGAATATCCTGGGTCACCACTACTTCCTCCAAAGGTTTTTGTCCATATTTCCTCACCATTTGAACCGACCCGTAGTAAACCCGTCGCGGTATTTCCATCTCCAAAAGATTGTATATTTGACCTGATCAAGTATCCATTATCGTAGGTATGAAGCATGGAATGGCCCACATCATTACTTGCGTCTCCATAACTTTGGCTCCACTGCTCATTACCATTTGCATCTGTTTTGATCAGCCATATATCAGAGCCACCATTTCCAATTGATTGGGTGCTCCCTAATAATGTAAATCCACCATCCTCATTTAAAATGATATCATACCCATGTTCAGGTTCTGAGCCACCAAATGAGCGAGTCCAGACAGAATCACCTTGTGAGTTTGTCTTGATTAGCCAGATATCACTGTCCCCATTGCCTAATAGGTCTCTATCTCCTATTACGGCAAAACCGCCATCAGGTGTCTCTATGACCTGCCCACCATGTTCGTTATTAGATGTCCCTAGATAGGAATTCCATTCAATTAGGCCACTAGGACCTGTTTTAAATAACCAGATGTCGCTGCCGCCAAAGCCATAGGACTCGGTAGTCCCTGAGATGATATAGCCCCCATCAGAAGTTTGTTTGATATGATTGGCTTTATCAAGTTGACTACCACCAAAAGATTGATGCCACTCTATATTTCCATAGCGATCTGAACCAACCAGTAATATGTCATCATCTATTCCGCCAAGAATGATGAAACTACTGTCAGATCTTTGGGATATGGAGTATCCTACTTCGCTTGTCGTTTCTGAGCCAAAGGTACTGGAAAAGGTTAAAAAATTATTTACGATAACATCCACATCATCGCTGTCAACGGTATTGCCTTCTTCATCGTAAAGCCTAATAAATAAAGTATGGATACCATTATCATATTTATATGTGTCCCAAGTTAGAATAAATGGTGCTGAATAGTCACATACCTCAGTTGAATCTCCATCAACCCATAGTTCGATCTTAAATACTATGTTGTCATTATTTGATTCACAAAAGATCAAAACAGTATCTTGGACAATTGAATTATTTTCTAATGATGAAATGCTTATACTGGTTTTTTCATCATCATCATCACCACTATTCTCTTCTACACTACATGCAAATAGCAATATGATTAAAAATGGAAGGATATGAATTGTTGATCTCATAATGTCAAAAAATTTACTAAATATTATCAATGAAAGATAAACTCGCGATCTGAAACTTAATTATTGATCTGTATCCCTATAATCATCCGTTGAGGGACATGTACAAACTAAGTTTCTATCTCCATAAGCATTATCTATTCGGCCAACACTGGGCCAATATTTATATTCACTTTGCCAATCCATGGGGAATGAACTACCATGCCTCGAATAGGGATGTGACCAATTATCTGAGAGAGCATGCTCTGCTGTATGTGGTGCATTTTTTAAAGGATTATCAATAGGGTCATATTTCCCAGAAACAACATCATCTATTTCTTTTCTTATTGAGATCATAGCTTGGATGAATCGATCAAGTTCGGGCTTGGACTCACTTTCTGTTGGTTCGATCATCATGGTCCCTGGAACCGGCCATGACATAGTAGGCGCGTGAAAGCCATAATCCATTAGTCTTTTGGCAATGTCCTCTTCGCTGATACCTGAGGACTCACGGATAGGTCTTATGTCTATAATGAATTCGTGAGCATGATATCCACTGTTGCCGCGATACAGTACAGGGAAGTGACCATCAAGTTTTTTAGCTAAATAATTCGCGTTCAAGATGGCGACCTGGGTTGCTTTCCTTAAACCTTCATTACCCATCATCGCTATATATGACCACGATATTGGTAAAATACTACTGCTGCCAAAAGGTGAGGCAGACACAGCTGTGATTGCCTGGTCATTATTTAGTTTTAATTGTGTGTGGCCTGGAAGAAAAGGAGATAGATGATCTTTACATACGATAGGCCCCATACCCGGACCTCCTCCACCATGAGGTATGCAAAAAGTTTTATGTAGATTAATATGCATTACATCAGCACCAAATTGTCCAGGTTTACAAACTCCTACTAGAGCATTAAGATTCGCACCATCCATGTAAACCTGACCACCACTATCATGAACCATTTCACATAATTCCTTGATTGTAGATTCAAAGACACCATGTGTTGAGGGATAAGTTATCATAACAGAGGAAAGATTTTTTTCATGCTCATTTATCTTTTTCTTTAGATCTTCAATATCGATGTTCCCTTGCTCATCACAATCAACTACCACCACTTTCATTCCCGCCATTACAGCGGAAGCTGGATTAGTCCCATGCGCTGAATCAGGAATTAAACAAATATTTCTATGTTCATTCCCTTGTGCTTTGTGATAGGCTCTGATAATCATTAGCCCAGCATATTCTCCTTGCGCACCCGAATTAGGCTGCATTGAGATTGAATCAAAACCTGTTATCTTGACGAGCCAATCGTTCAATTCCTGTATCAGTGTTTGGTACCCTTTTACTTGATCTTCAGGCGCAAAGGGATGAATGTTTGAGAATTCTGGCCATGTAACTGCAGTCATTTCTGTTGTGCTATTCAGTTTCATAGTACACGAGCCCAATGGAATCATACTTGTATTCAGGCTAAGGTCTTTGGTTTCTAATTTATGCATATAGCGTAACATATCAGTTTCAGATCGATATTGATGGAAAACAGGGTTTTGTAAAATGGCTGATGTCCTCTCAAGGGTAGATGGAATGGAGGTTTCTAAAGAATTACTTTTTTCTGCACTGAAAATATCAAGAATTGAAATAATATCACCTTCTGTAGTGGTCTCATCAATAGAAATTCCTACAGAGCCATCATTGTAATCACGAAAATTCATTTGTTTTTGATCTGATTTTGTTTTCCATCCATCGGCTTTAAATCTAATTGTATCAAAAAATGAATCATTCTCAAGCTTGTATCCTGCCTCATTGAGTGAAGAAGCTAATAACCTTGTTAAATGGTTAACTCTTAGGGCAATGCTTTTTATGCCACTTGGGCCATGATAAACAGCATACATGCCAGATATAATTGCTAGTAAAACCTGAGCTGTGCATATGTTGGAAGTTGCTTTCTCCCTTCGAATATGTTGCTCTCTTGTTTGCAATGCCATACGAAGAGCAGGCTTACCATGAGAGTCTATAGATAGCCCTATAATTCTACCTGGGATTTTCCTTTTAAACTTTTCACTAGTCGCAAAAAATGCAGCATGAGGTCCACCATAGCCCATTGGGACACCAAAGCGCTGAGCATTTCCAACAGCAACATCAGCACCCATTTCACCAGGAGGCTTTAAAAGAGTTAGCGCAAGTAGATCAGTTGCCACGCATAAATATGCATTGTATTGATGTGCTGTTTTAGATAGTTCAGTCAGGTCATGTACTGATCCACTTGTGTCTGGATATTGAACAATAGCACCAAAAATATCATCATTAAAATCTTCAATCGTTATATTGCAGATCTTCAAAATTATGCCTAGTGGTTCAGATCGTGTTTTTAAAACATCTATAGTTTGAGGATGGCAATTTTCAGATACGAGGAATACTAGTTTTGAAGGTTCTTTTGTAATATTGTAAAACATTAACATCGCCTCAGCTGCAGCTGTTGCTTCATCAAGTAATGATGCATTTGCCATGGGTAGGCCTGTGATATCTGATACCATCGTTTGAAAATTCAATAAGGCCTCTAATCTTCCTTGGCTGATCTCTGCCTGATAAGGGGTGTATTGTGTATACCAACCTGGATTTTCTAAAATGTTGCGCTGAATGACAGAAGGTAAGAGGGTTCCATAATACCCCATTCCTATGAATGATTTGAAAACACAATTCATATTTGCCAATTCACTTAACCTTTCTATGGCGTCCGATTCGCTCATTTTGTCAGGGAGGTCAATAAGTGAATCAAATAAAATATTTTTTGGAATTATTTTATTTGATAGCTCATCTAACGATGAAAAACCTAATTCAGATAACATCTTTTGAATTTGGTCATCTCTGGGGCCAATATGGCGGTTGGGAAAATCTGTTAGCATAAAACTCTTATAGATTGATTAAATGGACGCCTAAAGATTAAAAAATAATATTAGTCTTTTACTAATCTCATTTTATATCTCATTAATTATTTAGTTTTAGATGTATAAGTGAATAAATTCGAATAAGGAATATGAGTAGATTAATTCAAATATGCTTCAGAAGAATATTTCTTCTGAGGAGAAACATGAAATTTGTGGATACAGCAGATTTCAAAATACAAAATAGATGCACCCTTAGCGGTGCTTTTTTTTTGTTTAAAGGTGAATAAAAATGGAAAAATTAATTGAATTGCAAGGGATTGACACTAAACTTAAAGATATCAATGATCTGTTAGGAGACCTACCGTTAAAAGTAGAGGGGCTGAATCAACAAGAAGTATCAATGAAGACTTCTCTTGATACTAACAAGCATAGGTTAAAAGAATTAGAAGTTGAAATGCATAAAAGAGAAGTTGATATTGCCCAAATTGATGGAAAAGTAGATAAGCTTAAAGATCAACTTTTTCTTGTAACAAATAATAAGCAATATGATGCATTGACGACTGAGATCGATCATTTTAAAGATAAAAAATCCTCTTTTGAATCAGAGGTAATTGAATTTCTTGAGGAAAAAGAACAATTAACAGAATCAATTGGTTCTATAGAATCTGAATTAGGTGAACTAACTCATGATCTTCAACAAAGAAGGCAAAAATTAGAATCTGCAATTTCCGAATCTGCTGATGAAAAATTATCATTAGAAAAACAACGTAAGGAAAGAATAGATAAAATTGATATCAATATTATATCTGCTTATAATAAGGTAATGGGGGCCCGCGGCGGTCTTGCTGTAGTCCCAATAGTAGGGTCTGGTTGCGGAGGCTGCGGCGCGCATATTCCGCCACAAACCATAACAGAGGTTCGCGCAGGGTCTGCTATTCATCGTTGTGATATGTGCGGACGGTTTTTATATAACGAAGAAATATCTGTAAATTAGATTATAAATTAATAATTGAGTCGGTTGGATGGTTACTCTAGGATTGTTGATTCAACCCTAGAGAGGAAAGTCCGGGCACCGCAGAATAGGATGCTCCTTAACGAGGGGAGGTCTGCTTAAGCAGATTATGGAAAGTGCAACAGAAAATAAACCGCCTTCGGGTAAGGGTGAAACAGTGGTGTAAGAGACCACTATATTTTGAAGAAATTCACAATATTGGCAAACCCCATCCGGTGCAAGATCGAATAGGCTCTTAGATGTTATTCGCATTGTTTGAAGAGTGGGTAGATCGCTTGAAATTTATGGCAACATAGATGCTAGATGAATGACCATACAATAGACCATGAACTGGCCTAATGACAAAACTCGGCTTATAGACCGACTCAATTATCTTTTTACAACTTAATTATGGATAGTTTATTTTTTAGACAAGAGCATGTAATGATTCGAGACATGGTTCGAGACTTTGCAGACACTCAAATTATGCCTATTGCTCGTTCCCTAGATCAGGAAGAAAGATTCCCAACTGAACTTGTAAAGCAAATGGGAGAGTTAGGACTTATGGGTTTTATGGTTCCTGAGGAATATGGAGGTTCAGGACTTGACATGGTCTCTTATTCTACTGCCATTATAGAATTGGCACGTGCAGATGCATCTGTTGCAATTACCATGGCAGCTCATAACTCTCTAGGTACTGTACCACTATTATTGTTTGGAAATGATAACCAAAAAAGATCCTATCTACCAAAGCTTGCGTCAGGAGAGATATTAGGTGCTTTTGGACTTACAGAGCCGGAGGCTGGTAGTGATGCCGGTGCGACAAAAACAAAGGCAATTAAAACAAATAATGATTATGTTGTCAATGGTGGTAAAATATTTATTACAAATGCAGGTCAAGCAGGCTTGTTATCATTTACTGCTCAGGTCATCGATGGTGGCGATAAAATTGGAATAGCGGCATTCATTATTCCAACAGATACACCGGGATTAGAAATTGGGAAAAAAGAAAAAAAGATGGGTTGGAGAGCAAGTGACACCAGACAGATTTATTTCAAAGATATGAAAATTCCAAGTTCTGCTATGCTAGGAAAACCTGAAAATGGTTTTAAAACATTTTTAAAGACACTTACATCTGGACGAATTTCAATAGGTGCATTGTCTGTTGGTACTGCATTAGGTGCATATGAGAAAGCATTGGAGTACTCATTAGAAAGAAAAGCCTTTGGTCAACCAATTCATAAATTTCAATCTATTGGTTTTAAACTAGCAGATATGGCCACAAATATTGAAGCCTCAAAATTATTGGTATATCATGCAGCCTGGCTGAAAGACCAAGGCAAGGATTTTAATAAAGAAGCCGCGATGGCAAAGCTTTTTTCAAGCGAGACCGCAATGAATGTAACTAACCAGGCTATTCAAGTTCATGGAGGTTATGGTTATGTAAAAGATTATGATGTTGAAAGATATTTTAGAGATGCAAAAATTCTTGAGATTGGAGAGGGTACTAGTGAAATCCAGAGACTAATTATTGCAAGAGAAATCATAAAGGACTTTCAGTTATAATGAATAAAAAAAAGAAGCAGAACCCCATATTAGAATATTTTTTGTTCGATAAATACTGGCCCCAATATTTAATTATCTCCGGTCTTATTATTTTGATTTCTTTTTTATTCCCGCAAGGGAAGTCATTGCAATACGTATATCAACTAAATGATATCGCCCGTGAGCCCATCATAGCACCATTTACATTTTCAATCCTAAAATCTGATGAAAAGTTAAAAAAAGACCTCGATGAACGAAGAAAGTCAGTTCCTTCTGTTTTTATCCGAGATGAAAGGATAGCGAAGAGTCAATCTACTGCGTTGAGTGATTTTTTTTCAAAGGTGGATGAATTGCGCCAAGCTAAATGGAGATTAGAGCAGTCTAAGCGTTTGGTTTATGAAAGAAGGTATCATAAGCAGTACGAGAAAGCACGGTCTGAATTTGTATCTGATAGCACAAATTTAGGTTTAATTAGTAAAACATTTTTTGAATCATACCCATTTACCCTTCAGAAAGATAATTGGTCTAATTATTTATACATAGATTATGATTTAGGAAAAAAATCAACTCTTAAAAGAGAGAACGAATCAGTCCTACAGATATGTCGAAATCGTTGGACAGAGGGAATATATAATATTGGTATTAAGGATATTAGTAGTGATCTAGTTGCTGTGAATCAAGGTGATGTGGCTGATTTAACCGAGCCGGAGAGTTTTAATGACCTAGAGTTAGCTTGGATAAAATCTAAAAAAGAGCTTTTATCAGTTTTTAATGATGATAATCTTTTTCGAGATATAGGATATGATCTAATTGTAGAATTCATGAAACCTAACCTGATTTTTGATAGAAAAACAACAGAGCGAAGGCAAAAAGAAAGTTTAGATATAGTTCCAAGAAGTCAAGGGGTTGTTTTAGAAAACGAATTAATTGTTGATGCTAATATGCGCATCACTGATGACATTTTATTAAAATTAAATTCTTTATCATCAGCAATAACAAAACAGGATTACGGTAGAGGTGTTTTCAAAGATATAAAAAGTGTTTTAGGCACTATTATTTTATTATCGGTGATTATTTCTTTATTTTTTGTATTTATAATAATTTACAGAAAAACCATTTTCCAAGATTGGAAAATGGTTTTACTAATAAGTATTGTGTTTTTATTGCAGGTAATATCAGCACATATTGTCTTAATTCAATTAGAGATTTCAGAGTATCTCATACCTGTTACAATGGGCGCTATGACCCTAACAATACTTTTTGATGCTCGCATAGGTTTTATGGCTACAACCTCCATGGCAATTTTAATGGGTTTAATGATGGGCCAAAATATTGATCTGGTAATTATATCTCTTTTTACATCAACTGTTGCCATATATAATATCAGAGAACTGCGTAAACGTAGTCAGTTATTTATTACAATGTTTGCTCTGATTGGTGCAAGTGTTCTGGTCATAGTTGGATTAGGCTTATTTAAAGAAAATAATTGGGGAATAATGATGCGTGATATGCAGTTCCTCTTACTTAACAGCATACTTGCGCCAATTTTGACGTACGGTCTCATAAGCCTTTTTGAGATGATATTCGAGGTTACAACAGACCTGACACTTATTGAATTACTTGATTATGACCATCCGCTGTTAAAAGAAGCACAACGAGAAACTAATGGGACATTCAATCATAGCATCGTAGTTGGGAATTTAGCAGAAGCTTGCGCAAAAGCAATTGGGGCGCACTCTTTATTATGTCGAGTTGGAGCATATTACCATGATATAGGGAAAATGGATAAGTCTGAATATTTTATTGAAAATCAGTATGGAGGGAAGAATAGGCATGATGATATTACTCATATTATGAGTGCTAGAATTATTAGAGCCCATGTAGTAGAGGGATTAAAGCTCGCCCAAGATTATGGACTTCCCAAGGTAGTCTCTGACTTTATTCCCATGCATCATGGTACGACAAGAGTAGAATATTTTTACCGCCTTGCCTTAAAAGAAGCAGAAGAAAAAGGCCAAAAAGTAGATGAGTCTGCCTTTCGCTATCCAGGTCCAAAACCTAATACAAAAGAAACTGGAATATTAATGATCTGCGAAGCAGTAGAAGCCGCAGTTAGGTCAATTAAAGAACCAGATATTTTCAAAATAGAAGCGATGATTGATAAGATAATTAATCAACGAGTTGGAGATGGTCAGTTAAACGAATGCCCACTTACTCTTGATGAACTGAATAAGATCAAAGGTACCGTGGATGGAACAAGCGGCATGTTACCTGTTCTTAGGGGGATATATCATATAAGGGTAGAATACCCTGATAATCCAAAGAAATCCTCGTAGATATGATTCAAGTCATAAGTGAATGCGACCCTACACTTAATGGGCCTAATCTATCATTTTTAAATAGCACAGTAAGCAGAATCCTCGAGCTTCACAACACAACGAAAGCTGAAATCCTATTTGTTTTTGCTTTAGATGAATTATTAGCAGACTTAAAAAATCAATATTTTCAAAAAGATCACTTTACGGATGTAATTGCCTTTCGATTAAACGATTATAGCGAAGCGCCCATTGAGGGGGAGGTTTATATCAGCTTACCTCGGGCAAAGGAAAATGCAAAAATATTTAATCAGCCATATGAAAAAGAGGTTACAAGATTAATAATCCATGGTTGTCTGCATCTAATTGGTTTTAAAGACGATACCAAATCAGAAAAAAAAACAATGACAGAATTAGAAGATGATATTTTAGATAAAACTGAATGGCAAATAATTTTTAATCATTGAATGAATAAAGAAAAAGCAGCAAAAGATTTCGTTAAACTTCTGGAGATTGTTGAAACACTTCGTGGTCCAGATGGTTGTCCATGGGATAGAGAGCAGACTTATGAATCTCTATTGCCTTATTTCCTTGAGGAGACCTATGAGGTCATTGAAAGTGTAGATGAAAAGAATTGGGATACTTTTAAAGAGGAATTGGGAGATGTCCTATTGCATATTGTTCTTCAGGCCCAAATAGCTTCAGAAGATAAAAAATTTGATATTATTGATTCACTTAAAATTTTAAATAAAAAATTAATTAACAGGCATCCTCACGTTTTTGGAGATAAAAAGTTAGATGCGTCCTACGAAGCAAAACAAAACTGGGAATCAATGAAACACAAAGAAAAGAAACGTAAATCACGTTTAGATGGTGTCCCGCCATCATTACCTGCGCTAACACGTTCTCACCGTCTGCAACAGAAAGCTTCCTATGCTGGTTTCGACTGGGATAATGTAGATGATGTATGGAACAAGTTATATGAAGAATTAGATGAGCTAAAATCTGCGCATAGCTCAGAATCTAAAGAGAGCATTGAAGAGGAGATTGGGGATATGTTGTTTTCAATGGTTAACCTCGCACGACATTTAGACATTCATGCAGAAGACATGCTTAGAAAAGCCAATAAAAAATTTGTCAAAAGATTCAAAAAAGTAGAAGAAGAATTAGAAAAGAAAGGAAAAACTATGGAAGATTCAAGTTTAGAAGATATGGATAAAATCTGGGAGAAAGTTAAAGAAAACTATTAAGGTTGTTTTTTTATCCCAACCGACCCAACTGGTAATCTTCAAATGCTTGTAAAACTTCATTTTTAGTATTCATAACAAAAGGACCACCCCGTGCAACTGGTTCATTAAGTGGCATCCCTGCAACTAATATGAAACGAGCATCTTTTGATTCGGTTCGACATGTAAAAACTCCATTTGTACTCATAATTCCAATAGAGCCAATTGATAATTCTTTTTTACAGAATATTCTACCTTCGTAAACATAGCAGAACCCATTCCAACCATCATTAATAGGTATGTTTATTTCACTATTAGGATTTACAGAGATATCAAAATAGAGCATTCCAGTGTGTGAATTCCCAGGGCCAGTTATATTTTCATATGTGCCAGCAATTACTTTAATACTGGCTCCTTTTTGTTCTACTATAGGAATTTCTTTTGCATCAATATCATTATAAGAAGGTTTTATCATCTTTTTTTCTTTAGGCAAGTTCAGCCATAGTTGAAACCCTCTTACTAATCCATCTGTCTGTTCAGGCATCTCACTATGTATCACTCCTCTACCTGCAGTCATCCACTGAACTGATCCATCTTTGAGGTATCCTTCATTGCCTGCGGTATCTTTGTGCCTGAATTTCCCATTTAGCATATAAGTTATTGTTTCAAATCCACGATGTGGATGTGGAGGGAAACCACCTATATACTCCTTAGGATTATCACTGCCAAATTCATCTAGGAGTAAAAAAGGATCTAGCATATTTAATTCTGGACCACCTATAATCCTAGTTAGGCTAACTCCTGCACCATCATGAGTTTTAGTCCCTTTATAAATATATTTAATAATTCTGATATTATTATTGCCCATCTAAAATATGTTGAAACTATTCACCTTGAATTGTAGCTACCATTTTTCTTTGGAAAGTGTTATCCCGATGTTCACAAAGATAGATTCCTTGCCATGTCCCCATGTTAAGGTGTCCATTTGATATGGGGATTGAGATTGATGAGCCAAGTATTGATGCCTTTAAATGAGCGGGCATATCATCTGGCCCCTCATATGTATGCTGGTAGTATGATTGATTTTCAGGAACCATTTCATTGAAGTGCTCTTCAAAATCATTTCTTACAGTCCTGTCAGCATTTTCATTAATTGTTAGAGACGCGGAAGTATGTTTTATAAATAAATGCAATATCCCAATTTTGATAGTTTTAATTTCAGGAATTTGATCTGTTACTTGGTCAGTGATAATATGGAATCCTCTCGATATTGACTTTATACTTATATTCTTTTGCATCCACATATGCTATGTTTTTCTTTCTTTTTTTCTAGCTGCTGGGAATAAGATATTATTCAGGATTAGCCTGTATCCTGGAGAGTTTCTATGTAATGACAGGTCTGTTGGGGGATCGCCTACAAAATGCTGGTAGTCCTCAGGGTCATGCCCTCCATAAAAAGTAAAGGTCCCTTTTCCAAAATTTCCATGAAGATATTTTACTTGATCTGATGAAGGGTCCTCACCCATTATGACAATATGGTTCTTAATACGTTTTCTATGGAATCCAGTGGTTTGCCCCATAAATCCCTTTACAATGTCTACATGATTTTGTGTAAGCATTGTTGGTACGGGATCATATTTTGCAGAAAATTCAAATAGAGAAAAATAGTCTGCCCTCGCACCACGTGTAATTGGATTATGGCTAGGTGGTACATCTATGTCAGAAAATTCGTATATCATTGGATCTGTTAACAGAGTAAAGTCTGAAAAAGCAAAGCACTGTTCATAATCGAGGTTCTGTTGGATCTTTTTATCGATTGGTGTACCATCAAAAACAGAATGAACACCATCTGTATTGCCCATCGCTAATGCAATATCATATGAGTCGGTTGCAGAACACATTGCAAAAAGAAATCCACCATTACCTACAAAATTTTTAATTATTCTGGAGATTCCTTTTTTTTGTTCATGGACACTTGAATAACCTAGCTTTATTGCCATCTCTTCGAACTGTCTCTTTTGATCTTTGTACCACTGTGCGTTATGATGGCTGCGATAGAATTTGCCATACTGTCCTGTAAAATCTTCATGGTGGAGATGCAGCCAGTCGTATTTTTCTAGTTTTCCTGAATGAACTTCTTCATCCCATAGAGTTTCATAGTCTACTTCTGCATAAGTAAGTGCAAGTGTAACAGCATCATCCCAAGGTTGTTTACTAGTGGGAGTGTATATAGCGATCTTTGGGTTTTTTTCTAGTAGAACAATATCCATATTGCCTTGTTCTACAGAAGAATAGATGTTAATCAACCCATTGGCATCAACCATTTCAAATGTGACACCTCGAATACGACATTCGGTCTGAATAAACTGATGATTATCAATCAAGAATGATCCTCCGCGGTAATTCAAGAGCCATTCAACATTAGTGCTTTTAGTAAGGCTGAAATATGCAATCCCATAAGCTTTTAGGTGATCATTCTGGGATTGATCCATAGGAATAATAATTTTCTGCGCCCAAGAAAAAGAAAAGATCAATAAGAATATAATATTTTTCATTAGCTCTCTAGTTGATTCAATTCACGTATATGATAGCGAATTGGTTCGGAAAAAATAGAAGAGGGGTATTCATCAAGAATCAGCATATATTTTTCTAATGCTTTTTCACGATTAAAAATATTTTTTTCATATATCTGACCTGATAAAATTATACCTTTATCAGCAAATTCCGTATTGTCCAAATTAGAAGCAAATTGCAATGCATTTTTGTAATCTTTTAATCGGTAATATAAAAGGCTTATTCTAAGATTTGCGAGAGGTGCTATTTTTGAAGAAGCAAATTTATCATTTATAAAAACCAATTCACGTATTGCGTCTCCTATTTTCTTTTGTCTCAAATAGTATTCAGCTTTTAAAAAATGACTGAAGGTCGTCTTATCATCGCTCGTTGAACAATATGTTGTGAGAAAATTTTTTAATTCCATGAGATCGTTAAAAGACCCATCTAGCGGGCTTATTTTAAATAAAGATTCATCCACAATTTTTATTGTTGAATCAGGGTCATCTACCAAGAAATGAATAAGTATTTTTTTCAGCTCAATGGAGGGCATTGGATTTTTTATTAATTGTCTTTTTAAATATCCCAATGCTTCATTTGATTCACCCCTTGCAAGCAATACATCAGAGATCCTCAAGGTGATCTTCAGTTTTAATTTTTTATCAGGATTGCTTTTTATGGCTCTATTAAAAAGCATGTAGGCTTTATCGAAATCTTGTAATATTCTATATTGGATCTCGCCAAGCTTGTAGTATGCTTCAGCCAAAAGAGCAGATTTGTTGATTGATACAAGCATAGAGTCATAGAGAGCAAGGCTAGAGGATAAATGTTCATTAGAGATTGATGAGTATATTTGAAATGGATCTTCAAAAAAGATATTATTATCAAAGAAATATGGAATAAGATCGGCTTCACTTTCGGGGACTATTTGATCTTCAAAAGTTTGAGCTAACCCCAACAATACTTTGCCTGCATAGTTGCCTTGAAAGTTCTTTTTTAAAATGTAGTTGTATGCATTTATTGAATATTGATACTGGCGTTCTTTTCTAAGGTCATTAGCAAATGTTAACCATTCATTCAAATCCTGCTTTCCTAAAGAAGACCAATCCAATTTTACTTTAAATGCTTTATTATAATTCTGTTGCTTGAAATAAAACTCGCTTAGAACATTGAGTATTTTTTCAGGCTTCTCCTTTGATGCATTTATAAGCTTATTTTCAATTATCGGTAAAGCGCCTTCTTGGTCACTCATAAGTAATATGCGTCTCTCAATAATCCCGCTTTGGTTCGTTTCATGAATCAAATGAAGTATGAATTGTTCCATTGCTTTATCGTAAGCGCGGCGGGCTTGATAATAAACTCCACTTTCATATGACAGGAATGATTCCCCAAACTTTTTTCTTCCCTTAACAAGAACTGTAATTATATCATCATCTAGTCCATATTTCCCATACATTGAGACCATCAAGCGGTATATTGACCGATTGTTTTTGAACTTAGATAGCCCTTTTGACCATACTGCAAGTGCTTCCTGTTTTTGCTCATTAACATAATAAAACTCCCCTAATTCAGAAAAAAGCTTCATATTGTTTGGCTCGTTTGGTAAGCGACCTCTTAGGAAATCAATACCCTCTTCAAATCGCTGATAATTCATGTATATTGATTTGAGTTTTTGGATAGAAGAACGATGATTTGAATTTTTGTCTAAGATTCCTTTATAGATTGCTATAGCACCATCAATATCCCCTCTTCTTTCTAAGAGTGATGCAGTTTTTAATGAAGCTCCAACAGTAGCAAAATCTTGCGCAATTGTAAAAGTTGTAAAAATAATTAAATGAATGAAGTTATTTTTCATCGGAAAATTCAATCTGAGTTTCAGGTTCAACTTTACTTAGGGAATTGAAGTAGCGTTTTATCATTATCTGATGTTCTCTAGAGTAGCCAGCATTCAAGGCTTTATTTAAAGCCTCAAAGGCAAGGTTTTCACGCTGTCCGAGGTCAGATGGCAACCCCCCAGGGCCTTCAAGGGTAAGTTCAGTTATTGCAGTTGTTGATTTTCTTTCATCTTTTTCCCCGCGCTGAGTCATTGATGTTTGACTATCCAGCATCCTTGATAGAATTCTTTGTTGTCTTTCTTGTGTTTTTCGATTAAATCTCTTTTTCTGCAGGTCTTTGATAACTTCATCCATCTCACCAGCAATCCCGCCTAGATCGCCCATCGCCTTTTGCCCAGAGTGGCGCATTTCATTCATTAATTGTTCTAGTGATTTACGGATACCTTTTTGTTTTGAAAGCATTTGTTGCATCATCTGCTGTTGCGCTGCGGCTGCCATCTGTCCAAGGCTTAGTTGCATACCTTGCTGGTTTAGTCCTTGCTGCTGTCCTGCCATTTGTTGCATCATTTTTAAAAACTGTTCATAGCCACTGGCAGATCCTGATGCCTGCATACTTTGTATGCTATTGAAAAGGCCTAGAGTAGCTTCATTTAGTCCTTCCATTGCCATATCTTGATTTTTGCCAGCCTGGCTTAAATTTCGATCAGTTAATTTAGTTTTAGCTTCTTCCATTCCAATACTTGCTTTACCAATCCCTTTTCCAATCTCAGGAGTAATCGCAAATGTTTCATTTGATAATTCCATCATTTGGTTGGTTATTGATTGTAATTGGTCTTGAAGTAATTGTTGCCTAGATGCTAGTTCGCGAAGCCTTGGGGAATTACGGGATGCCTGTTTGACATCGTAACGGAGTTTCTCTTCTTCCGATGATAGATAGAGCATATCTTGCATTAATCCTTGAAATTTTTCCACCATTTCTGCAACGCTCTCTTGATTGAACCCTTGCCTAATATCCATCATTTGTTGCATCAGCATTTGCATATTATTCAATGATTCTTCACTTGCATTCTTTGCTTCTGTGATATTCTGCTGTGATAGATTTTCGATCGCATCGTTGAGCGAGTTCTCAAGGTCTTGCGAAAGTTCTGAATTATATAGCTCTGATAATTCCTCTGACGAAGCCTCACTATATGGCTCAATAGTTTCTGCCGCATCTTCCATTAATGATTTAATATTTTCAAACTCATCCAGGTTGCGTTCTTCTTCTTGTGCAAAACGTTCTAAGGTTGAAACTTCTTCATTATTTTCTGACTCATTCATATCTTGAGCTAATGCTTGTTGCTGATTGAATAGTTGCTGCATTCTATTTTGAATCTCATCCAGCTTTTGTTCCGCTTGAAACTTTTTAAATATTTCAAGATACCTATCAAGGTCTTGTTCTATTTGGGCCATATTCTCTGATAGCTCACTTAGTGCTTCTTGTAGAGATTTCATATCCATGTTTTCTAAAGCACTCTGCAAATCATCCATATTCTCTAGGAAGTCATCTGGGATGACCTCACTGATCAGCTCAGACAGTTCTTTAAATTTATCCAATAGGTCTGGAGATAATAGTTTGTGTTTTTCTGCCTGGTCTGTAATGGATTGTATTGCTTCGGATAGCTCCTCTAGGTTCTGAATTTTTTCTTTTGATTCTTCTATAGAGTTCTTTAAAGACTGTTCTTGGTCCCAGTCTAATTCTTTTGATTTAAGTACTTGTAGTTCCATTTCTTCAAATTGTTCTTTTAGATCTTGTATTTCGTCAATGTCACTAAGCATTTCTTGCATAAAATCACTTTCACGATTTTCAACATTTTCATAAAGGTCTGAGAGTGAAGGTACTCGCACAATAAATGTACTAGAAATTGTTTTTTTAGGTCCTGAAATAACATCATTATCAGTCAATTCAAAATGATAATGAACCTCATCTTCAGGCATAAGCATCATATCATTAAGGTCCCAAAACATTTTTATTGTTTGATCCAGGGTATCAGTATTCAAATCACTAATATTGAACATAGCTACATAAGGATCCGCCTGAAGGTAAGCAGGTCTTCGAACCTCATAAGCAAGTTGTAGCTCCGTGAAACCATAGTCATCACTGATCTCTAAATGCACTGGGACAGATTGGTCATTACCTAATTCTATTATGGGGGCAGGTTTTATTATTGATAAAATTGGATCATGATCAGGTATGATCTGTAGTTTATATGGTATAGGGTCCTTGTTTGTAATCCCACGCTTATCTACAAGGTTTATAGTAAACTGACCCTCATCCATTAATTTAAAATAGCCAGATGCGCGGTTGTAATTAGAGGCCATTTCTGACTTTTCTCCGTTTATATCTAGATATGCATCCTCTAGCATTCGATTTGATGAAAGTTCTACTTGTATGATCGACCCTTTCAATCCCTCTACAAGTGCAATATTTCCTTCCTGCGTAACTTTTTCTAGCTTAGTGTATTTTGGAGGAATAGTTGTAAGCGAAAAACTTTCGAAAATAGGTCGGTCAGTTACAAAGATATTAAACCGTTCAGTTGTGACGCTTTCCCAGGCTTCCCAAAAATACTTTGCTTCAACAATCGCCTGATATGAATAATCTTGGTATAGCTCAGGAAGGTCAAAATGGTATGTTCCCCCTTCTACAGGAGTAGTAGAAAACTTTAATTGTAGAGAATCTCTTTTTTTAGTTGATACTTGATTGGGGATTAGATAGAGGTGCACCGTGTCAGCAAAAGAAGAGGCCTGTATATTTATTTCAGTCTTGTCACCTCCAATTATATGAATATCGCCTGACATTGATAATAGAGAAAATGGTTTCGGAGCAGGAAAAAATTTTGTGGGATTTTTCAAGCGGTGAAATGCATCTGCTGAAGACTCATAGTCAAGGGAAAATATCAAAATCGCAAAGACCCAAGATCCTAATAATGCAATTTTTAGCTTAACTGGTTTTAAATCTCTAAAAGATAAATCAAGATTGATAGAGTTTAATTTTTTTTTAACACTATCTATATAGGATTGAGCCAATGCTCTAGATTCATTTTCTCCAGAGCTAGTTTCAAGTTGGAGTGCGTTAAGTACCATATCGCGCTTATCTGAAAAAATATCCTTACCCAGGACCGAAGCTAACCTCTCAATTGAGTATCGTTTTATATTATCATTCTTGGCTTGATGATAATAAACTAGCCAGCCGGTTAGGGTCACAATAAAAATCCCTACTAAAATAATTAAAATGGATTCTTTTGTTCGAGGATCAAAATAGAAGATGGATTCTAATTGAATTAAAGTAACAAAAGTGAGTGTTGTTATGAAGATGACACATATAGCATGTGCTGAAACATGTTGATATAATAAATGATAACGGAACTTTTTTATATATTTTTCTATTTGCATTACTGGGTCAGGGCAAAATAAATAATGTTCACCCCCATTTTTAAAGCAGATTCACGGATTGGCCATGGGTCCTGATGTACACTAGCATTCTCCCAACCATCTCCAAGGTCTGATTCATATGTGTACAAAAGAATAATTCTTTCACCTTCAAAGAGTGCTAACGCTTGAGGAGGTTTTCCATCATGTTCATGAACTTTTGGGAGGCCCTGAGGAAAACTAAAATAAGTATGAAATAAACGATGGTAATAGGGCAATGGAACAAGTTCTTTATTTGGGAAAATACGTTTTATTTCTCTTCTAAATGAGGCATCCATACCATAATTATCATCAGCATGTAAAAACCCATTATTCATTAGTATAGTTCTCAATGAAATTATTTCGTCATCTGTGAATTTTATATTTCCATGTCCAGTTAGGTAAAGATAAGGATATTGATTAGCATTTTCATCTGTCAGCTTAATTCGAGCTTCTTCTGGGTTCACAGATATAGAGGTATTGGTACTCAGATACTTTAAAAGATTTGGAATGCTACTTGGGTCGCTATACCAATCTCCTCCTCCCCCATAATGTATGCGCGCAATTGAAAATGTCTGTGCACTAAGAGCATAAACGGTGAACAATAATATATAAATCTTTCTTTTCATCTAATAAGTATGCATTAATAAGGCTATATGTTCCAAATATGTGGTGAAGAAAGTTAGCTAGTTTTTATTAGTCTCTTCTTGTAAAAATCATGGGAATAATGGAATTTTACTCACCAATGCTTTTAAATAAAAACACGCACCTGATCTTATTTTTTATTTTTATGACTATACTGCCTGCTCAGATCAAAGAAAAGGAACCTAAAACTTTCTTGTTTGGATTAATAAAATTCGACACAGAATCTGAGTATGAAGATGGGTATTGGATTAATAAGTGGTTTTATGCTAGAGAATTTGCTTCACCTATTAATGTTATTCCAATTGAAATTAGATATGGATTAGGCGCCACTGGTAAATCAACAGGTAGCGCATCTAGCCTATCAAGTGATTCGTTTAAGGATGACCCAAAAAAAATCAGATATGAATCTGATGTTACCCCTATAAGCCAAGAAACAAATAACATATGGGGCTCTTCTGTTGAAGTTGATATAGGTCTAATTAATTTACCTCATTACATTGTTGGTACAAGTTGGATGAATGTTATGAATGGATTATCGTATCGCTCAAGTACCTTATTCTCACCTGCTGCGGTTCCGTATAATGAGTGGGGAGCAACAAATTCTAATTGGGGTGACACAACTTATTTTTCGCCTAAGCTATCCGAATATTTGGCTACAACACATTTTCAGTACCAGCCTTTTGATAATTGGTATCTGAATTTTCGTTATTCTTATGGTTTAGCATCCGCATTATTCTACTCTTCAAATGAAGAGACGTGGAACCAAGATCTATCAGGCTCCGGGACCTCTGCCGCAGGAGCTTTAGGCATACGCTTTATATTAGATCCAGGTAAAAGTAATCGATTTACGGTAGGAATGGATTTTAGGTATTCATATACAAAAATACATACAATCAATGACCCAAATGATATCACGCCTATCACGCGATTCGACCTTTCTAACTATGGTATATACCTAACTCTTTCTGCATTTTATGGTGGTAAAAAAACAAATGGAGATAAAGCAAAGAACTCTTATTACAGGAAGGACTATATTGAAGCATTAAGCACATTTAATAAATTTATGTCTGAATATCCAAGTCATTCCAATCGACACCGTGCAGAAGAATATATAGCAGACTGTGAGTATAAAATACCATACCAGCTAATGGAAAAAGGATTAGTCTTAGAAAGATCCGGTAAAACGAAAAAAGCACTTGATATGTATAAATATGCTAGGTCAAAAGTTAAAAATGATACTATAGCTTATAATTTGATTGAAGGAAGAATTGAGCAAATAGCACTATTGTGGATGATCGAAGCAGAAAAGTTCTTGAATGATTCAAAGTACATAAGGGCTTATAATTTGGTAAAAAATGTAGCAGAATTCTCTGATCAAGGTAAAAAAGAGCTCAGAAGATTTAAATCTTGGGTGATATTAGGAGAGGGGAAACAATATCAAGAATTGGGATTTATAGGAAAAGCTATGGGTAAATATGCTGAGGCACTTGAAATGAATCAGGATCTAGTGTATGAGGTGAAGGCATTGCAATATAAAGCGGGTATTCAAATGGCAAAACTTGCTACTAAGGCAGATGAATTTGAAGAGATTCAGTTGGCTATTTATTCCCTTGAGTTTGCAAGAGAATTGTCAGGAGGGATTGGGGTAAAAAATGAACAATTGCTTATAGACTTAAAGGAAAAACTAAATTCCTATGAAGATTATAAATCTAGAGAGCTTATAGACAAAAGGATGGAGTTTGGTAGATTAGAATTAGATATTGCTAGGTCAAAAAAACTTAATATTGGTCAGACATTACCAGAAGTTGAGGCACTTCTAGGTATGCCCCATGAGAAAATTCTAGGCAATAATGGAACAAATCAGGAGGAGCAGCTTTGGATTTACTTTATGGACAAAAAATCCCTTCAATTATCTTTTCAAAACTTTTTATTATTTAAAATAGAAGAATTATAAAACCTCTAGACATAATTCTGTTCTATTTAAAGAAATGAAAACCAAGTATTTTTAAAACAATGAAAATATTATTTCAAATTCTTTTTATTATTTTTTGTTCAGTTAACCTTCAAGCGCAATCTGATAATCGAGATTATAATGAAGAATTAAGATATCAAAATGATGCAATTAATGCTCTTAAGACTGAGATAAGCCAACTTAGACTAAAGATTAAGACTGCTGAATCTCGTGAAAGAACTACTTCGAGTCGAATATCATCAATCGATGAAGAAATATCTCTTACTGCAAAATTGATTCAATCATTGAAAAATGAGGAGGAGAAAACGAGAAAGAGGATATTAGAATTAAAAAATAAAATATTAAAAAATGAAAATGAATTAGAAGCCTTGCGTTTGAGATATAAGCAGAGAGTGGTTAATTCCTACCTTAAGGGAAGAATAACCGATCTTGAGAGAGTTTTCTCATCTACAACATGGCGTCAGGCTATGTATAGAACACATTATTTGAAGATAATCTCAGAGATTGAAAAGAAAATGACAAAGCAGATAGAAAAATTATTAATTAAGATTAGCCAACAAAAACTGGAATTAGAAGCGGCACTCAGAAATAATCTTAGTCTGGTAAGGGATAAAGAAAAACAGATTAATTCTTACCGAAATATGCGCATCAATAGGGAAAAAGAGCTAAATCGAATTCGGACTGATAAAAAAGCCCTTGCAAATTATGTTGAAGAAAAAGAAGCAGGTGTTAAGCAACTTGAAAGTATCATAAAGAAGGTGCTTGAGGATAAAGCCCGTTTCGAACGAGAACAGCGAATACGCCAACAGCAAGAAGCGCTTAAAACAAAAAGCTTTAAAGCCTTAAAAGGGCAACTCCCATGGCCAGCACAAGGACGTATAATTGCAAAATTTGGCAAACAATGGAATCCCAAGCTAAAGACCACAACGGAGAACCCTGGAATTGATATTAAAGGGCAACCTGGATCTGCTATCAGAACGGTTTTGGGTGGTGTCGTTACTACTATTACATATATAAGAGGATATGGAACTACTATCATCATAGATCATGGCGGAGGTTTTTATACAGTATATAGTCATGTCACGAATATTCAAACAACTGTTGATAGCCAAGTCCGAAATGGAGACGTTATTGCTTACATGGGTGATTCAGGCTCTATAAATGGATCCAAATTACATTTTGAAATATGGGGTAAAGGTCAAAAGCTAGATCCAGAAAAATGGCTAATAAAGAGATGAACTCTTCCACGGTCTGCACAGCCCAGGAGCAAGTATGGAGCCAGCTCAGTCAAATTTCTTTATCTGAAAAATTAGGTAGTGCTTATCTATTTTCAGGTCCTCCAGGTTGTGGTAAAGAGGGTATCGCGATACAATTTGCAAAATTATTGAATTGCGAGTTAGGAGGAAAAGATATTTGCGGAAGCTGTCCTTCGTGTATAAGAATGGCAAAGCTACAACATGAAAAATTAAAATTGTTATTTCCATTACCAGCACTTAAGAAGAGCCAAAATACTGAAGCAGGCGCTCTGGATTTTAAAGACATAGATATCGTCAATGAAGCAATCAAGCAAAAGGCACAAGATCCATTTTTCAAGATCAAGATCCCCAGGGCCACAAGAATTCCTATACAATCAATTCGAGATTTAAGAAAAAGTCTTTATTTGAAAAGCAATAATACGGGCAGAAAAGTGGTGTTGGTTTTTGATGCCCATTTGCTATGTGTTGGACAAGGAGAAGCAGCCAATGCTTTTTTAAAACTTCTTGAAGAGCCCCCTCATAACACAACAATTATATTAATCACAGATCATGTAGAGTTATTGTTGCCAACAATAATATCTCGATGTCAGAGGATAGGTTTCCCAAAGTTAGATGATGTTTTTATTGAAGATTGGTTCAAATCAAAGATGGTTAGGCCAGAAGATATCCCCCTGTTAATTGGGCTAAGTAGAGGAAACTTTTACAGTGCTCAATTCTTTATTAGGCAATCTCTAGAGCAATTAATCACATTAATCGAAGACCTCATTAAATCTATGAATCAAGATGACCCTGAAAAGTGGCGTAAATTCATTCAGAATTATTCAAAAATGGCTAAACAAGATTCAGAAAAGTTTTCCTTACATTTCATGCTCTTAAAAATTTGGTATCAGAGTGCAAATAGGTTCCAAAAAAATATGAAATATCCTTTTTATAACACTCCTTTGAGAAAGGGTATAGAACGATGTGTGAAAAAATATAGCTCAGCTGACTTTCCAGCAATTGTATTTGAATTAGAAGATACAGTGGGAGCAATTGCTAAGAATCTCTACATGCCGTTAGTGCTGGTCAATCTTTTATTGAGTACCAAGAAGCATCTTAGCTCATGAACAATTACTTTTATATTACAACTCCTATATACTACGTTAATGACAAGCCTCACATTGGACATGCCTATACGACTATACTTGCTGATGTTCTAACGCGCTATAATAGAAATATTGGTCGAAAAACATTTTTTTTAACTGGACTGGATGAACATGGCCAAAAAGTACAACAGGCAGCCGAAGAAAATGGAATAGACCCGCAAGAGCATTGTAATCAGATGGCCCCAAGGTTTAAGGAACTATGGCAAAAACTTCATATATCTAATGATGACTTTATAAGAACAACTGAAGACAGACATAAAAAGGTTGTAAAAGATTTTTTACAAATCGTAATGGACAATGGAGATATATATGAATCAGAATACGAAGGACTATATTCTGTTTCAGAAGAACGTTTTATCACAGAAAAAGAAGCTGAAAGTGGTGAGTTTAGAGACATAAAAAAATTAAAAGAAAAGAACTACTTCTTTAAAATGAGTAAATATCAAGATGCACTCATTAGTCATATTGAAAGCAATCCAAAATTTATTCAGCCAGAGCATCGAAAAAATGAGATTCTTGGCTTTCTTCGCCAGCCTCTAAATGACCTATGTATTTCTAGGCCCAAATCAAGATTAAATTGGGGAATAGAATTGCCTTTTGATAAAGACTATGTTACCTACGTATGGTTTGATGCGCTCATAAATTACATTACAGCTCTGGAGTTTAATCAGGGGACTGAATTATTTGAGTCTTGGTGGCCCGCCTCTTATCATTTGATTGGAAAGGATATTCTCACAACACATGCCGTCTACTGGCCTACGATGTTACTATCAGCAGGTATTAAATTGCCTGACTCTATCTTTGCGCATGGCTGGTGGCTTATGGGTGAATCAAAGATGAGTAAATCATTGGGTAATGTTATCAATCCGATGGACCTTATTGATGATTACGGCGTTGATCCAGTACGTTACTATCTGATGAGAGAAATGGTCTTAGGGCAAGATTCTAATTTTACAATGGGGTCATTCATCCAAAGATATAATAGCGATCTAGCTAATGATTTTGGTAACCTGCTAAGCAGAGTTACTACTCTTATAAAAAAGAATTATGATGGTAAAATACCTGAGCCTGGAGAATACTTAGAATCAGATCTCCAAATTAGGCTAAAAGGTGAGTCATTATCTTCAAAAGTAGAAATGTTGATTGGTGAAATGCGATTGAATGAAGCTATTGAAGATATAATGCAATATATTCGAACAGTAAACAAGTATATGGAGGATAATGCACCTTGGAAATTAGTCAAAGAAGATAAAGTCGCTGCTGGAAGGATTCTTTATGTCGCTGGTGAAGCACTGAGGTTGGGGGCTGTTTTGTTATCACCAGTCATGCCTCACCGAACCGGAATTTTGCTTGATGCGCTTAATGCGCTTAATACCAATACATCATGGGGAAATCTTAACCCTAACAGTATGTTGAAAGACCATGAACCATTGTTCCCAAGGATAAAATAAAGTTTAGTTTTCTTTCATGGGGATATACCAAACATCTTTCTTTAAATCCACTCCACCTTTCATTTGTTCGATAACTATTCTATCAATGATTTGAATGCCCCTTTTAGCCATTAAGTGAAATGTATCTTCCCCTCCAAGATTATCTGTATGGTCAGGAAAGTTTTTCCTTGTGCGGTGTATCCAATAAGCATCTGAAAAATCATTTTTATTAAATATTGATTCTATACCTCTCTTCCCGAGCATAAATCCTAAAAGGCCACCCCATGTTGCCGTTGGATTATCAGAATCCCAACCACATAGTGTCCCGATCTGGATAGTTCGAAGTAAATTACCAGCACCATAGAAAAGACTAATAAGGCTCGCTGAATAATTTATACCAGCATCAAATGGCTGGTTATAGATGTATCCGTCATTACTGTTCAATTGATACCGTTCATAAATTTCATCTCTCGTTTTTTCCCAATTATTTTTATCCGGATTGTTGCTATAAGAAGTATAAATAAAGTCATACATTTTTGCAGAATATGAGCTGTCCGGTAATTCTTTTCTAGCTTCATTTGATAGCCATAATATTTTTTCATTCATAGTTAATGTGTCACTAACACTCGATGCAAGCGAATGCATGGTCACATAGAAATTTGATATCCACTCAGCGTCATATTTTGCTGTTGTCCGAATAGGGAGATATGCCAATTCTAATGCAATATCAGCTCTTCCAGGTGAAAATAATCCAAATATCTCCGTTGTTAATTGAGCATCTATCATAGAAAAATATGGATTATTTTCAGGTTCGCTTGTTAATGGTGGCTCAATCCCATCCATCATTAGATAGTAGGCCCTCTCATTAGATACCCACAGAAAATTTTCATTATTGGGAGCATCCTCATTTGAATAGATATGCTTCATCCAGCCTTCTTTAATTTGAGTTGCAGAAAGTATAGTAGCATTATAGTATTCAAGGAGGTGCTGGTACATATACTCTATATCTGTATCATCATCTGCAAACCAGGGACTCCCATCCGTTACAAAAAAATAATCAATGATCTTTCTAGAATTTGGAATATAATGTCCCCAGATATTTGGCTGGTCAGGTTTCCCCCAATCATTATCGGTATAAAATGGATATTTTATCTTATCCATTTCTGTGATGAGACCAGTCCAATTACCAATGGACTGGCCAAGCCAAAAGCCATGTAATTGTTCGGCATACTGTTTTCTAGATAAAGTCAGATAATCGTTATTTGGTTTATACTTTTGAGCTTGTATTTTTTTATTTTTTATATAATTCTGCGAAAATAAAATAAAGCAAGATCCTAGAATGCCTATTAAGATTATTTTTAGATATTTAATTGAATTCTTCTAAGGTTAAAACTAGTTCTTAAGCTAATTGGATTCTGCAGTTTTTATAAAAGTAATATGTCACACTTACTGAGATCAAGGAATAAATAATAATTAAATAAACATATGCCCCTTTGAGGCCAAACCATAAGAACCCTTGATGATAGGTTAATCCCAACATGATAAATATTTTAAATAATTCAATCACGATTGAATACTTTTTCATATCTAAGGCTGATGTAAAAGAAAAGACATGCAGCATGATCAAAGCCCCATAGATATAATTGAAGAGCATATTTTGAATATGGATAATAGTGAAAAGATGAAACATAAGTATCACAGATATACTTAGCTGTATAAATGACCATATCAAAAATGGAAAAGAGATATTCGTTTCATATTTCTTCTGATTTTTGGGGTCTTTTGTTATATAGATCGGATATCTTTTTTGAACATCATCAGGGCGCCAACCTGTAGGCATGAACCATATTCTTATTTTATCCCATATGCTACCAGTATGATATGCGTCTTGGATCAATTGCCAAAAGTGTTTATAGTTAATAATAATAGGATTCCAGGTCCTAGCTGGCCTTAGAGTTCCATAAACTGGTTTCACATTTTCCAATTCTGGTTGAAAAGATCCAAAAATTTTATCCCATATAATAAATATCTGTCCATAATTCTTATCCAAATATTCAGGATTGATCGCATGATGGACCCTGTGATGTGATGGGGTAATAATTATATGCTCTAACCAGCCTAGTTTATTAATCAGTTTTGTATGATACCAGAATTGCATAAAAAGATGTATGGGGCCTATAATAGCAAATATTTTTGCAGGTATCCCTAATAATGCTGCTGGAATCATTAATACAGCTCCAAAGTGAACTGTCTCAGATATAGATTGTCGCAAGGCACAAGAAAGATTGAACTCTTCGCTGCTATGATGAATGATATGACGGTTCCAAAAAACATTAACTCGGTGGTTAAGACGGTGTAACCAGTAGCCTGTAAAATCTTGTACGATAATGGCAATAAAAACAGCAGCCCATATTGGTTCTAACTTGTATACTGTGAACCGTTCCAAAAACCAGGAGTAGCTAATTAATACAATACTTAGCTTCATAGCGTCTTTTGTGGTATTAGTTATTCCTGAGCTTAAGCTAGATATCATATCGGCAGACCGATTAACTTTAATCCCCATTATGCGTGATGCGATTTCTTCCGCGATGATCAGAATAAAAAAGATAGGGATGACAATGAATAGTGCTTGAATGAAGAAGCTCATTTAGTACTCAGTATTGATCTTGAATAAAATAGAAAAGAAAAAACTAGATATAAGCTTTTTATTATGATTAGAATGGAAATTGACTGTATCACCATTATTAATAGGGATACCGAAAAGAGTCTTTTTGGGAACTATTATAATAATTGAACTAATTAATTTCATGATCGTGTTAAAGAAAAATTCAAATTACTTTCACCTACCATTTTACAATTAGAAATAAAGAAATGCTAACCGATACTCACTGCCATCTATTTTATGATGAGATAAAAAATGACCTTGCCAATGTTCTAAAAAGAGCATTGGAATTAGGTGTCGACCGGTTCATATGTGTAGCTACGAATATTGAAGATGCAAAAGAATGTTTAAGTCTGAGCAAAGCCCATGAAAACATCTATGGCTCAGCAGGTGTTCACCCACATGATTCAAAAGATGCCCCGGAAGACTATATTGATCAAATCCATAGGTTAATGGACGACGACTCTATGGTTGCTGTTGGGGAAATGGGTTTAGATTATTTTAGGAATATATCGGATCCTCAAATTCAAAAAGATGTGTTTCGTGTACAAATGGAAATAGCAAAAGAATTAAATAAGCCTATTATTTTTCACAACCGAGATGCAGACGAGGATGTGGCATCAATATTATCTGAATATCCTGATGTAACAGGTGTCGCTCATTGCTTTTCAAGTGACTTAGAGACAGCAAAAAGATTCATAGAGCTTGGCTACTATATTTCATTTTCTGGAAATCTCACTTTTAAAAATAGCCATCTTCCAGAAGTAGCAAAGCAGATATCTCTAGAACATATTCTTGTTGAAACAGATTGTCCTTATCTTAGCCCGGTTCCTCATCGAGGAAAGACAAATGAACCTGGGAGAGTTCGCTTTGTTGCTGAAAAATTATCAGACATACATAGAACCCCTTTGGAAAAAATCGCTACTATTACATCAAATAACGCCACGGAACTGTTTAGATTATAACTATTGTGGGGATAGCAAATAAAGATCACCCTTTCAGAAAAAAATGGGGTCAAAACTTTCTTGCGGATACTAATCTATTAGCTAAAATAGCAAAAACGATTGAACCAAAAACGGGTGATAATATCTTAGAAATAGGTCCAGGCGAAGGAGCCCTTACAGAAAGGATATTTCCTTATGTAAATAGCATGGCTGTAGTTGAGATAGACCCTCTGCTTATTAAAGAATTGAAAAATAAACCTATCTTAAATGGCTTACATATGATTCATGGAGATATTTTGCTCCAAGACATTGAAGATCTGCCTGTTGATGAACCTGTGCGCGTGATTGGCAATATACCATACAATATTACATCCCCAATTATATTCTGGCTAATAGAACAGCTCGACTATTGGGAAGATGCATATATCATGATGCAAAAAGAAGTTGCTGATAGACTTAACGCTAAAGTAAATACAAAAGCATATGGTAGGTTAACAGTTGTTGTAGGTGCATACTTGGATATTGATCTTTGTTTTAGTATTAAACCTGACGTATTTATACCAAAACCAAAGGTTGATTCTGCAATAGTTAGATTTACAAAAAAAGTTTCTCCTCTGATTAAGGATGATCAATATATGAGATTTAATAAGATTGTAAGTGCTGCATTCTCACAGCGTAGAAAAATGCTACGAAATACTTTACAAGGATGGGGTATACCAAAAGCAGTCCAAGAAGATATTGACTTTACCAGACGTCCAGAGACCCTTACTATTGATGAATTCATCTCAATGGTTTAGTGCTTGTATGTCATATCCTAATCAGGTAAAATCGCCGGCTTTTTTTAATTAAAGTAATTTAAAACAATACCACAAACAGCACTTTGGAGGTGATTTAAGTGGTTGAAGTTCAGGTAAAAGAAAAAGAATCGTTTGAACGAGCCCTACGTCGTTTTAAAAAGATGTGGGAGAGAGCCGGTGTCCTAAGAGAGATCAGAAGTCGAGCATTCTATGAAAAGCCTAGCGATACAAAGCGAGAAGCAAAAAAGAAGACCGTACGACGTATTAAAAGGCTTGCCAGAATAGACGCATTGCGGAATGATCCGCGTGCCAGCCGACAACGTCGACGCAGACGCCGTAAGTAAAATCCTTAATTGGAAAATTAAAAAGCCCTGTCATAGCCAGGGCTTTTCTTTTTGGAAGACTTTCCCCTTTTAACGAATTTAGAGACCAAAAAATTAAAAGAATGAATCCATATGTTGATCCGTAGCATATCTGGTGTTAGAGGGCTTACAGAATCTCATTTGACACCAGAGATATCATCTGCCTATGCAAGCGCACTGCACACTTTTCTTCCTCACGGTGTGATTATGGCTGGTCGAGACAGTCGACCATCAGGTGACCTGATTCTAAATGCAATGACTGAAGAATTGGTACGATTAGGAAGAACAGTGATACAATGTGGAATTGTTCCTACACCAACGGTCCAATTTATGGTGCACAACACTGAAGCAGTGGGTGGTTTCATTGTAACTGCAAGTCATAACCCCATAGAATGGAATGGGATAAAATTCTTAAGACCAGACAGTACTTTTTTTCACCCTGAAGAATGTCAGAAATTGTTTAATCTAGTTGATCAGGATGTTGCATTGGAAAAATCAAATGAGCCTGGTATCATATGGCCCGAGCAGAATGCAATTCAAAAACATGTCATTGCGTGTGCGAGTATCAGTTGCATCGATTTAAATAGAATTCAGAGAAGAAAATTCAAGGTTGTATTGGATGCTGTCAATGGTGCTGGCGCATTAGCACTCCCAACTATGCTTGAGTCGTTAGGGTGTGAAGTGATCAAATTGTATTGTGAGCCAGATGGAAAATTTTCAAGAGGCACTGAACCCTTGCCTGAACATTTGGATGATCTTTGTGAGACTGTAAAAGAACAAAATGCTGATGTGGGTTTTGCTGTGGATCCTGATGCAGATCGTCTTGCTATAGTTAGTGAAAATGGGGATCCTCTTGGAGAAGAATACACTCTCGTTATAGCTGCGGATGGTTACTTGAAAGAAACCGGTAATAAAGAAAAATTCGTAGTGAATCTCTCTACTTCATTAGCATTAGAAAAACTTGCCCATATAAATCATAGTTCTGTAGTAAGATCTGCTGTTGGCGAAATAAATGTTGTAAATAAAATGAATGAGATGAACTCAAACCTTGGAGGAGAGGGAAATGGTGGCGTTATTTTGAGGGAATGTCATCTAGGAAGAGATTCTATGATCGCCGCTACCATGGTCCTAAATCGCATGTCCCAAACAGATGACACATTGAGTGAAATACACGGATCTCTACCAACCTTTGAAATTGTAAAAGATAGAGTAAGCGTGGAAGGTATAGATCCAGATGTAATTATAGAAAAGGTCAGCACCTTATTTAATGACGCAGATATTAATGATCTAGATGGGATTAAATTTTCTTGGGATGAAAAGTGGGTACATTTAAGAAGGTCGAATACAGAGCCCATTTTAAGAATATATGCAGAGGCCCCAAATAAAGATCAGGCACTAGAATTAATATCAAAAATAAAATCAATTATTTAAATGAATGAATTCTCCCACCTTATTGACCATACCAATCTTAGACCTGATGCGATCAGATCCGACATTATACAGTTATGTGAAGAATCGATAGAATATGGATTTGCAACTGCTTGTGTAAACCCTACCAATCTCCCTTTGGCTGTCTCAGTATTGAATGGGAATAAACCTAAACCCTGCACCGTAATAGGATTTCCGCTTGGCTCAATTTCAATAGAGATGAAGTTTGCCGAGGCTCGATTTCTTACCCATCAAGGCGCAGAAGAATTAGATATGGTCCTAAATATCGGCGCCTTAAAAGAAGGCGAAATAAATATAATTGAAAATGAGATCAGACAGGTTGTAAATGCCGCAGACGGTAACTGTGTAAAAGTGATTCTTGAAACATGTCTTTTAACTGATAAAGAAAAAGTTTTAGCCTGTAACTTGGCTAGGGATAATGGTGCAGATTTTGTTAAAACATCCACAGGGTTTTCATTGTCAGGAGCGACAACAGAAGACATAGCCATTATGAGAAAGGTAGTTGGCGGAGACATGGGTATTAAGGCTAGTGGCGGGATTAAAACATTAGAAGATGCAAGGTCAATGATCAATGCCGGGGCGAATCGAATTGGAACAAGTAGTGGTGTTAATATAGTCTCATGAATGAACCTGCCACCATAAAACGAGGTGTGGAACTAGAGCTAGATATAGAGTCTTTGGCCTATGGGGGCATGGGTCTGGCAAGAAAAGATAATTTTGTTATTTTTGTGAAAGGCGGTATCCCTGGTCAAACTGTTCTAGCACGTATCTATAAAAAAAGAAAAGGTCATGCTGAGGCCAGGGCACAAGAAATAATAAAAGAGTCACCTAACTCAGTTATTGCTCCTTGCAAGCATTTTGGAACATGTGGTGGCTGTAAGATTCAAAATTTATCGTATCAAGAGCAGTTAAATGAAAAGGAAGACCAGGTTAAAGATGCCTTTCAAAGGCTGGCTGGTTTTGATGATTTTAACTTAGACCAAAGCATTCCTGCAGATTCAATATTCGGCTATCGCAATAAAATGGAATTCACGTTCTCTCCCCATCGCTGGGTCATGGACTCTGAGCCACAAGGGGTGGATCGCTCTTTTGCTGTAGGCTTGCATATCCCAGGTCGTTATGATAAGATCCTGGATATTCATGACTGTCACATACAGCCAGAGGTGGGGAATAAAGTTCTTTCTATAGCTCGAGAAATTTGTTTAGAGACCCCTGAGCTAAGACCATATGACCCAAAAACACATATAGGGTTTTTGCGTTATTTGATGTTGAGGTTTGGTGTAAATACAGGACATTTCATGGTTAATCTCGTTACTTCATATAATGATATAAATAAGTTATCATCACTATCTGATGTTCTTCTTGAGAAAGTCCCCGAGATTACCTCACTAGTAAATAATGTAAATACTCGAAAGGCAGATGTTGCTTTTGGGGAATATGAGACCCTTCTTTACGGAGAATCATTTATTCAAGAAAAAATAGGTGATCTTACCTTTGAGATATCGGCCAACTCGTTTTTCCAGACCAACACGGTCCAAGGTGAAAAACTCTATAAAGAGGTTGAAAAATGTTCAGAGTTGAAGGGGGAAGAGGTCATCTATGATCTATACTGCGGAACTGGAACGATTGGACTTTATTTGGCAAGGCAGGCAAAAGAGGTCTATGGGTTTGAAGTTATTCGCTCTGCTTTAGATGATGCTGATAAAAATGCAGATCGTAATGATATAAACAATGCACAATTCTTAAAAGCTAACCTAGACACTTTTTTTAAATCGGGACAGTTACCCAAAAGAATTCCAAAACCAGATATTGTTATTGTTGATCCACCTAGAGCAGGAATGCATCCAGACATGGTGCAGTATTTACCAAGATTAAATGCAAAAAAGATTGTATATGTTTCTTGCAATCCAACGACTCAGGCTAGAGATTCTAAAATCTTAGCAGAAAAAGGATATAATATCAATAGAGCAGTTATGGTAGATATGTTTCCCCATACACCTCATATTGAAACAGTAGTGTCATTTTCGAAGTAGAGCTTTTGAAAAACGTGATTTTGGGATATGAATATCAAACTGTATATCATCAATAACCCATTCAGTGCCTTTACTATTTCGTTTTAATTCATCTTTAAAATTAAATCGTGATGGAAACCATCGCCCTTGGATCTTTTTTACATCAGTCATTGTAGAGGTCTTCAATAATTTTCCACTTTTGGCATACAATTCTTCTTTAATAGGGAGAAGGTATTCTTTATCTATCCATGCCTTACGTTTATGATAGGCCAGGCCTTTGATCTTTGCTTCCAATACCATTACCCAATGATCTCTTCCGTTTAATTCAGCTGAACCCATAAGCTTTGCATCATACATCTCCTCTAACGGTCTATCTTCCATCATGTCATTATAGGACATATCAGAGCCCATTACCGATTGACGAAGCATATGTCCTGATATTTGAATGACCCTATCTGCTTGGGGAGAATATGTCCATAGTTTATCATTTATTTTTAACATTTTAGTTCCAGCTTCTCTTGGGGGCGATAAGTATTCAGTAAAGGCCTGGTCTATGCCAACTACCCAGTTTTTAGATTCTATCGTACGACTTGATCGTCTTCCATGAACGACCATCTTGCTGGTCAAGACTCGACTTTTTGCATTTAAATTCTTATCCATTGCCTTTATAATATCTTTTACAGACATTTCATTTTCTTGTGCAAAAAGTAGTGAAAAAGAAATAATTAGAATGATTAGCTTCATTATGTTTCTAGTTCCTTGAATAATTGTGACATTTCACGCCTGTAAATTGCTAGCCCCGCTAGCATAGTCCCAAGTACAGTAGCCAAAACACCGGGTAAAAAGCCAATATAAAAAAGATCGGGCGTGACCTGAGCGTAGAATATATTAGGCATAACCATAGACGAATTCGAAAGAGCCTCTATCCCTTTTGTGTAATCTATACCATTCTCTTGAACATAATAGGTGAGCCCAATCCCGATACCGGTACCAACTACCGTTCCTGCTAAACCTATAATTATTGCTTCAGAGATCATAGATCGGTATACCTGTCCCTTAGATTCACCCATAGCTAGCCGGAGACCTATTTCTCCATAGCGACGAAGACCATTCATAAGACCCATATTCCAAAGAACGATCATGACGATCACCAGAAAAATTCCACCCATAATTGCCATCATTGCGTCACTTACATCTACCATGGTGCCCATCTGATTTCCATCTCGTAGGGCAAGCATAAAGGGGCTGAAAATATCCAGGCTGTCACTGTTGATCCTATTATATTTGGTACGCAATGCAACAGCCGTTTCATCATCATAATATAATGAGTGTGTAAAACCAAAAATCGCTGAAGCAGCATTATCCATATCTAGAGCAAGGCGGGCCCCCGATAGGTCAACGAGCATCATTTGTTTATCTGTTTGCCCTTTTCTTAAGTTGAAAGTACCTGACACTTTGAAATTATAGGTTGTGAAAGCATTATCCATTGTTGAACCAATGAAAGTAACATTTTCTCCAATCCCTATATTTAATTGATCTGCCATTTTTGAACTAATAAGCGCATCATTGTTATTTCCAGGCAGGTTTCCGCTCACAAGCAATCTTTCGAGCTCCCAAATCTCCACCTGTCGAGATTCACTAGAAAAGAGATCTATCCCAAAGGCAATAACTGGGCCTTGAGCTTTTGTTTCACCATTTTGGTCTGGGACATCCAACAGTCCCGCAAAAGTAATTCGGGGCGTCCAGAAAAAATCCGGGTATTCCTGTTCCAAGTCTTCAATTAATTGATCAACATCCATTAGAGCCAGGTCATTAGGCATAAGCTGGCTTTCTTCACTATAGGCACGTGTAACAACTTTTTCATGGCCCGTCAATATGACGGCAGTATCAAGAAGTAAACTATTCATAGTGCCTTGCATGAAACCAATTGAAAAAATAACCAAAGTAACCGTGAGAGTAATGACTAAAACGGGGAAAAGGCTTCGCGAGCGGTCCCGAAATAATCCTTTAGCTAAAAATTTGATCATGCCATCACCTTTCCACGTAGAGCATCGGTAGGTTTCATTTTTGCAATGCGGCGGGAAGGAATATAGCTGACAATAAGAACTATGATAGAGACCAGGATGGTGGTTGATACAACAAGTCCTATAGTATAAACCGGTATCAGGCGTTTAGCTATAATCAAACCCATCTCCGAGTAATCAATGGGTAGGGGAATCCCATACGCACCAAAATACCAGAGAATGGGTCCAAAAACAATCAATGTTACCGCTGCAGATAGCACAGCGTTAAGACCTCCTTCCAAGGTGAAGAGTCCCACTACTCTTGGACGTGTCATCCCAATAGCCATTAGTGTGCCGATTTCTCTTCCACGACGAAAGATAGATAATACCTGAGCATTAAAGATGCCCATGGCCGCCATAGCCAGGAGAATTAAATAGAGGATCTGAGCTCCTGGTTTGTCTGCTTCGATGATGGCTTCCATATCCTGCACCAGATAATTAATATCACGGGGAATCCAGTCCCCCTTGTCTTGCACTGGCTGAACTCCTTTCCCATAGGTCACATAGGTGGCTTCTCCTTCCATGGCCAGCATGGACTGAACCTTATTCAGTGGTATCCAAATATGGCCCATATCCAGTTTGAAATTTTCCGTATCCATAATGTGTACCACGGTTCCTTCGTCAGCGTCATAGGTAAGGTCCGTATCAAGCCAGCGAATGGTAAATGCATCCCCCACCTCAAGCTTGGATTCGCTTGCCATTCCTTTTCCTATCAGTACTGGTATAGCAATATCTTCATGCCCTAAAAGTGCGTCTGTTGGCATGTTAACAATCCTCTGATTAGGTGGAATACCCTTCATGATCGTAGGCATGATTCGACCTCCAGGATAGATGGATGCCTGGCTTACCAGAACCGGGAATGCTTTGTTTTCATCTATAAGAGCTTGTATTGCTGAGGGTGGCACAGAATGTGCTTCTTCAAAAGTCATTGGATCCAAAGGGTCATATTCTGGGTGCCAATATGCGCCGCCAGCGATCTCGGTATCCATGGTGACCTGCTTGGCATGTTGGAGCATTCCATCATACATGGCGGACGTAAACAGGATCAGATAAAATGAAAAAGCGGTCACAAGAACATTTAGAAATGTGCGTAACCTGGCACCCAAGAGATTTTTTAGTGCAATTTTTAAAAGCATCTCTAATCGTGAGCCTTGGGATTATCAATGATCTCATCTTTAGTTATTTCACCATCACCTAGGTGAATGATACGCCTGAGATAAGCCATGATCTTTTCATCGTGAGTCGCAAAGATGAAAGAAGTAGACAACTCTTTATTTAAATTTGATAAAATTTTCATAATATGATGAGAGTTTTCTGCATCTAGGTTGGCCGTGGGCTCGTCTGCCAGTACTAGCGCAGGTTGATGTACTATCGCTCTGGCAATAGCTGTGCGTTGGCATTCACCACCGCTTAACATATTTGGTCGGGAATCCATTTTATCTCTTAGACCGACTGATTCGACAGCCTGCGCTACCATTGATCTTCGTTCATTTTTATCAACTTTATTTAAGATCAATGGCAGTTCCACATTCTCAAAAACCGTATAGACAGGCAGCAGGTTATAGCTCTGGAAAATAAAGCCCATGTGCTTACGGCGAAGACGGGCCCGTTCTGCATGTGATGTGTCATTTAGAGCCTGGCCTAAGACACTAACCTGGCCTTCAGTAGGAGAATCCAGCCCACCTATAATGTTCAATAAAGTTGTCTTTCCAGATCCTGAAGGCCCCACAAGACCGGTAAATTCACCTTCATTTAAATCAAGATCAACATTCTTTAATGCTGTAAAAAATTGCCCACCAATAGGGAATTGCTTCAATAGTCCCTTTATTCTTATGACGGTATCTTTCTCCATCTTTATTCCTCAATGATTATAAATAAACATTAATTGAAATACTGTACCAAATCCCGCTAATGATCCTGGTAGCGATTCTCCATATGTATTATAAGTAGATCGCTTGGGGTTGACAGATAGAATAAAATTTACGCTATAGTGATCATAGGTGCTGCTCCATCTTAAATAATGATAGTTACGCTCCGTTTCTATATCTATTTGAGTTACAAACATAAGTTGGTGAACTATTCCAAGAGGCAAGCTTGCCATAAGTGCACTATAAGATCTATCTGGTGGATTATTTGACCAAGAATTTTTATCAGACTCTTTTATGTTCATGTACTCACCAGTGATCAATATACCCGCAGCAAAAGGTAATGTGTAGTCTGCCCCTATCGTGATCATGGTTGTTTCTGATCTCTGAGATCTGATCAATATACTTTCATTCCAGAGCCCCATAATCCCATCATATCTGTAGTCTATAGCTAAACGTTCATCTGGTCCGATCACTTGTGAAGCAACCTGTCCTACTAATTTGATCTGTTTTGATGGGTCTTTGTGATAGGTAAACCCCCATTCACCTGAAACACTAGATAATTCTGCACGCCCACCATATGAAAGGGTATCCTGTTTGTTTTTGATTGCCCAACTCCATATTGATAGTTTGTTAGAAGGAAACCAGCGTAATCGGAATGCCTCAACGCCATCTGTTTGTCCTGTGGGGTCTCTTAGGTCAATAGTATCAAACCAGGATAATGAACGTAAAATAAAAGAGGGTCCGAATACTATCTTCTGCAGTCCTAATCGAGTTTCTAATTTTTCGTTTGAATATCGTACCCAATACCGATGGTTGGATTCATTATTATAGAATAAAGAATCACCATAATATATTCTATCTAATCGATACGCAAACTCCAGATCAAATAATTGGTTATTGCTTAGTCCTTTTGCAATTGAAATAAATGGTATGTAGCCGAAATTAGATTCAATGTTTGATTGCCCTCTTGGTACATCATTACTCGTTGTGAAACTTGACCATAACTGGCCCTTCGTAGATATGGCACTCTCTGATGCCAAGATGAAATGTGAAATTAATAATAGTAAAATAAAATGATAGTTCTTCAAAAAGAATATTTAACCTTTATTAGGGTTTGGAAGAACAAGGCAGAGAGCAGGGAGAAGCGTTATATCACAAAGCAATGCTACACCGATCATACTTGCAGATAGTAAGCCAAATTGATAGGTTGGCAGGAAGGCTGAAAATAATAGGATAGAAAAGCCGGAAACAAGGATAGTGGTAGTGATCATTAATGCTGAACCAGTATTGATTATAGTAGATTGTATTGCGTCCACTCTATTCATGCCTTGCCTTAATTCTTTTCTGTAACGTAATAGAAAATGTAAGCTATCATCCACTGCAATTCCAAGGGCAACAGCAAAAGTCATAGCGGTTGGCGGGCGGATAGAAACGCCAAACCAGGCAATGATCCCCAGTATAGTAAAAATTGGTATTAGGTTTGTAACCAGACTTGCAAAAAGAATTGATCTTGCTTTAAACATAACTGCCATCACGATACTGATAAAGAATAGTGCAAGGCCAAGACTATTTACAAGCGACTGTACAAGATAGTCATTAGTTCTTAATGCAACTACAGTTGTGCCTGTACATTCTATTGAAAGATATGGAGGAAATGAATTAGACAATGAATCTAGTTTATTATATATTTTTTTCATTTCTGATGATGTCTTATTCTCTATCAAGCCAGTGACACGTGTCATTTTTTTATCATTGCTAACCAATTTTAGATCTTGCCTGGATTGTTCTTCAATAATGCTTTCTATCATCTCTTGGTTGTAGATCGCTTCAACATCATCACCTCGAATACGTTTTACCGATCTTAGGAAAGTTGAAAGTGAAAAGAATCTGCTTTCTTCCATTTCTGATCTTAAAAGAGATTCAACCTTATCAATATATGGGAAGATGTCTGGTTCAACTATTTTTTTATCATTACTGGGATCAATACTTATTAAGACCTCGAAAGGCAGGACCCCTCCAAAATATTTCTCCGTGAACTTTAGATCTTGATATAATTGATTTTTTGGTCTAAGGTCATCCATAAGTGAGGCATCAGTAGAGACATCTTTTATCTTATATATCATTGAGAATGAGATAATGAGAGGGATTGTTATAAAAAGCCATGGCCTCCTAGGAATTGTATCTGCAAGCCAGTACAATAATGGCGAAAAGGTGCTCCTGTTTTTATCATCGAAAGCCCTGAATAACATTATTCCTGTGGGGACGATCAAGATCGATATAAACCAAGCTATCATCACGCCTAAAGCAATTTCAAGGCCAAACTCTTGAACAATATTAATAGAGGTAGTTGTTAATGCAATAAAACCGATAGCTGTTGTAAGACTAGTCAAAAATATAACTTTTGACATTTGCATCATGGTAATAAGCATTGATTCTTTAGGGCTTGAATTATCTTTAGCCATGTTTTCCCTGAATCTTGCTTGAATATGAATAGCATCACTGACACCAATTATAAAAAGTAGTGTAGGCACTACATATGTCATGATATTGATCTCCAAGCCCACAAGTCCCATAAACCCTAGCAGCCATAAAACGGTAGTCAGGACGGTGACCATTGGTAGCAATACAAATACCCAGCTGCGAAATATGTAGCTTAACATTGTTATAAGTATTAGCGCTATTGGTGGTAAGAAAATAAAATTATCCCGGAGCATATATCGGACATACTCTGTACGTAGAACAGAAACGCCAGAATATGTCCACTCTGGAGATGTTTTTACAGTCAGACCCTTAATTCTATCCATTAAATTGGTTCGATCTTTGTGATTGTTTGCTTGGTCTGAAAGCGTGATAATTATCGCGCCATATTCAAGATCTTTGGATAGGACCCTTGACCCGATCGAAGGGTCAGATTGAATGTACTTTAATTTTTCTAATACACTATTTTTATCCCAAGCCTTATCTTCATCATACAGGTCTCCTATCCATGCATTTTCATCAAGGTCACTTAGGCTAAAAATAGATAAAACATTTTTGACTTCTGGAAGATCCTCGATATCGTAGACCAAACCTTCAAGTTCAACAAACAACTCTTTTCTCAAACCATCATCTGGTTCATAGATTATTGTAATTACATTGTCTTCTCTGCCAAATGAATCTCTGAATGAAAAATATCTTTCCACAGCCGGATCATTTTTTGAAAAAAGATGTTCTATAGAAAAATCAATTTTTAGGCTTGGTATAAAAAGGATCCAAATTGCAGTGCTCCCTGCTACAAGTGTGAGTGTATTTTTAGGATTTACGAGAATCCAGCGAAATATCCGTTCTATCATGATGTAGATAACAAATTATTAAAATGTAAAAATTGTTCTTCTAATAACTAGGTATTGCTAAAGTAAGAAAGGCTCTAAAGATAACCATTAAGATTTATATCTCATCACTCATCCAAGTTTCATAAAGCTTCATTAGCTCACACGTTAAGGGTCCCGGTTTTCCTGTTCCAATTTTTAATGAATTTACTTTTATCACGGGAATAATGCCTGAACCACTGTTTGTCAAGAATAGCTCATCCAACCGCTCAAAATCAAATACGTTTAAATTGCTAAACTTTACAGGAAAAGGAGAATTATATAAAATAGTCTGTCTTGTTACTCCTGGTAGAACGTCTGCTTTACGGGTAAAAAGGGATTTATTCTCCACCCAAAAAACATTGCTTCGACTACCTTCTAATACTTTCCTATCACCATCTAATAAGATCGCATCAAAACAATTATTTTCCTGAGCATTATAGTAAGCATTAAGGCAATCTTTATGATCTGTGGTTTTAATATGTGGATTTTTCCTGAGAGTAGGAACGGTTTTAGTGAATACACCTTTATATATTTTGTGATCAAGATTAAGCGCGGTCGTATAAATAATTAATTTTTGGGGGACCAATAAAATACGAGCTCTTTGATCAGGCTCATTGAATTGGTCAATAACTTCTTCAATCATATCTTCAATTTCTTCGCGAGTAAAAAATATCTTAAGACCAATTTGTTTTGCTGAGTCAAAAAGACGATCTAGATGTGGTTTAAGAAAAATGGGCTTATGCTTAAGTGTTCTGAACGTCTCATACAGGCCTGTTTCAAAATCAAATAGGTCTGATCCAGGCTGGAGTTGCTCCGTATCGTATAATTTCCAGTGCCCATTTACTAAAGCATTAATCATCTGATTCCTTAACCTTCCCATCACTTTTTAATTGTTTATTCTGCTTCCATTCTAAATACTCGAACCTGATCGCTATGAACCCCGGGATCGCCCAAAATAGAGTAGGAAAGATCATCTCCAACTGTCTCCTGAGAATAGTTTACCATAAAAATAATAAACCTGTATATAGTGATACCGTTCCACAACCCATTGAACATCCAAATGTTGCCATTCGTTTTCTAAACAGCTTTTTATCTATGGTCTCGTTTGGGGTGTCTTTTGCTAATTCTTCAAAATTAACAATATCTGTGAGTTCAATTGACCTTAATTCGTTATGTATTTCAACGAGAACTTCAAGTGATGACCGGACATCGTTAACGGCACCTCTTTCTTCCAATTCATATGTTATCATGATCTGGCGGCCATTAAATTTCCAACTCCACTCATTATTATTGGTCATTATAGCTCTGATCTTTTCATTGAATAAAGTTCGAACAGCCATTTCATTATCCCCTTTTAGGTCAAAGATCTTTGAAAAACCTTCATCAGAGATAAAATTGATATCATCCTCATCAGGAATAATATTATCTAAAAATTCAATTGCAGGATCTACCTCATATTTAGGGAGGTCAAGTTCTACTGAGTCATAATATATAATTCTATTTTGAATATAATTATAATTTGAAGGAGAAAATTTTCGGGGCTTTTACATTACCCTTGAGACCAAGAATTAACCAAATTTCAAATATAATTTCTATATACAACCCTTAAAATGAATTTAAAATTTTTATTTATATTATTTTTTTTCAATCTACAGTCTCTATGAAAATATCAATGATAAAGTATGTTTTTTTTATTTTTAATATTAAATTTTATTAATTAGGAGAAATTTAGATTCAATATAAGTACTTTTTAATGTCCATCATTAAAATCAATTTATATAGTCACGAAATTCTTTTTTTAAATCGTTTAATAAGAAGGGATCAAAAATGAGTAGATATCTTTTAATTGGAATTATGGGTTTTATTTTTTTAACAAGTTGTGAAGATGAAGAGTCTAGTGTAAATCCCGATCCCGTTTTCTTTAAGCTAACTGATCAGAATTATTATGAAAACGATTTTATTATATATATTCATCATTCTGAAAATCCACAATTAGATGCCTTGGCTAAGGTTCAAGTTGAAAGAGGTGGACAAGCCGTTTTTAAAGAAACAACCATTTCAGGAGGGCCATTTGTTGGTATAAATTCACTTGAGATAGATTTATCATCAATTGAAAATGATCTTATTGTTACTGTAGTTGAAGTAGCAACATCATCTGATTCTAGAGGTGCAATTATTACAAACTGGGGTGTTGAAAAAGGTTCAAAATGGACTTTAATAGGAACAGAACAAACTTTTGATTATGGTGATAGCACTTATGAGGTAATGTCTTCTCATGTCATTTCACCATCTCTAACTAGTGAAATTGACGAGGTTTTTACCGAAACGTTAGGTAGTGCTTTATTTTTAGGTTCTATTGAAAATGATTGTGATTTTACTTCTGGAGAATTTAATACTATGTATGGACATACATCTTTATTAAATGATCTTAATTATGTAATTGGTTTAGAAATGAATAATGGTTCAAAAATACTCGGCACCTCATCTGTAGAATGGAATAACTGTGGTCAATTTCAAGTTGAAAATTGGTATGAAGATGGTTTCTATGATCTTGATATTCCTTACAACCTCTCTATGGATGATCCTGCTTCAGTGTTAAGTATGTACACAAGCAATTTTGAAAAGACCAGTGATGGAAGAATTTATTATTTTATGGATAGTAACTACAATTCTTCATCATCGATTTCATCTTCTGGAATAGTCTCATTAAATACTACCGATCAACTATCATTTGCCCAAAACAAGTATATAAGAACTTACACTACACATTATGAGCCATTTTATAGAAGATCTGGCACAATTTATTATGGCACCTATTCTGGAGAAGATGTAAATATCAGAGAGCTAATTTTCAATTTTGACCTTGAAAGTGAAGATGGCTCTATTTCGAATATAACAGCTGAAGAAGATATTGATCAATTGCTCTTTTCTTACAACATGGACTTAGATGGAACTCCATATTATTGGCATAATTATTTAGATCCTAAAAATTTAACCCAAATGAATCTTCCAAAATTAGATCTAGGTCTTACTAATAGTTTGTCTTGGTATTATTTGCCTCAAGCATTTGCATATAGTGCCTATGAGGGCCAAAATGAAGTACTTGAAGCCTTGCGTGAGGATCATACTTTTAACACAACCAACACTACATATAGTTACTCATACTATGGCATACCTTGGGAAACGGGATCTAGAAATAATAGTACGGAATACTTAGAATCTCAAGATGAACAAAATTCATTTGATAGGTTATACAAATAAGTATTTTTTTCTAGATCCAAATCAATAGGCGTCAAAATACTCTTCCGATTAAAAGTATTTTAAAAGCTATTAAACTAAAAAATGAAAAGTATTATATCTCTTTTTTAAATTTTATTTATATTGCCTTAAAATAATTATTTTTGCTTACCCTTACGCGTGCATTTGATATCATTATGTATGGTTCAGCATTTTCTTCTGAAGTCATAATATTTGTCAGGTTTGGAAGGCTTTGCTGGGCCCATGATAAATAATATGATTTTAAGGAATCAGGCCTTTTTTTAGTTCTGATTCTTCTCTGAACTTTCTAATGGTATTCTTATAGGCTAAATAATGATCATTCAATTTTTTATTATAGACTAACCAAGAAAAATAGTTCAAGGTTTTCTGAGGGAGGACAGAGACGTGATTTATTTCTAGTTCATTAGCAACCGCGTTTACATTCTCATATATCTCAATATCTCTTTTGTCGATCTGCGACCTCCCCCAATCAATTAGAGAAAAAAGTACGAGAATTGTACTAGCACCAATGAATACAACTATCAATTCGCCAGAAAAAATTAAATAAAAATAAAAGGGGCTCTGTTCCATGTAAAGCTTTTTTATCTAACTCTGAATGAATTCTATTTTATAATCTAGTAAAAATATAATACCATGTTAATAATCTTTTGAACTAGTGGATGTTTCCAATGAAAGGATCTTGCAATTGTCGTAAAATTCCTTTCGATAATTTTGAGTATATCAATCATTAATTAATGGTAGGCTAATGTCTTCAAATCAATTAGATAAAACATACAGACCCAACTTAGTTGAAGATAAATGGTACGAGCATTGGATTGAGCAAGATTATTTCACTGCTGATCCTAATTCAGATAAAGAACCATATACTATTGTCATTCCACCACCAAATGTTACTGGGATGCTTACAGTAGGGCATGTCCTCAATAATACGATACAGGATATTTTGATACGTAAAGCACGCATGGAAGGTAAAGAGGCCTGTTGGATTCCTGGCACAGACCATGCTTCTATTGCCACTGAATCGAAAGTCGTTGCGATGCTTCACGAAAAAGGTATCAATAAGAATCAACTATCTCGGGAAGAATTTTTGGAGCATGCTTGGGAGTGGAAAGAAAAATATGGTGGGATTATTATTCGTCAACTTAAAAAGTTGGGTTGTTCCTGTGATTGGTCAAGAGAAAGGTTTACAATGGACGAAGGCTATACAAAGTCTGTCCTGACTGCCTTTGTTAAGTTGTATGATAAAGGACTTGTATATAAAGGCCATCGCCTTGTTAACTGGTGTCCTGTATCTAGATCTGCTATTAGTGATGAAGAGGTGATCCATAAGGAAAAGCAGGGCTTCCTTTGGCATTTTCGTTACCCTATCACAGATTCTGATCAGTATGTCATTGTTGCAACAACTCGACCAGAGACGATGCTTGGCGACACAGCTGTAGCAATACATCCCGAAGATGATCGTTACCAAGATCTGGTTGGCAAAACGGTATCCTTACCTTTAGTTGGAAGAGAAATTCCTATCATCGCAGATACGTTTGTGGATCCCGAGTTTGGCACTGGTTGCGTAAAAGTGACCCCTGCCCACGATTCTAATGATTTTGCTATGGGAGAACGCCATGATCTTGAATTCATTAATATAATGAATGATGATGCTTCGCTTAATTCAAATGTCCCAGAAAAATATATTGGTCTATCGCGTGAAGATGCTCGAGAAGCTGTTGTCTCTGACCTTCAATTATTGGGCTTACTTGATAAAAAAGAAGAACATGTAAACAATATAGGTTTTTCTGAGAGAGGTGATGTGCCTATTGAGTTTTATATGTCTGAACAATGGTATATGAAGATGTCTGAACTTGCGAAGCCCGCTCTTGATGCAGTAAAAAATGGTCACGTAAAATTTCATCCAGACCACTGGACTAAAACCTATGACCACTGGATGGAAAACATCAGGGATTGGTGTATCAGTCGACAATTATTATGGGGACATCAAATACCTGTATGGTATCATAAATCGGACAAACAAAAGATTCATGTATCGGTAGAAGGACCAAGTGATCCTGAAAACTGGATCCAAGATAATGATGTATTGGATACATGGGCCAGTTCTTGGCTCTGGCCCCTAGGGGTGCACTCGTGGCCAGAGGAAGATGAAAACCTAAAGAAATTCTATCCGACTGATACTCTTGTTACCGGGCCTGATATTATTTTCTTTTGGGTTGCAAGAATGATCATTACAGGTTTTGAATTCAAGGCCGAGGCGCCCTTTAAAGATGTCTATTTCACATCTATTCTTAGGGATGAAACAGGAAAAAAATTAAGTAAATCCCTAGGTAATTCCCCGGACCCTTTTGACTTGTTTGATGAGTTTGGTACTGATGCGGTGAGGTTCGGGACCATGCTAATGGCTCCCCAAGGGCTTGATGTCCTTTTCTCAAAAGAAAGGCTTGAGGTTGGCAGGAATTTCATGAACAAACTTTGGAATGCATGCCGTTTTATACAGCTGAATCTTGGAGAGAAATGGGATTCAAAGGTTCAATTAGACTATGAAAACACTGACCTAGAATTACCAGAGAGATGGATCATTAGCAGATTATCAAATATGATCCAGGACTATAATAATCAGTTAGACCGCTTTCATTTTAATGAGGCTGCAAAGGACCTATATGAATTCACTTGGAATGATCTATGTGATTGGTATCTAGAGATCGCAAAGAATCGATTTTATGGTGAAGATGAATCAAAAGCAGACATAGCTAGATTTGTTGCCATAGAATGTATTAGGACTGTCCTCACTCTCTTACATCCTTATTCACCATTTATAACTGAAGAGCTCTGGTCACATTTCAAGCCTGATGGCTCATCAGACCTTATAATTATGCCTTGGATAAGAAATGGTTCAATTGAGGATAAGGACGCTGAGGATAATATGGATATTTTAAAAGAAGTGATAACATCTATACGGTCCATACGAAGTCGTATGAATGTAGCCCCTTCTACACGCTGTGATTTGGTTGTGAGGTGTAATGACGACCAAAAACTATTTATAGATGAACACACAAACTTAATTCAAGCCTTAGCGGGTGTTAACAATATATCGACCGGGAAAGGCCTTGATAAGCCTAGCCAGTCTGCTACGGCAGTATCAGCGGGGATGGAATTGTACATTCCACTCAAAGGATTAGTAGATTTAGAAGGAGAAAAAAGCAGAATGGAGAAACGTATCTTAGAAATAGATCGTTTACTTACCTCGATCGATGCAAAACTATCCAATCAGAATTTTCTCCAACGCGCACCTGAACCAGTCATTGAAAAAGAACGGTCTAATTTGAAAAAACTAAATCAAGAGTTAGAAAAAGTAACGGCCAATTTGGAAGTGCTTAAATGAAAAATATCCTATTTATACTACTAATTAATTTTGTTCTTATAGCGCAATCAGAGGATGCAACTCTGACTATTTATAAGGATGGTACGGCAATGGTTAAGCAACCTGTAGGTTGGTCAATTCCTTCTGGTTACAGTTATGTTACTTGGAGTAGTCTGCCTAATGGCATATACCGCGATACGCCTTTTCTAAATATTGAGGGTGCTGATATTCTTTCTCAGAGGTTCAATGACAATATATTCACAGGCACAGATTTCTTTAAATCCATGAGAGGGGAAGAGATACAGGTCAAACCAAAAAGTGGTAAATTAGTAAAGGGCACGCTCCTTGAAATAAGTTCAGCGTCTGTAACCATATCCCATCAATCTGGAATAATGTCTTTCAATAGAGGTGAATTAGAATACCTTGGTAACAAAACAAATGAGCTTAGTTTGCCTACATTTAATCCGTTTTTATCTTGGGACTTGAAATCTAAATCAGATAAGATCATTAAAGGTGAATTAGTTTATAGAACAAAAAACTTTTCCTGGAATACTGTATATCGATTAAAAGTTCTTAATGAAGAAAAAGGAGAATTAATTGCTGAAGCAGTTATTTCAAATACTTCTGATATGAGCTTTGATAATTCCTCTCTTAAGCTAGTTGAGGGTAATCTCAATAGGTATAATGAAAAACGTCCAAGGCCAGAGCGGTTAAATAGGCCAATGACCATGGCTGCACAAAATGATGCATTATCAATGATGGATAAAAATGAATTAGGTGATTACCATATTTATGCACTGAATGAAAAACATGACCTTGGAGCAAAAGAAAATATTACTGTTAGAATGTATGGACCGCTGGACATAGGTTACTCCAAAAAATATGTTTTTGAAAATAGCGAACGCCGACAAAAAGAAGAGCCCTTAGAGGTTCAGCTTACAATGAATAATGCAGAATCAAATGGGCTTGGGATCTCTCTCCCAGGAGGGAAGGTTGAGATGTACGCATTTAATAAAGCCAATGGATTAGAGTACATCGGAGCAGATAATATGGGCCAAGTACCTAAAGGCCAGTCCACCACATTAACCTCTGGCCGCGCTTTTGATGTAATTGGCAATCGCAAAGTTTTAAACTATGATCGACAGCGTAAGAGCGAGGAAGCAGTTATCGAGATCAAAGTGACCAATGCAAGAAATGAAGATATTGATGTCCTACTGATTGAACATATCAACGGTGATTGGATCATTAAAGATGAATCTCTGAACTATCAAAAGAAAGACGCATCTACTGTTCATTTTCCGCTATCATTAAATGCTGGTGAAACAAAGAATGTTTATTATACATACAGGAAAGAATGGAAATAAATCCCTGAGAAGGGGAACAATTGAACCTTACTGATTCTATTTCGAATCTAAAAGGAATTGGGTCCCAACGCCAAAAAGTACTCAGTACACATGGGCTCAATTCACTTGAAGACCTATTGTACTATTTTCCCAGAAAGCACCTTGATCGTACAATATTAACTCCTATAAACGAATTTTATAAGGATAGAAATGTTACCTTAGTTGCTAATGTGGAGACATTTGGTGTTAAGCGGATACGGCGAGGAAGTATGTTTCAGGTTATTGTTTCAGATGGTTCAGGGCTCTTGACATTGAACTGGTTCAATGGTGTTCGCTATGTAAAAGATCTTTTTAAAGTAGGAGACAAATTAGCAATTAATGGAAAGGTTGAATGGTATAATGGTTTTGCTATGACTCATCCAGAATTTGAGAAAATTCAAGAGGATGAGGATCCCCTTCAAACAGGTAAAATAATTCCAATTTATCCTCTAAATCAAGAACTAAAAGCGGTGGGTATAGATCAGCGTATTTTTAGAAAAATGATCAAAGAAACATTTGATTCTGATCTAGTAATACCAGAGGTAATGCCAAAATATATTTTAGAAAATAATGACCTGGTCAAATTAGACAAAGCCCTACGGTTGATACACTTTTCAGATGGCTTAAGTGAACTCGAATCCGCAATAAGAAGGTTAAAGTTTGATGAGCATTTTTTTCTACAGCTATTATTAGCATTAAGGAAAAAGAATATTCAATCCTTTGGGGCAAAACGTTTAATTGATGTTGGGCCTTATTTCAGGCCAGTATCAGAAACTCTAGACTACGAACTTACCAATGCTCAAAAAAATGTTATACAAGAGGTACACCTGGATATGAAGAAATCCTATCCTATGAACCGTTTAATTCAAGGAGATGTAGGCTGTGGGAAAACTATTGTTGCCATTTTAGTTTCGACTCTAGCAGTTGGTAATCATGTGCAGGTTGCAGTTATGGCTCCTACGGAAATTTTGGCTAGGCAACATTATCATTCTTTTAGAGAACAATTAGATAAAGTAAAAATAATTTGCTCATTATTGGTTGGTAAAATGAAGAGATCTGACAGAGAACCGATCCTGAGTGGATTGAAAAATGGTGATATTCCTGTTGTTATAGGGACCCATGCCTTGATCCAAGAAGATATTCTTTTTAAAAACCTGGGTCTGGCTATCATAGATGAGCAGCATCGGTTTGGAGTTAATCAACGAGCTACACTATTAGAAAAAGGAAGGAACCCTCATGCTATGTCAATGACCGCCACGCCGATTCCTCGTACACTTGCTATTACATATCATGGCGATATGGATCTTTCAATAATTGATGAATTGCCTACCAATCGTATTCCTGTCGTTACAAAAGTAGTAGAGCCTCAAAGAATGAATAATGTTTATAAATTCGTTCGAGAAGAGGTTTCAGCTGGGAGGCAATGTATAGTGGTATATCCTCTAGTAGAGGAGTCAGAAAAATCAGATTTGGCAGCTGCAGTGGAAGCTCATGAAGAGCTGTCAAGAATACAATTCGCAGATCTCAATGTAGGGCTGGTACATGGAAAAATGAAGTCTGAAGAAAAAGATGACATTATAAATAAATTTGAGCAAAATAAAATAAATATTTTAGTTTCAACTACTGTAGTCGAAGTAGGGTTAGATATCCCTAACGCTACAGTGATGTTAATAGAACATTCAGAACGGTTTGGTTTAACACAATTGCATCAATTACGAGGGCGAGTAGGTAGAGGCTCAGAGAAGAGTTATTGTGTTTTGGTCAGAAGAGATATTACAGATTCATCTCGCAATCGTCTCTCAATTATGGAAAAGACAAATGATGGTTTTATTATTGCGGATGAGGATCTCAAATTAAGGGGCCCAGGCCAATTCTTTGGTTTAAAACAGTCAGGGTTTTTCCAATATAGAATAGCTAATATGGTTACGGATGGTGTCCTTATCAGACAAGCAAGAAAGTCAGCTTTTAACTTGGCTGAGAATGACCCAGGACTTAATGAGAACAGTCATGAACTTATGAAAAAGACATTTATAAAAAACTATTCACAGCATTTAGATAGCATAAATCTGTCATGATGAATCATTTTGTATGGTTATAGTACGAATTAAATTCCGCGGTTCTGTTTCTAGTTTAAACCAATTACATGGAGTATAAATGGTTCAGGAGAGCCCAAGTAAAGAAGAACAGTTATTTCTATACCTTGTTAGTACATTTAGGACAAGTGCATGGATAGCCTTAGGCAAAATGAAAAATCCAGTTACTGATAGTACAGAAGTTAATATTGATCAAGCATCCTACTATATAGATCTATTGGATATGCTACAAGCAAAGGCCAGAGGAAATATGTCTGAATACGAGGAACAAATGTTAATTAATGCAGTTAGTGAGCTGAGAATGGAATTTATAAAAAAGAAAAATATGCCTGATCTAAAAAAAGCAATAAATAAAGATAGCTCAAGTGGAGAAAAAGAGTGATACATACTGATTACATTCGGACCAATCGCATTATAGCATTTATTATCTTATTATTATCATTTGCTGTCTATTACAGTACTATGGCCCCATCTGTTTCATACTGGGACTGCGGTGAGTTTATTGCCGTTTCCTATACATTGGGTGTCCCCCATCCTCCAGGTAGTCCGTTATTCCTCTTGCTTGGAAGGATAGCATCACTTCTACCGTTCAGTGAGGATATTGCATTCAGGGTTAATATGTTGTCGCCTCTTGCGAGTGCCTTTGCAGTCTTCTTTTTGTATTTAAGCATTGTACAAGTTGTTAATCACTGGCGTGGCAAGCTTGAATCAACCACAGATGCTCTTGTTGTTTTCGGTGCTGGTATAGTAGGGTCTCTTGCATTTGCTTTTACAGATAGCCATTGGTTCAATGCAGTAGAGGCAGAGGTTTATGCTTTTAGTACTTTTTTTACAGCTATTGTAGTATGGCTCATACTGCTATGGAGTGAGAAAGCAGACGAAAAAGGCCATGAAAGGTATATTCTAATAATCGCCTATATGATAGGATTGGCTACTGGTTTGCATTTATTAAATCTTCTCACTCTTCCATTTGTTGCCCTTGTTATATACTTTAGAAAATATAGATTTGAATGGGCATCTTTTACGATTACAATGGCAATTACCGGAGCTGCTTTTTTTATAATTCATAATGTGATTATTAAAGGGATGCCAAAGATTGCAGATGCAATTGGAGTAGAACTTACTGCCCTTCTTATTCTGGCAATATTTGCTGCGATGGTCATGGTCATTTCTAATAAACAAAAATTACTGTCAGTAGCGCTGACATCAATGGTCCTTGTTTTAATAGGCTATTCTACTTACGCTATGATTTTTATTCGCTCAAACCAGAATCCTAGTATTGATGAGAATGACCCTGAAACTGTTGAAGCATTTATCTCATATCTTGAAAGAGAGCAATATGGTGATGTGGGAATGCTACCTCGGCGCTTTAAAGGTATTTCGCCTATACACGAAGTGGTAGGATATCCGGAAGGACCTAATAGAGAATTTTCTGGTTTACAGAGAAGAAATTACAGCAGACATCAATCTGATAAGCAGTGGCAGTTCTTCTGGGACTACCAGATACGCAAGATGTATAACAGATACTTTCTATGGCAATTTGTTGGACGCGGACCCGCTACAGACCCAGGCGTTATAAGGATGGGTGCAAAAAATAGTGAAGATGGTATCGATATAACACAATTTGGAATACCTTTGGCATTCATCCTTGGTATCCTTGGGATGTTCTATCACGCATATCGTGATGATAAAATGGCATTCTCTGTCATGTCATTATTCATTATGACTGGGTACGCAATAATCATTTACCTAAATCAAGATGACCCCCAGCCACGGGAAAGAGACTATTCTTATGTAGGAAGTTTCTTTGCATTCTCTGTATGGATTGGTGTAGGAACCGCCGCTATAAGTGAATGGATAACAAAATACGTTAAAGATGGTGAACTTAGTAAAAGACTTATCTCTTTGGCTGTGGTCTTACAAATTATTTTTGTGCCTTTTGTAATGGCAAATTCAAATTATCACTCTCATTCTCGAACTGGAAATTTTGTTGCTTGGGACTATAGCTATAATCTTCTTCAGTCGTGCGGGCCTAATGGTGTTATCTTTACTAATGGAGATAATGATACTTTCCCTCTATGGTATCTTCAGGAAGTCGAAAAGGTAAGAACGGATGTAGCTGTAGTAAACCTAAGTTTATTGAATACCCCATGGTATATCAAACAATGGCGGGATAAGCGTCCAAAAGAAACCAGCTTTATAAAACTGAGTGATTTACAGATTGACAGGTTGACCTCTAGTCTTCAGCGCTGGGAAAAACAGAAGGTCCAGGTTCCTGTATATAACGACCCAAAGAATGACAAAGGCTATATAGAGTGGGAAATGAGGCCCACTTATCAAGGTCAAGCACTCAGAGTTCAAGATATGATGATAATGCGTATTATTAATGATGCATCATGGAGGATCCCAATATATTTTGCCGTAACTGTTTCCCAGCAGAATCGTATTGGATTAGATAAGTACCTAGATATGCAAGGATTAACGTTCCAGTTGAAAAGCCATAAAACAAAACCAGTAGATACTGAGAGTATGTACGCAAATCTTATGACAGATATAGGTCCGAAAAGTTGGTATACAGATTTTGACCATTCAGCTTTTTACAATAAGGTGGAAGATTCTTATCACTGGTCCAGAGAATATCAACCTGGATATATGTTTAGAAATCTTGGTAATGAAAGAATATACTATAATAAACAGACCAAGCGACTTCTTCAGAATTATAGAAGCGCCTACGTGCAATTAGCATTTACTTTATACATGGATTATCAAAAAAAGAACAACAATAAGAAGGATAGGTCAAAACAAGAATTAGCGGACCTTAAAGAAAAAATTGTTCTGATTCTTGATAAAATGGAAGAAAAGATTCCTACTAATACTATTCCTATCCAATCAGAAGACCTTCATCATCAAGTAGCTCGTATCTATGGAGACCTTGGTGAAAAAGAATCAATGAAAGAGATTATGGAAACATTGATTGCTCGTGATAATGGAAAACCTCTTAATAAGGTTGATTATGCAAACACATTCTACAGAGAACTAAATGATACTGAATTAGCTATTAGTATTTTGGAGGATATGAGACTAACATACCTACAATTAGAGAGTATGGTAAGATCGAGAGGTTTTGGTAATAACACAGTTCGAAAAGGTGAATGGACGCGCTGGGAAAAAGCCTATTCCGAAATTATATCATCACTTATATTTATTTATAGAGAGACGAATAAACTAGAAGAAGCTGAAATACTTTTATCCGATTGGGTCATTCGATACCCTCAAGATAATAACGCAGCAGAGATTCTTGAAAAGATCCGTTCTGGCGGATAAATAACGCAGGTCAATATGACCAAGGACCAACCTTTAGTTTCAATTATCATCCCACATTGGAATGGTATTGAAATTCTTTCTGAGTGCATTGACTCATTACTTAAAACTAACTATGGTTCTTATGAAATCATCATTTCAGATAATGCATCTAGTGATGGCAGCCAAGATTGGGTAAAGAGCAACCATCCCAATTTAAGGCTTTTAGAAAATAATCAGAATTATGGATATGCTGGAGGGTGTAATCGAGGTGCAAAAATTGCAAAGGGAGACTATTTAGTATTTTTAAATAATGATACCATTCAAGATATAATGTGGTTGGATCATCTTGTTACAATAATGATCCAGAATGATAATATTGCGGCCGTACAACCAAAGATTTTAAATTACTACAAGCAAAATTTATTCGATTATGCTGGTGGCTCTGGTGGTATGATGGATATTTTCTGTTACCCATTTGCAAGAGGCCGTTTATTCTTTGAACAGGAAAAAGATAACGGGCAATATAATGACTCCAGGCAGTGTTTTTGGGCTTCTGGAACGGCCATGATGGTCAGGGCCAGCCTTTTTAAAGCAGCAGGGGAATTTGATGAGGTATTTTTTGCTCACATGGAAGAAATAGATCTTTGTTGGCGTTTACAGGCAATGGGATATAATGTATGGGTGAATCCAAGTTCAGTTGTTTATCATAAAAATGCAATTTCATTACCGATGCACACCCATCGTAAGTATTATTTAAATCATCGCAATTCTCTTCTAATGTTATTAAGTAATTATTCATTGCCAGTTGCATTTTATATTGGAACAATAAGAGCAATGCTTGAGTTTGTTGCGCTGGGTTATGCACTGATCAAGTTTGATTACAGGCATGCCTCTGGAATTATCCGCTCAGCGATATGGATACTATTTCACCCTCACACTATAATTAAAAAACGTTATTGGTTCAGTTCAATTAGAAAGGTCAAAGATAGGAACTTATTTAAAAACATGTGTAAGACGCCTATTGTTCTAGCTCATTATTTATTTGGGAAAAATACCTATCCAGAAATAGAGCTTAAAGCGGATTGATATATATCACGTCTGTCAGGGTCTAATTCTTTCATATCCTTAAGAAATTCCTTTTGTCCAAGCATTGATAGCATCTTTGCAATTTTCTCTGAATACACTTTCATGAAATATTGGGTGTAGTTGTCTCTACCTAGATCTCTATAAGATTGAGAAAGTCCATCTAGCATTGTATCTAACTCCTGTATGACTCCATCCATATCACCATCTTTAAAAAGATCTACGGCTATAAACCATGCGAGCCTTGCTTTCCGCAGGCCAATATTTCGATTTAAATTATCAA
>CACEUX010000010.1 GCA_902562835.1 uncultured Fidelibacterota bacterium
CTTTCTTTTTCATAAAATGTCTCTTCTTCCCAAATTGCAACGGGTACGTAGATAACAACAATAAGAAAGAAAAGAGCTAAAATTATTACTATTTCAAGCAGATCGGATTTATTCTGTTGTGTCAGTTGCATCTTAATTCATTCATCTTTACAAAGAGATAAGTTAGTTTTTTAAAAAAATGATGACATTACTCCATCAAAAAAGTATATATATCTGATATTGGAATCTATGATGTCCAATCAAATAATGCCTTTCTTATGTATTAATATTAATAATTTCTATTGTTGGTGTATACTTCTTTTATCCTCAGAATTAAAATGAGAAATAGTTAGAGATCTATTTTTGAAAATGGTGTTGTAATTGGCTTTAAACTCTTTTCTAATGATTCGATTGACTTTTTAGCTTCTCTAGATAATTTTTTAGGAGTATTGATTTGAATTTTAACCAACTGATCTCCATGAGATCTGGTACGAATACGAGGAAAACCCTTACCTTTCATTCTCAAAACCTGACCAGATTGAATACCCATCGGAATTTTTAGACCAGCCTTACCTTCTACTGTCGGGATTTCGATCTTTCCACCTAGAACGGCTGTTGGATAGGATATATTTAATTCTAATATTACATGCTCTCCATCTCTGACAAAATATGGATGCTCTTCTTCTTCAAACATAACAATAAGGTCACCTGGGTTACCTGATACATCTTCATTACCCTGGCCATTAAGTGTCATATAATTCCCTTCCTCTACTCCTGCGGGAACCTTTATTTTTATTGTTTCCTCTTTCTTAACCATACCATCAGGCCCTGAACCTGAAGGTCTATTACCTATACGTTTTCCAGAACCTTCACAATGAGGACAAATTGAAGCTGATCGCATCTGGCCAAGAATTGTATTTTGCACAGTGGTCACCTGGCCCTGACCATGGCATGTTGGACATGTAATCAACTCTGCTCCTTCAGCTAAAACAGAGCGCTTTATCTTTATCTTTTTTTCAACACCCTTAGCTATTTCTTCAAAAGATATTTTGAGTTTTATTCGAATATCACTTCCACGACCTCTTTTTCTGCCTCCTCGAGATCCTCCTCCACCAAAAATACTTTCAAAGGGGCTACCACCAAAAATATCTCCAAACTGTGAGAAAATGTCATCCATGCTCATATGGACACCTCCACCAAAACCACTAGGACCCGCATTATCTCCCATACCAACACCTGCATGTCCAAACTGATCGTAGCGAGAACGCTTTTGTTGATCACTCAAAACCGCATAAGCTTCGGCCGCTTCTTTGAATTTGACCTCTGCTTCTTTATCACCAGGATTCTTATCGGGATGGTACTTAAGCGCAAGCTTTCGGTAGGCTTTCTTAATTTCATCTTGGCTAGCCTGTTTGGAAACACCAATTACGTCATAGAGATCTTTCACTTTTTATTCACGATTACTTTTGCATGCCTTATGACCTTATCACGATATGTGTACCCTTTTTCAAAAACATCAAGGATTGTATCATCTTCATGTTTTTTATCTGATTGTGTCAGCATTGCATCATGAATATCAGTATCCATCTTATCACCTTTTTCCCCATAAGGCTCAATATTTAAGCTATCAAAATATTTACTTATTTTAGATTGAACTAAGCCGATACCATCCACAATTGACTCTTTAGAAGCATCTTCAGAATCGATCATTCTATTTATATCATCAAGGATCGGTAAAAAACCAAGTATAACATTCTCCCCATCATATTGAAGTAATCTTGAAATTTCTTCTGCTTTTCTTCTTCTAAAATTATCAAATTCAGCTTTCAATCTTATATGCTTATCCTGCAGTTCATCAAACTGGTCTTTTAATTTCTTTTCTTCTTTTTTACCAGCCAATTTTTGTTTGTCTTTTTTAACTTTTTGTTTTGGTTTATCAGAAGATTTATCTTTTGATTTTGGCACTTAGCCCCCATTTAATGATTATAATTAAACAAAATACACAGGGAATTTAAGAGGATCTTTCCTGTTACAACAAGACACTGAAGTACTCTATTTTAAAAAGTTAGATGCAGCGCGATAACTTCCTAAAGTCGTAATGACAATGACCATCAAGAAGAGCCAGAACCAAACAAATGGATCAAAGCTGATCTTGATAGCGAAAGAAGAAAAATTAGAGATCATATAATTAAGAGTTTCTACTGTTATGATCAATGCTGGAAATACCAAGGCTACTGATATCAGACCAATAAATATTCCTTCAATTATAAAAGGTAATTTTATAAAAGACCTTGTTGCTCCAATAAGTTGTAGCGTCATGATCAGTTCTCGTCTCGAAAAAACAGAAAGTTTAATAGTATTATAAATGATAAGAATAGTTACTAAAAGGATGATACCCGAAAGGTATGGAATTTGGTCAACGATCCTTTTATAGTTCCTTTCTATCTTACTGATAAGATTACCCTGATATCTAATCTCTTCAATTTGTCCAACTAAACGTATTTTTTCAATGATTGGCTCAACTCTGATTGGATCGCGTCGGTTTCTATCAACATTGACCACCGCGCTGACAGGTAAAGGGTTATAGCCTAACAGATCAACAATATTTTCTCCAAATTGATCTTTGAAAATTCGTACAGCATCCTCTTTTTCAATAATCGTGGCATTACGCACCCCATCTATTTGTTTTATGCTATGAATCATACCAACAGCTTCTTCATTTGATACGCCTTGTTTAAAAAACACTTCAATTTTATACTTCGATCGAAGATAATTTAACAGCTTATGGGTATTATTCCCTGCGGTGGCCATAAGTCCAACAATATAAAGCGCAATAAATAAGGAAAACACAGCAGTCAGAGCGGTCATTTTATGTCGCCATGTATTTTTTATTCCTTCTACTACTAAATAAAGAAATTTATCCATTTATCTTACCCTTAAAATGCCATCCTTTATCTCATAGATCGGACGACCACGTCCCTTGATTAAATTATAATTATGAGAAGCCATTAAAATGGTTGTTCCTGTTTCATGTATGGTCTCGAGGAGACGAACGAGTTCAAAAGAGGCAACAGGGTCTAGATTTCCTGTTGGCTCATCAGCCAATACAACATCAGGTTCCTTTATTATGGCTCTAGCCAAACACGCTCGCTGTTGCTCACCACCAGAAAGTTCATTAGGAAAATGTTCTGCCTTTTTATCTAGACCGACCAGCTCCAATGCCTCATCAACTCTAGCTGGTATTTCTCCACTTCTAAAGCCAAGTACGTGCAGCGGGAGCGCAATATTATCAAAAAGATTCCTGTCGCCAAGCAATTTATAATCTTGAAATACCATTCCAATTGATCTACGCGCTTTAGCGATCATTTTTTGGGATACCTTAGTCGAAATATATCCATTTACTTTTACCAGGCCTGTATCTGGCAGTAGATCGAAATAGATCAGACGCATCAATGTAGTTTTTCCAGAACCTGTTGGGCCAATTAGAAACGTGAAATCACCATCCTTGATGGTCATATTCAAATTATTTACGCCATAGCCTTTGCTATGGGCATAGGATACATTTTGGAATTCAATCATGAATTATTCAGCTATTAATTGAGCCTCAGAAAATAGTGAAGATAACTACTTATTTAATGGATTTTCTTTTTTGAAACTTATGGATACCTATTGGTCTTTATGAACTATATTCCTCGCAGGTTATTTAAAACATTTTTATCATCTTAAAAAACAGGTTTTAAAATCAAATTAAAAGTATGGAATATTCGGTTATAATTGATTGTGTTATCGTATTTGCTTCCATAATAATGCTATGGAAAGGGGCAGACTGGTTGGTTGATTCTGCTGCTGAAATAGCTCATACATTAAAGATTTCCGACCTAGTGGTTGGTCTCACAGTGGTCGCATTTGGTACTTCAGCGCCAGAGTTTGCAGTAACCATCAGTGCAGCTGTCACAAAACAGACAGATATCTCGATTGGTAATGTGATTGGTTCAAATATCTTTAATTTAGGATTTATTCTTGGTGGAACAGCAATGATACGCCCTATAGCGACTAATAAAAAAATGTTTGAACGCGATGGGCTATTTTTGCTTATAACAACGGCTCTTATATTCTTTTTATTCTTTGGATTTGATGGTTGGACAGCAGGTGATTCATTTACTCAGTATGAGGGTGTTTTACTTTTTTCGCTATTGATCGCATACATTGCCTTTTTATTTATCAAGAAAGACCCACCAGAAGAGGTCAACCCCGATTCAGCTACCCTGAAGTCTTATGCATTTTTTCTGATTGGGTTAGTCATGATCGTGGCTGGAGGCCATCTGATGGTGGAACATGCATCAAATGTTGCAAGATATCTCGGGGTGTCAGACTGGGTCATTGCTGTTACAATAGTGGCAGCAGGAACTTCAGCACCGGAGTTTGCTACATCAGTTGCAGCTGCACTTAAAGGGCGTCATGGCATAGCTATTGGAAACCTTATCGGAAGCGACCTATTCAATCTTCTCGGAGTCCTAGGCCTAGCTGGTATAATAAATCCAACAATGATTTCAGAGGACATATTCAGTAGTGTTTTTCTTCTTGTTATTATGGTAGGCCTTACTCTTCTTATGATACGTACTAACTGGAGACTTAGTCGCGCTGAAGGAACCATCTTAGTTACCATCAACCTCATAAGGTGGTATTTCGACTTTGCTGGAAGCTAACTGTAAAGTTTTTCTTGCTCTATATATTCCCAAACGGGAAGAGTGACCATATACCTGATCGTCTTATTATCTACCCATCGTTTTCTTATATTCGTAGAAGAAATCTCAAACCGAGGAATATTGGCAAATTGTATTCTGTGTAATATCCAGGCTGGTATATCGCTTGGCCTAAAACCTGGCCTTATAGCAACCACTACCTGACATTCTTCAAGAATAGACTCTGAATCTTTCCAGTTATGAAAATCAAGTAAACAATCGCTGCCAATTAGATAAAATAGTTTGTCATCTTTAAAATCCAATTCATTCTTGATAGCTCTTATTGTATCGATCGTGTAAGAAATACCCCCTCGCTTGATCTCGATATCTGATATTTCAAAATTTGGATTACCCTCTACCGCTAGTTTTAACATTTCAACACGGGTAGCTTGAGGAGAAAAGGACTCTTTATTAGGTGGTTTGTTGGCAGGGACAAAGATAACCTTATCAAAATTTTCTGCCTCAAATACTGTCTGCGCTATCAATAAATGGCCTATGTGAGGAGGGTCAAATGTTCCACCAAAGAGACAGATCTTCATTTACTTTCCTTAGCGATCTTCCTTTTCATTTCATCAATGACCTCTTCTAACTCATCATAAAGACCACCACCGATTAGATCTATCTCATGATTTCTTAAGAAAGCGGTCGCATCTTCAATTTCTCGGTTTTTTGCTAATGCTTTTACCATCCCTTGATGGGCAAAATTAATAAATGATGTATCATAGTATTGATCCATGACCAATTGAAAGGTCATTTTCGCTGATTCATATTCTTCTAATTTCAAATAGAGTATGCCAGTCTCGTATAATTTCTGGCCTAATTTTTCTCTCAATGTTTCAATTGAAGAAATTACCTCATCATTAAAATTTGAACTTGGATAATCATCCAGAAATTCTTGATACCTCTCTAGCGCCTTTTCAGTATACTCCTGGTCATGGTAGTATTTTGGAGATTCGATGGTATATGCTTCACAGATCTTAAAACGCGCCTCCTCTACAAAAGGACTAAAACCCATTCTACGGGTCAATTTTTCATATTCTGCAACTGCAAGCAAATACTCCTTATTTCGAAAATAAGCTTCGCCAAGATAATATTGTGCATCATCCCCAAGATCAGAACCTGTACCTCTAAGGAGCACATTCTTAAAATCGGTTTGAGCTTTTAGATATTTTTCATCCTCTAAATTCTCTAAGCCAATATCAAATCGTTCTTGGATAGATATCTGCCCATCTCCTCTTGAGCCTGCACATGAGACAAAAAGAAGCATTGCTGTAGTGATTAAAATATTTTGTTTTGTCATTAGAAAAATAAAGATACTCTAAAACCACCTATGGCACTTGGATTATTGGGGTTATATACCAGATTAATTTTTGGCTTAATAGATGCTTCTTTATTTTTAGCTCTTGCATTTTTTTGACTGGTCCAAACTGACTCGATTCCACTGATAACATGATTAAACATCAGAACAGTGATACTATACTTTGCAGCAGATAACATTTGATTTGAGTTGTACCTCTGGTCAATATAATCTTTTTTAAAAGGTGTTTTTATCACCACTTCTATGCTATCACCTACATCTTTCTCTTCCCAATACCATTCTTCTCTGGCATCATTCCATCCTCCTACAAACTGGTCATATTTTCCAATATTCTCATAAAAATGTCTATCTTTTACCACAATAATATCGCCGCTATACCACCAATTAGAATTAAACTCTAAACTATCTGAAGAGACTCTAGTAAGATTCAGTTCATTAGCAAGATCACCGGTAATGATCAACTTCAGATCATGAGTACCAGTTAAATTTCTAAGGGCTGGAAAATTGGTCCATGCTACACCATCAGAAGATGGAGGAGGATTATTTAATCTATTGTAAACCCAATTATCCATTGTCCAATTCATGTCAGCAAATGCTTGATAATCATCTCTGAGTTCTTCTGCTCTATTTTCATAATAACGCCAAGCTAATATGCTGCCCAATTCGACACCTAAAAAGGTAGCAGTTTTCCATAATGGAGACTTATTATAAAACTGACCAGCACCGGGCAAGATCAATGACATGATCAATGGTTTCCCAGGATAATTTACCTGACTCTCTTCGAGAACGACCACAGATGTTGTATCTGGGACTTTAGTACTGTCCTGAGCATTAATAGGATCAAGTAAAATAATAAAGATACTAAAAATCAAATAATATCTTAAGATAGGCCCTCCCTTTTTCACCATATGTAATTTTTTCTTCATTTATTTCTTTATCAAATTTATCAAGAGGTTGATGATATTCTAGCTCAATTGCGGTTGGAAAGTTATAAAAAGAAAAGCCATTTAACCGCCATTGAATTCCTAAAGATCTTTTCATTGAAAAATTATCTACCCAAGCATCTCCAGCCTGAAATATTGCTCCTAGCGTACTATTTTGAAAAATCATCCATTTAAACTTATAATGTTTTTCTCTAAAAACTGGAATCCTAAATATCGCATCAAAAAGAGCACTATTAGTGCCCTGAATAGCATAGAATGGATAACCTCTAATTCCAGGCATCCCACCAAGATAGAAATGGAAAAACGGATCAACATTTTGATCACTTATCCACCCTGCATGAGTTTTAAGAGAAACTGTCCAACGCTTCTCCCAAGGCAATTCATAGTGATAAGAGCCATTGATCTGAAATCTAGCAAGGTTGTTCGGTTTGAATTCCTCAAGAAGAGTCCCTGAATCTGAAAGGTTTAGCCCTTCGATAAAATCGTTCTTCTCTAAACCCAAAAGCGTAGAAAGTGAGAATCCCTTAGATGGATTTATAGATTTATCTAGCGTATTCTTTACAACATTAAAAGACCATGCACTATTAATTGACCAACCACGAAAATAATCATAAGCTGCGCCAGCCTCTAATACACCATATGCATTTGTCATCACCTCTTCTTGTATGAAAGCGCGATACCATTGGCGAGTTACTGACAGATCGAAGAGGCTTCCATAAAAAGGTAATTTTAGTCCAGAGCGAAATTGCACCAGTCTAAATTTAATATCATCATTGATCGGGTATGCTCCTTGATATAGGGAGTTATCGGTAGTATTTCGAGTTAAATAGTAGGTCTCAAAATAAATTGTTGGGTAAAATCGTTTAAAATCAAATATAAAGAACAGATCAACATCATTTAGTTTATTTACTGATGCACCGCCAAACAGAGAAAGTCTATTGATTATTTCACTAGATGAAAAATAGAAACCTGGCTTTAAGGTACCATAATCCAACATCAATTTTGGCATAATGAACATGTTGGGAAATTGATCTTCATATGTGCTTGGTTTTGAATTATTTAATTCGACTATCGGGGGATTTAATTCATTATTGCTATTATAATCTTCACCATACCCAACAAAATCATCTTCTATATAAAATATTTTATCAAGCAACGCTATGTTATATGACCCTTTATCATAAACAGAATAAAGCACCTTACCATTCTCTGAAACATCAGGCATGAACGCACCACCGGTCACATTTGTAATATAACCTTGTGAAAAATTTTGAGAATTACTCATATATAAATTAAAAATACCACTTTGATCTTTTGAGTAGACTCTTAGGCCAGAGAGATTTTCTGACATATTTCTCTCATCGAATGAACTATTATTCTCAATCATGTTTATGGTCCCACTAATAAGGTCATAGGAGTATATATCTCGGTAATGATGTTTTGTTATGTCAAAAAATAGCTGTTTTGACTTTGGGTCATAATTCAAATGGCTTATCATCGGTCTTTCTTTGAAATCAGTAATTTTCTCAAGGTTTTTAGATTTTAAATCAAACTTATAAATATCCTGACCACCATCATAGGTAGATATATATGCGATAGAGCTATCATTTTGAATAAAGACAGGATTAAAAGCCCTTGCGTCAATCGTTAATCTTTCTTCTTTTTCAGTCTCAACATCAAAGGAATATATGTCATAGTATCTAGAACCATATTTATTAGGATATTTTGATTTTTTTGAAAAATAAATGACCTTTCCATTCGAATTCCAAGTGGGTGCAGAATAAACGCTACTTTTTATTTTTGTTTCTTTACCAGTATCAAATTCATAGTGGTACAGGTCAGTTTGACCGAAATAATCATTATTCTTATTTGATAAGTAAATAAAACTGTTTTCTTCGGGATGCCATTTGGGGTGAATATTTGTTGTCCCTGTAGTTTGAAGCAGGGTCCCTTTTACTGGCATAACCTCTATTGGCACTACAAGACGTTTATAACGTGCCTCAGATGCAGATTTAAAGTCCATATATACATCATTCCCACTATCCCCTAATATCTTCTTCATGGCTGCGTCTATTGAGAATTGGAAAGGGGATGATAGCTCTTCAAAGATATGTCTCAAGGTCTCTGGCCCATATTCATTTGCGATATAGGTTGATAGGGCATATCCTGAATTATATGTAGACTCATTTCCAATTCCCTTCTTTCCAAATGTATTCATTTCTGTAAATGTTAGCATATTATCATGAATCACTCTGTCTCTTAGAATCATATCTCTATGAGAGTCCCATACGTCCCAGTCAGCATCTACATACATATATTGGGCTACTCCCTCAGCAAGCCACGGAGGAACGCATGTTCCTGGTATGGGATAGCTTAAGAGGGTATTTGGATATCCATAAAGTACATCTGGTCGTTTTTCATCTTCATAGTTCATCAGTTGAACATAGGCGCCGGGAATCTTTGTACCCGCTTTCATAGATTTTTGGAGAGATATAATGTGTACAAATTCATGAGTGATCACATTTTGAAGCCACCTATGGCTACCTCTCAATTCAAAGTCTAATGGAGAAGCCCAGATCATTATCTTATTATCATAATAATATGCTGCTCCATTAGAGTAATCATCAGGGTCAATTAAAATGAGATGCGTTTTCTGTTCTGGCTCATATTCATAAAATTCTGTGATGGGTAGATATATCTTTTCAGCTACCGTAGCTGCTTCACGGGCCGTCATTTCTGTTTCATCATGGAAATGTATCTTAAAATGTTCAGTTTCAAAGGTGTGCCAATTCAGTTCGGGATGATTATACTGAACCTGCCCATAGGCCAATGATAATAGTAAAAGATTAAGGACTACTTTTTTCATTAATGAATAACAGCAATTTTGATAATATTTATTTCAACACTTTCATTATCCGAAACTTCCACATGAGCAAAATAAACACCTGATTCGATATTTGATACGTCCCAGGTCCATTCATTGATCTGGATACCACTATTATTCGGAAGGGAGTTGAAAGATTTTATGAAATAACCCGCTAGGTCATATATCATTATTTTGATATTCTGCGCTCCATTAGACTCTACACGCAGTGTTCCCATCTGTCCTCTAATAGGATTAGGATAGCCATATGATCTTGTCAATACCTTATCTGAAATTGGATTATAAGTATAGTCCAGATTGATCTCTCTAGTCCTACCTGCATTTCCATGAAAATAGGACCACTTATTTCCTTTTGAATCTGAATGAGGATCAAATTGATATACAACTGAAGATGTAATTATAGAGTTGTAACCATCATACTCTCCTAGCCCTATTAGTTCATCACCTGGGTCGATGGCGATACTATGGACAGCAGTACCTTTGCTATCAAAAATATATAGCAATTTCATATCCATTGATCTTGCAATGATTTCTGGAGCATCTGTTCCAATCAGATCCAGCGCTAATACTGGTGGTCTTACCAATAGATCAGTAGGGAATCCCGACATTAACAAAAGGTCTGGGTTGAAAGCATAAAGCAATCCAGTGGTATCAACAGTCAGGAGATCAGTATTTGCATCAAGGTCAATATCAATACCTGCTATGTATTGAAAATTATTTGCACTCCATTTTGTTTCAGGATTTCCAAACTTATCTACAGTTATTCCTTGACTTCCGAGGTCTATGCCAAAATTGTAAGGCTTTGCAAATACCCTTTGTTGGTGATTATCCCATATTGAAGATGAGCTCCAATCTATAGATTTATAATCAGGACTACTGATAGGATATACAAGTGAATCTATCCAATTTTGTTCACTTAGGCTTATCTCATTAGATGAGAGATCAAAGCTATATACTGAAAAGAAACAAGAATCCTGTTCGTATTCAACTACGACCATCTCTGTATGGTCTTCTTCCTCAATAAAAGAAACTGATAATTCATTAACTGATGCAGTATGAAAATATTGACGAACTACTGCTAACCCATTCATCAACATTATGTAAAGTGAGTCTTTTCCACCGATCAAATCATTTTTCCCATCTCTATTTATATCAAATAACGTGATGAAATGGAAACTAGTATCGGGGTAACCTTCTCTTACGTAAGAATTATTGATTATAAATGACATGGTATCACGAGCAATGCTTATTTCCTCGATTTTTATGAATGTTGACGAACCATCATTCGAATTAGATGAGGGATATGTATTTGGACCAAATTCAGGCTTAAGACCACTAAAGCCTGGATTTGCTAGTTCATATTGCCTATTACCTCTGAACCACATATCTCCAAAATATCCTGAAGAAGGGTCGTTGAATAAATGTATAGTTGGGTGTCCTATATCCTGAGCACCGTCTGCTTCCTCTAAGTCTATACCTGGGTTTGATATATCACTATTGATACCATAATTTTCAATAGAGGATGAAATGACTTCTTCATCTATATGCCATATAAGGATTCCTGAAGAAGGAAGACCTATGTCATAATTGGGAATATAAGTAACCACTCCATTCGAATCTTTTTCCAAACCTGAAGAATCTTGTAAGATCTCTACATAAGGCGGATAAGACCCATCTTCAGAGTTTTGTCCCATTAGATAACGAATTGAATCTATACTTACACCAGCTCTGAAACTATTATCTCGATTTTCGATCAGAAAATACTCATCATGCCTTATGGGCACCTTAATAACCTGCCCTTCGCTTCTTTTTGGTAGTCGAATATGGTCACCAAAAGTTCCGTAATGCGGGGTTTCCCAGCCTGCATAAATCCTCGACCAGGCTGTGGGTGGTGCTGGCATGATACCCCGACCATTATTAGATCCCTGATCCATCAATCCAAATACCCCCACCCCACTTTCACCTGTATCAATATTCCAAAGTGGAGGCAACCCAACGGCAAAACCTATCATTAGTACGAATGTACCTGTCATACCATACTGATATTCACATGGTTCAGATGCGTCTGAGAACATGGACTCAGAGATATCAAATAAAAGATGATTCTGGCTTTCAGGAAGAATGATTCCATGCTCTATTAAATGATCATTTATTACAATTGATGAAAGATCTAGGTGTTCATTGATCATACTATTATCTATATATGTAGATGGAATGTCTTCTGGTGTTGGATCTAAAAAAGGCAATGAAAAATCTTGTCCAATACCCGCATGGAATACAACTATTAAGTCATAATCAGAAAAATCTATCTGATCCTCAGCATAAGCTTTTTCAGAGGCATCTCTAAATAATTCTGTTAGTCGCTTTTCCTGAAGTTCAAATTCATTATATGGGTTATAATAATTCATATATTTTTCAAGTAAATAGCTACTGGTTTGACCTGAGGGATAAATGTGAGACCTTTCAAGATCTATCCCGAATTTTCCATAAGATACTGAAGTAAAATAGCTATTTACTGCAACTAGTTGAGATTCAAAATAGTCTATGTCATGAGGAGGACCATCAATAGTATATGCTCCGCACTCTATACCTTGAGACTCCATTAAAAACTTTCCACTACCAGTTGTACTAGCGAGGTTATCTTCCAGGAAAGATACACGAATTCCGCAGATTTTTAATGGCTCATCTATAGCAGCAGCTAGATTATCAGATAAGCATACCATGAGCAATGGTATGCATGTTAACAACGACCGCATCAATAATATATCTTAATACTCTATATTTAAGGAAAAGCGCATGGTGTTAGTGAGTGGGTGTCCTTGCTCACCATAAGTATAACCAAAATCAAACCCATATCCAGAGAATCTTAAACCGATTCCAAAAGTTGGATTACTAATTTTACCGGTCTTGTCATAATAAAAGCCTGATCGAATAGCAAAATACTTTCCATACCAATACTCAATACCAAAATTATGAACTAAGCGGTCTAATTCATTTGAGATAGTTCGATCTTTGGCATTACCCACCTCTTTGATCCCGTATTCATTATACTGACCCCATCCAGGATCGCCTGGTGCTCCTGAAGTAGGGACCATTTCATTTTCACCCGGATCTACCTGACCATTTGAATCAGGATCAAACCATTTTCCACCATCCACATTTCCATCTCCATCTGCATCAACCCAATCATATCCACCAATAATACCATCTCCATTACCTGGACTGTTTGATCCATAATCGATATCTCCACCAAGTAACCAATCATTGACCCATGAAGTGAACAATGCTAAGTATATTGGGTCAGTATGTGCAATTTCCATCTTACCATCAGAATTATAATCATTTCCAGGACTCAAGTTTCCATCCTCATCATAGTTACCAATATACCCGTCTCCATCCCAATCCATATCTGGATAAGATGAGACTAAAAGTTTATCGATATCATAAACGATGTTTAGCTTATTGAACTCACCATTTACCAAGGCATAATTAAGACCTATACTTAGGTTAGTAGGTTGGGGATCAGCCTGGTCTGGATCAATAAAAGATACTTTAGGCCCAAGATTTGACAGATTTAATCCAAGAGTAAGATCTGGTATTAGCCATTCCTTATGCATATAGCCTAGGTCAAAACCAAAATCTGTTGATGTTCCCTTTCCTTTTTCACTTCCAGCACCTATTTCAACTAAATGTTGGTACGAGATCTTTGCATTTATTCCAAAAGATTGGGTCTTTGATATTAGTGCACTGTAAGAAAGAGTAAAGGCAGTCATATAACTAGTGAACGTTCCCAGTTCATCACCCGTTTCACTAGTCCTGATCTGTTCTCCTAGGTTAAGGAATATTAAATGACCTCCTACTGTACCTAATGTTGGATACCTTTTCCGGTATGCCAAAAACTCATAATAAAGATCATCTGCTAGACCAGGTAACCAATTAACATGCATTAATGCTAATTCTCTTCCATCAAGAAATCCCAAACCCGCAGGGTTCCAATAACTAGCATAGGCATCATTGGCGACTGCTGTTTGGGCTTCGCCCATTCCTCCTGCTCTTGCACCGGGTGCAATAAGTAAGAATATTGCTCCGGCCTCGCTTTGTGCGCTAACTGGATACACTACGGCTATCACTAAAGATAGCGCTAACCCTAAACGTTTCATAGAACGTCTCCTAAGTAATTAATAATAAATAGTTTGTCCTCTAAGGACAAGATAATAGCGCTTAAGGTATAGAATTGCTCCAGTATTTATGAACTGTAATATATCTTTTGAACCCTTTCATAATCAAGTGTTGATTAATCCCTAATTTATTCTCAATTACTGTAAAAGCCCGAAAGTTATTATAGGTATGTAGGTTATTAATCCAACAGCTAAAAGTTTAATAACAAAAAATGGCAATGTTGCATGATAGATCTTTGGCATGTCCTCATTAAACCTGTACGCCGATAGAAAAAGGTTCATACCAACAGGGGGAGTTAGAAAGCCAAGCTCTAGATTAGCAATAAATATAATTGCTAAGTGCACTGGTTCTATTCCAAAATGGTTGCCTAAAGGAGCTATAAGTGGAACAATGACAATAATGGCTGAAAATATATCCATTAAACAACCTACCATTAATAAAAATATATTTAGCATTAATAGGAAAAGGTACTTGTTCGAAACCGCTTCTTTTGTCCAAGACAGGAGCAGCATTGGAACCTGGGCATCAACTAAATAACTTGTCAAACCCATTGCAACTCCTAAAATGACCAGCACCCCTCCTATTAAGGTCGCACAATCAACCACGATTTTTGGAATGGAGCTTAGTTTTATATCTTTATATACAAATACCTCAATGATAAAAATATAAATAACTGTGATTGCAGCAGTTTCAACGAGTGTAGTAAACCCTCCAAAAACCCCAAGAAGTATCAAAATCGGTAAAAACATCTCCCACTTTGTGTCCCACGAGGCCTTAAGAGCACTATCCATTACAAATTTCTTAAGTTTTATATTGCTCTTCTTTCCTTGTATTACTGCCCAACTAGACAACATTAAGACCAATAAAGTTCCTGGTAGCAGTCCTGCGATGAAAACATCTTTTATGGAAACACCTGCTGTGACACCATATATAATCAAGGGTAAGCTTGGTGGAAATAATAATCCTATTGATCCTGAAACAGTAATAAGCCCCAAAGAAAAGGATCTACTATATCCATCTCTGATCAACATAGGTAAAAGCAGCCCACCCAATGCTAATATGGTTACACCAGAGCCGCCTGTTAAAGCAGTAAAAAACCCACATAATAAAACAATAATAACTGGTGTTCCTCCAGGAATCCAACCAAACAGCTCTCTAAAAACGGTAACTAATCTCTCTGACGCTCTGCTCTCAGCTAGTAAATATCCAGCCAAGGTAAATAGAGGAATAGTAGGTAACGTTGGTGATACAACTATCCTGTAGGCTTCTGCAGGTATTGCAGAGATAGGTGTATAGTCTAGCCAGAACATTAGGACCGCTAAACCACCCAGCCCCACAAAAATAGGTGCGCCAAAAAATAATGACACCGCAATCACTATAATCCCTAAGTGTAAAGCAGGTATCATATCAAATATCACTTCTAAAACACCATTAAGAGAAAAAATAACGCCTATAATTATTAAGGTTATTCGATGTAATTGTTTCTCATAGCTATTCGCATAAACCTGAATAGCCATAAGACCAAAACCTAATGGCATGATAATTTGAGCAAACCAGCGTGGTATATTTGGTGCAATATCAATGGGATATTCCATTTCAACCTTAACCAATTCCCAACTACCCCATGTCAAGGATACTAATACAAGAAAAGTGGTAACCTTTGCCAGCCATCTACCTAAGTGGATCTCTTTTTCTCTTTGAAATAATGGTTCCCTGGTCAATGCGAGCAGTTTGTTTTGCCTAGCAGCCAGCACTGCACCTAAAAGGCCAATCCAAAGAGTGAAATGTTGTACTAGAATTTGTGAAGCAGGGACACTATTTATACTAAGAACCCTACTTATTGATTCGAAAAATGGTAGAATTGTCATAGCTGAGAAAATGACAATGGCTAGGGTATTTTCGCCCCATTTTAGTCTTCTTGTGATATGGTCTAAATTTAATATCTTGACCATTGCGAGATCAATCCTGGGTCAATTTGATCACTGTATCGTATATGGTCTCAGGGATGACCTTTCCTCTTAAATAGTAACTAACACGCTCGACTTCTTGGAACCATAATGCCCTTTCATCTTCACTAGGGCTATGAACCTTAAGACCATATTGTTTCATAGCGCCCAATGCTTTTAAATCAGCATCACTATTAGAATCGGCATACTTGGCCTGTATTTCTCTTGCTATAGATAAGAGATCTTCATGGTACTTATCTGGTATTCTTTTCCATGTCTTTATATCAACAACAATACCAGCCATCAAAACACCCCATTTCAGATCTAACATATGGTCAGCAATGCCAAATGACTGTTGGGCTAATGCATATATTGGTGGTTGGGGAATCGTACTTATAAGGCCTGTTTGCAATGCAGAAAGGATATCGGTGGTGGCCAGAGGTACAGGGTTGTAACCCGCTTTTTTATAAACCTGTTCCCACTTAAAATCACCAGCCCAAGTAAAAAATTTCTTATTTCTCAGATCTGAAGGAACTTTTATGGGCGAAGTAGAAAACCAATAGGCATAGGTTAACTCGGATAAATAGAGAAGTTTAAAACCATTGTCCTCCAATTTTTGTTCAAGCTCAGGCAGTAAGGCCTCTGTCACTTTCTTGACATCTTCTGAATCTTGATAAACAAGAGGAACAAAGTAACATGAAAAATCAGAAACAATCTCAGAAAGTCCCTCAGCAGTCATACCTGCTGCCTGTATCTGTCCAATTCTCATTTTTCTAACCATATCGCGTTCATCGCCTAAAACACCACCAGGATAGATCCTAAGTTGCACCTTCCCTTTCGTGGCTGATTTCCATTGCTGTCCCATCTCTATAAGCATACCATGCCAATCCGTTCCTTCTGGAGCTAAGGTTCCCATTTTCACTACGATTTTGCGAGCAAATATCACTGAAGAAAATAAAAGTAGTATAATGATGAATCGTTTCATTCTAAAAAATAATCATCTGTTTTTGATAGTAGCCATTCTGCTCGGTTTTTTGCGATCAGGTTAGTGAGCTCGTATCTACTTTTTGAATTAGTTTTCATTTTGATAACATAATTTAACTTATCTTCAAATTCTTTACGCTCTTGATATGTTTTATGAATGGATTCTGCGTATGCTAAGAAAGGGCCTGCATCTAAACTATCAGAATATAAAATTGCTTTATTAAAATAAAAATCAACTGAATCACGAAGCAAATCCTCGCTTATATCAGTTCTTGTGGTGGTAAAACTCATCATTGCAGAGTAGACAGCGCCGTTATCCCAATCTGGGTCCAACTCAATACATTTTCTGAGCATACGCCCCACACTTGGGAGATGGATCAATTCAAATGGGTCGCCTCTACTTGAACTAATAGCGCCACCATAAGCTGCAGCCAGCCAATAAAGATCAATAATATCATTTTTAGTGAACTTAAGTTCCGCACCGCCCCTCATCCAGTCATTAAAATTCGAGTACCTATCATTTAATATGGATATTCCAGAATCCCTAGCATCCTTGAAAATAATATTTGCTTTTTTATACTTATCCAGAGAAGAAGAATAATCAACATCGATCAACCTATCCGCCTGTTCCATGATGATGCCAAACCCATATTCTACTTTAGTTCTCATCAAATCTCGTTGTTGATTCAAACTGGTCATGTCACTTTTTTCCAGTTTTTTAATTTTTTTCTCAAAGTAAATAGATACAAGCTCAGGCTGATCTAAGATGAAAGCCTTTGGTGAACATGAAACTATAAGAATAAAAGAGGATATTATAAGATTCTTATATATCACGAGATTAATTTGATTTCAATTAATCTTTGTATATTGGGTAGTCTAAGCAGAAAGCTTCTACCTCTGATCTTAATCTATTTAGATTAGACTCATTTTCTGAATCTACAATAGCCTTATTTATCCACTGGACAACCTGTCTCATTTCTGCTTTTCCCATTCCCCTAGTCGTCAATGCAGGAGTCCCAACTCTTATACCACTTGTTACAAACGGGCTTCGGGTATCAAAGGGAACCATATTCTTATTGAGTGCAATACCCGCCTTGCCCAGAATGTTTTCAGCGTGCCTGCCGTTGATACCTTTATTTGAAAGATCAATAAGAAGAACATGAGTATCTGTACCCCCAGATACAAGATCATATCCTAGCTCTAAAAATTCATCTCCCATTGCTTTGGCATTATCAACAACATTTTGTGCATATGTCTTAAATTCAGGTTCTAAGGCCTCGCCAAAAGCAACTGCTTTAGCCGCAATGATATGCATTAAGGGCCCTCCTTGGACACCTGGCATCACACTCGAGTCAAGTAATTCAGAGACCATTTTAGTTCGACCTGATTTTGGTGCGACTTTTCCCCATTTGTTTTCGAAATCCTTACCCATCATAATAACACCACCTCTTGGCCCACGAAGTGTTTTGTGGGTTGTGCTTGTTACTACATCACAATATTCCATTGGTGATGGGTGGACACCTGCTGCGACCAATCCACTAGGATGTGCAATATCTGACATAAGATAGGCCCCTACCGATTCTGCAACTTCTTTAAACATTTCAAATTCTATATACCGTGGATAAGCACTTCCTCCACATATGATGAGTTTGGGTTTATGTTCTTTTGCAACTTTTGAAACCTCATCAAAGTCAACTCGCCCCTCTTCTTTTGATATGTGGTATGAAACGGATTTATACAGTTGACCTGAAAAATTTACAGGACTACCATGAGTTAGGTGTCCTCCGTGTGCAAGGTCTAGGCCCATAATTGTATCACCAGTCTTAAGGAAGGTCATAAAAACAGCCATATTTGCTTGTGAACCTGAATGTGGTTGGACATTTGCGTATTCACATCCAAAAAGTTTTTTTAAACGGTCACGAGCTATATTTTCGGCCTCATCTACAACCTCACACCCACCATAGTATCGCTTACCAGGATAACCTTCAGCATATTTATTTGTCATGACCCCGCCAGCCATTTCCATTATTGCTTTACTTGTGAAATTTTCAGAGGCTATCAACTCCAATGTGAGCTCCTCTCTCTTTGCCTCTCTTTTTAAAACATCAAATAATTCGGGATCTTTTTCTTCTAAATTAATCATCCACTTATTTCCAGCTATCTTCAGCTTTTAGAGATTCAGTTACCCATTCATAGTCAGACGTGACTGCAGAAATACTCCTGCTACGTTTTACTTTATCTTCAGCCATGAACCATTGTGCTTTTCCATAAAGTATATCTTTTTCATTTTCTTTCATCCAGGCACTCTTAGAGAAACCCCTAAAACCTTTTTTCTCTGCTTTGGTAAAATAATCATATGCTAATTTTGCCACGACCCTATCATCTATTGTAAAAGGGTTTTGTCGAAAATTATCCCAACCATAATAATACACTTTCCCTTTCTGCCCGAAGCCCTCTCCATTTTGGTTTTCAAGACTTGTTGCCTTATTTGCCCATTTAAGTGCCTGCCTGTAGTCATTATTATCAAGGTATACATCTGATATATCGATTGCAACACGAACATCTCTAGGGTCTATCTTAAATAGCTCCTCATATGCTTTTGCAGCAGCAGTTAGGTCGTCGACTGTTTTATTTGCATCAGCTAATCTTCTGTATGCAAGTTTACTACTGGGGTCGAGTCGAATAACCTTATTCAATATTGGTATAGCATCCTCACTCCTATCTGCTTGACTCAATCTATCTGCATAATCCAGACCATAACTAAAATTGTCAGGGTTGTCTTCATATCTCTTACGATAAACATCCAACGGATCTCTTCCACTACTTTCAAACGCCATCGCAAGTTCACTTTGTGCTATTTCATTATTTTCATTTAATGAAAGCATTTTTTCTAAAATGAATATCTGATCATCATATCGTTCATTACCTTTGTAAAGCTTAGACAATTCATTCATAATAGAGACATCATTAGGAGCCATATCCACCAGCCGTTCATATTCTATGATTTCATTATCAAACTTGCCTTGTTTTTTGTATGAGTAGGCTAATCTTTTTCTTAGCTCAACATTCTCTGGTAACTTTTGTAAACCATCTAGTAAAACGTATTCTGAACTATCAAACTTTCCCATTTGTTCATACGCAATAGCATAATATTGATATATCTCTTGTGGTGGCGCATAAGTAGGATTCCATTCATCACAATCAAGAGTTGTTATTTCTTCATATATCTTGACTGTTTGCTTCCAATCACGATTTCTATAATATTCGGCTGCACTACTCATAAGTCTTGGACATCGGACTTTCCTTAAGGAGTCTAATTCTGCTTTATCTTTCTTTGAACTTGTACCTGTTTCTGATGGCGGAACACACATCGAAAGAAAAAATATGCCTAATATCGTAGACATTAATTTTAATTGTCTCATAACTACTTCTGTCTCCTTTTAACAAACCATATGTCGGCAATACTTATGCCTATTTGTATCTGCTGTATCATTTCTTTTATTTCTAATCCCGAGTGCTCTCTACTACCAATATAATAGTTAATATCTATTTGGTTTCCTACTGGCTTAAACTTAAAACCAGAGCCTAAAGAGTAACCAATTTCAGTTGTAGGAGGGCTGTCATCTTTTAATCTGTGCTCATAATATGAAATACCAGTTCTAAATGAGAATTTATCAAATAACTTTATAGAAAGATCATTAGAATAGTGAGTAAATGATGCTTTTAGTGTATTGGTCTCTTTGATCCAGTTATTAATTGGCAGTCTTAGGCTATTCAGACCTTTTGAGTTATCCTTCAATCTACCTAATTCAATTGCGACTGAAGAGTTTGAATTCAATACTTTATTAATACCAATATTAAATCCTAGAGGATTATGAAGATCTTTAACTCTCATTTCCGAAAATGCATCAACACTATCTGGATTCGGGAAATCATAATATGGCGGACTAGAATCATGATATCCATTACCATTAATATCATCAAATAGATGTTTTTGTTCTAATGCACCTTCAAGAGCTCGAAGGGTTAAGGTGTATTTAGAGAAAATATTCAAATCTTCAGTCAATGAAATCATTAGAAATAGATCATTTATAATTCCATTATAACGAACCCTGCTGGTCTGGACAATTGAACTTCCATCAAAGTTGAGAGATTCATGATTTCTTGATGAGCCAAATAAAATATTGTACGAGTAACCAAAACTAATCTTTTTGTTCAAATTATATGAAGTCCCTAACCTCAAAGATAGAATACCACCTGACCGATCAAATGAACTTATATAGCTATATGTTGTATCAAATGCTTGAAATACGGATGTGTCCTGATCTACCATGGTAATTCTTTGATCTGCATATGGTGACAAACTTATACCGAAAGATGAGCTAGACTTGATCGGGACAATCCACATAGCGTTAGATATACTCGAGTAACCATTTGCCATAGATCCATTATCAAATGAATTCTCATTACCGCTATAGGATAAGGATAAAAAAGTAAATTTGAGATTGTGCCACGTGGCTGGATTGGTCAGTGAAATATTACTTTTAAATGATGGTGAGAGATCAATGACACCACTTGTTGCATTACCAATTCCTTGATGATGATAAAAATGTCCTACTCCAAGCGCATTCATTGTACCCTGGCAGATTACAAAAGAGAAAAATAAAAAAGAGATAATCAATCTTTTAATTAGCGACATAGATGATCTCTAATTTGGGACTGGGTCCAATTTGAAAGTCAAACCAAGCTGATTCAAACGGGTCATTTTTCTCATTTGCTAAAAGTTTGAAACCAATATTTGATTCATTACCTAGGGAAATATTTTGTAGAATATTTTTAATTTGAATGATATAAACCCCATTTTCAGAATCAGAAGATACTCTATACGGATATCCTATCGCATCATAAGGGTCTGAACTGTATATACTAACACTATCAACAACAGAGGTATCACTATCCAAGGGGTCAATAATGATATTATAATTAACAGGAGTTAAACTAGTGTCTGAATTTAAAATCAAATTTCCTGAACGGATTATAGAACCCTCTGGTAATGAAGCTTCATTGAATGAAATATTCAAGACTGACCTTAAACCTAATCCATTACTTAAACCTAATTTATTTACATAGGGCTCTATCCCGCTTGGATCAATTATTGAAAGATCACCATCTGAATATATTGTTGCAGAATTTGTATCAATCACTGTTGTATCGGAAGATGTTATAGTACGTCTATAGTACATAATTATTTTGGGATCTTTATCCCCTTGAGATGCCTCCTCACTGTATAATTCAATAAAATTCGAATCGCTATTTGCTAATTGAATGGCAAATGTTCGAACAAGGTTAGAGTCTAGTGTATCAGATAAAGATGCTAATAAGGTATCCACATTCCATATAAGTTCGGTATAAGTAAACGATGATGATGTATCAGTTGTATCAGTATTCACCTTAATGTTTGCATGGTCTAAATCGGACCAATCCGATAATGAAAAGTCAAGAAAATCAAGATAAGTACTATTGTTCTCATTAAACTGCGAATCAGGACTGTAAAATAATTTGGGAGTTGAAATTTCTGATAAGGAACTATCATTCGAATATAAGATGAAGCGAAGACTATCAATAGTAATTGTACTATCAAAACTATAATTCCAATAGCCTGAGCCTATTTTGATTAAGGAGAGGGGTACATCAATGCCATTTTTATTCCCTACATACAACCTTTCATTAGAACCCAAGCTTGGAGCAACCCTATAATTGGCTCCTGAAATATCATTGATGACTAAAGTATCAAGTTCTAGCTCAGAATGACTTAAATCGTGGTTTAAGGGGGTCTCTACACAATTCCATACATGAAAAGATATAAATAACAGAATTACAAACTTTACAGAAGAGTCACAAATTTTCATATTCAGCTAATTATGTGAAAGCTTAGGCAGGAATTTTATTTAATATTTGTTCCATTTTATCTGCAATATCTTTATAGTCAGGAGATTCATCATCAGATAAATTAATAACAGATACTTTCTTCTTATTAGCTGATATACCAGGTTGTTTTAAGAGTTTTTCAGATATCTTTTCAGATGGCTTGTCAAGTATAATGATTGAATCAGCCTCAAAGGAACCAACATCAAAAACATTTAGAGTGTTTCCCTTCAGAGATTTATGTATGGGAACCTCTGCTAATTCAAGATCTTTTCTTGAAATATCAGAATACTCATTATTATCATGGATTACCATTGCGGTCTTAATTTTTTTGTAAAAATCACTTATGCCTTCAAAGTGTTTTTTATACATCCCCGGCACCAAGGCACTTTGCCAACCATTGCAGATAAAAATATCTGGTGTCCAGAACAAATGTGGGAGTGTGCTTAAAACAGCTTTGGCAAAATATGCATACCTTTCTCCATTGTCAGCAAGGATACGACCATTTTTTGATTTATAAACAAGATTTGTTAGAGGTTTGAACCAGTGACTATCCTCAAGGAAATATACCTGTACTCTCGTTTTTGGAATAAAAGCACTTTTAGCACTAGCAACTTTATTTTGCCCATTGAATTCAAATGGAATTTCCCTAAGCCTAATCACCTCCCTTAAGATATACTTTCTTTCACTAACATAACCATACTTTGGAATGATAGTACGAATGTCATGCCCTTTCTCCTGAAGGGCTAATGGAACTCTTGTTGAAAAATCAGCTAATGGCGTAACATTTGCGAACGGAACTATTTCCGTTGTGAGGTAATATAGTTTCTTTGGCATTAAGTGTTGGTTGGAAGGTTAATTAATTGATAATTGTTTTAAAGCTTCTTTGGCTTTTGGATAATATTCACTACCTGGAAAGTAATCAATGAGACGCTGGAATTCTTCCCTAGCTTTTTCTACATTACCAATACTTTGATATGATAGACCAATCTTTAATTGAGCATCATCATCTTTATCGGTTCCAGCATATGTAAATACTTTTTCAAACTCTACTATAGCTCTCTTAAAATCCTTCTGAGAATAAAAACATTCTGCGAGCCAATATTGGCTATTATCTGCTAAATCATTTGTAGCATCAGATGACACAAGGTCTTTAAATCCAGAGATGGCTTCTGAAAAATTTTGATTTTGGAAATGACCTAGACTGGCCATATAGGTTTTCTTATACTGCGCTGAATTATATTTAGGTTCGGATGAGATTGGCTCTCCTGACCTTAGTCTTGCCATCTCATTGTAACTATTGGTCAAGGTAACAATTTTGTTTTCCACCAGCACGAGTTTGTTAAAAATTTCCAGGGCTGTACTATCCATATATTTTGATTGATTTTCTAAATTTGCAATTTTATTACTAAGGGTATTAATTCTCTTCAAGATGACTAGTGTAATGCTGTCCTGTTGGGCTTTACTCTTTACAGCTTGTTTGAAAGCAGACATTAATTCAGGCAACAAAATTTGATTATCTAATTCTAAGGAATCTACCATGACCCGCACTCGGTCTATTTTGGCATTCAACCTCTTTAATTCTCTTGAAGAATCTTTGCTTTGTCCGTAAGCAACTGAGCACAACAGGCACGTAAGCGTTATTAATAATATACGATTCAATGGATTGGTCATTATTTCACCCTTTTATTTCGGCAAATAAGATGAGAATTTACCGGTTAATGCTATTCCTTCAAATAAGTTTATCAGTCAGTGTAATTGACACTAAGCTTTAATACAAGGCCAACCATAAGATAACTGGTCATTAAAAATGATCCTCCTGCGGAGATAAATGGAAATGGAAGTCCTTTCACTGGGATAAGTCCCACTGTCATTGCTGTATTAACAAAAACATGTGCGAGTAATATCGATGCAATTCCAATTAATGCTAAACTTGAGAAACGATCTTTAGATAAAAATGATCGTTTAATGATTTGAATAATAAAATATGCGACTAAGGTCAATACTATTACAATCATAGAAAATCCCATTTCTTCACCGATGACTGACAAAATAAAATCAGATTCTTGAACGGGTAAAAATTTCAAATGAGTTTGGGTTCCTTCCCCCCATCCTTTGCCAAATAACCCACCTGAACCAATTGCAGTCTTACTCTGTATAATTTGATAGGCTGCGCCTAGGGGATCTTTTTCAGGATTTAAAAATGTAGTGATACGATTTTGTTGATAAGTAGTCAATGAATTCCAAGCATAAGGAGATAAAAGCCCTAAAAATATATTTCCAAAAAAAAGTAAGATTGACATTAATAGAGTAGGCCTTGAAAATAAAATCACTCCACCAAGAATTATCGCCCAAATAGTAAATGATAAGGTTTGGAATGCTGTCAACATACTGAAAACAGGCGCTATAATAAGGAACAGATAAAAAGGCTTTGCACCAGACCAATAAAGCATTGGCAATACAGGTGTCATCATGACTATGGCAGTACCCAGGTCAGGTTGGTTCATCACTATCATAGTTGGCACCATCACTAAGGCAATAGGTATAATAATTGAAGTGAATTGTTTCATTTGAAGTGTATGGTCTGAAAGATATCTTGCTAAAAATAGTACAGTAAATACTTTTGAAAACTCACTTGGCTGCACTGCAAAGCCAATGCCAGGCACATTAAACCAACGATAGGTGCCCGCATGAGCTGAACCCGAAAATGGGAGTAATACCATTACTATTCCAATAACATAAAGTGGATAAGAATATTTATGTATTGTATATCTTGGGATAAGTAGAATGATAAGAGAAATGCACACTGCGGGTATCAAAAAAACAAATTGTTTATTAAACGGAGAATTAATAAATCCAGCATACTCGCCCTGTGAAATACTATTTAAAACTACTAATCCAATAAAGGATAAGATGGTCGCAATCACAATGATACTCAGGGGAAATTCCTTATACTCTACAGAACGATATCCAATCATTTAGCTACCAAGCTATTGAGATTGATAATATCATTGAAAACTTGCCGTGCAATTGGAGCTGCTATAGCCCCACCTGAACCAGCATTTTCCAGTAATACCACAATAGAATATTTATTTTCTAAGTAATCCATCCATCCAATAAACCAAGCATGATCTTCACCATGAGGATTTTCAGCGGTTCCAGTTTTACCATAAACATGAGCACCATTAACGAGAGGGTTAGCACTTTTACCCGTTCCTTTTGGGTGCATCACTACTTGTTTCATATCAAAAGTAATTCTATCCCAATCTTCTGATGGTAATAGAGGATCTTTATTTTTACTTAAAATTTCTGAAATTACAAAGTGCGGTTTATAATTTATCCCTCTAGAGGCCAAAATATTGGTATAATTCAAAACTTGCATAGGTGTAACAAGTATTTCACCTTGGCCAATACTGAAATTTAATAGAGCACCAGTACTCCAACCAAACCGACCATATCTTTTATTCATATAATCTGTAGTAGGAACTATTCCTTTCGACTCTCCTTCAATGTCTACATCTGTAAGAGCACCAAAACCAAACTTTCTGAAATATTTTGATAATTTATCAAGGTCATAATAATGGATAGTTTTATAAAAGTAAACATCACAAGACTGTATTATGGCAGATGTCAGATCTACTTTGCCATGACCCTGATCTAACCAACAACCAAATACTCTATCTCCAAACTGGTATGCTCCAGCACAATCCTGGGTTAAATGAGGATCAAAATCTTGATGGTCTAATAAAACTGCACCCGTTATCATTTTTACTATAGACCCCGGAGGATATAGACCTTGGTTGAATCGATTTACTAGAGGCTTACTTGGGTCTAAAAGTAGGTCATTCCAATCATCCGCTAATATACGACCCGTAAATAAATCTGGTCTGAAATCTGGTTTGCTCACAGCACCTAAAATCTCACCCGTTTCAGGACTGCCAATTAAAATGACACCTTTTTTACCCTCCATTATATTTTCAAGACTATATTGAATATCTATATCAATAGTTGTGATTATGTTTCTTCCTGGTTCGGGATCTCTTGGGGGAAAATCAGAAACATACCCAGCTTCTCTACCATATGCATCAACTTGATAAAATTGTATTCCATGTTTTCCCTTTAGATAATTTTCGTATTTTTTTTCCAGACCACTCCAGCCAATAATATCTCCTAACTCATAATGCGTTGGATTATCTAGCGATTGACGAATACCTTTATCGACTTCTCTAACATACCCAAGAATGTGCGAAGCATTTACAACTGAGGGAAAATATCTTTCTGGAAATATTTGGTAATATACACCTTCAAGGTTTAACCTATTTTCTTCTAGTCTTGAGATTTGATCAAAAGTAAGATCTTTGGCTATTCGGGTTGGAATAAACCTACCTCTGTAATATCTACCATAACTTTTTGATAGTGCTAATGAATCATAATTCACTAGTTTAGAGATAAGCCTTAATGTCTGCGCTTTATTAGTTAACTCACCAGGAACAGCATTTAAAATATATGTAGGAAGATTATCAACTAAAATTTGTCCATTCCTATCAAGAATCAGCCCGCGTGGTGCAGAAGTTGTAACTTTTCTTATTCTATTAGAATTTGCCTTTTTTGAATACTGGTCGTAATCAAGTACTTGAAGCTGAAAAAACCGTACAGCTAATACAGTAATCAATAAAATAGTAATGAAAACAGCCAGATAATATTGGCGGATGGAAACTATATTATCTGCTTTTAACATTATTTAATTCTATCAAATGGATATATAAACTGTAAAATTCCTGCAAATGCCAAGGAATAAGCAGAGGTTCCAACCCATTTTCCCAAAAATAAATTTTGGTCTAATACCCATAATGACTGATATTGTACTCCACAGTAAATAAAGAATTGGAATAACAAAATTGCTACCCATGATAGTGTGAAATAGATTGTATTCATTCTTAAAATAATACCTTTGAGGTTTCCACCAAGATAACCTGTAATTGAATAGATGAGTGGCGATAATCCAAAAAATAACCCAGTCCCTGATATATCTAATATCAAACCCATGATAAAGCCAGTGACCGTACCAATCAACCTTCCATGCATTATTGACCAAAATAAAATTAAAATTACACAAAAGTCAGGCCTTACTGTATCAATAGCTAGCAAATCAGATGTAGTCAACTGCAATAACCATACCAAAAGCCCGGGAATTATAAAGTCAATTGCTCTCATTTAATTTCTCTATAATCACAAACACATATTGAAAAGCACTCATATCATTGGGCAGGGAAACATTGACTACTTTCTGAAAGCTTCCCCTTTCTTCATAAACACCTTCAACTATACCGACTGGTAAACCTGCTGGATAGATATCACTAAAACCTGATGTAACTACCTTATCTCCAATACTAATATTTACATTTTTTTGCACTTCACGTATTTGAGCGGTATTTCCTTTTAATATTTGAAGTATACCCGTGGCTCCACTCGGTAATATCCTGACGCTAACTCTATAATTTGAGTCTGTAATCAATTGAACAATAGACGCTTTTTCTCCCGTTTCAATTGTTTTTCCAATTACCCCTTTTGGAGTAAGCACAGCTTGATCTTTTTTGATTCCATCTATTTTACCTCCATCTATAATAATTGATAAGAGATTTGGGTGTAGGCCTTTATTTACTACTCTTGCAGGCTTAATCAATAATTTTGTTTGACGTTTAAAATCTAACATGCCTAAAAGTTCATCATTCTCTTTCTGTAGGTTAAGCATCGACTCTACTTGCAGGGAAAGGGATAAGGTTTTTTCACGTAAAAGTTGATTTTCCTCTTCAAGGAACATTAGTGATTTCATTAATGTCATGGGAGAAGAAATAAATGAAATGACTTCGGCTGCTTTCCCTCTTACAACACCCATTCTGGGATCTTGGTTATTTAAAAGTAGAGATATTGATAAAATTAATGAGATTACAAAAACTAAGTGGTCTTTATGTCTGACAATCGCCAGGTAAATGCCGTACATAAACTCCTACAAGAGAACCGCTTCGTATTTTTTTAAATTTTCAAGAACCATTCCTGTTCCTTTGACAACCGATAGAAGAGGATCTTCTGAAACATTAACAGGTACATTAGTACGTTCACGTATTATTTGATCTATCCCTTTTAGTAAGCTACCGCCACCAGCGAGTATGATTCCTCTTTCAAGAATGTCTGCGGCTAGTTCAGGAGGTGTTTGCTCTAGACATCGCTTGACGGCCTCTACAATTTGATTAACAGGATCTTTTAGAGCTAAACGCACTTCATCAGATGATACCTCTATTGTTTTCGGAATTCCTGAAACAAGATCGCGACCCTTAACTGCTATATCATCAGACTTCATTTTCATTGCTGAGCCCACTGTCTTTTTGATCTTTTCACTCATGCCTAGTCCAATCTCGAGCTTATGTTCATTTCTAAACCATTGCAAAACCGCTTCATCCATTTCGTCACCGGCAATTCTAATGGTTTCCTTAGTAACTACCCCATTAAGTGAAATAACAGCTATCTCCGTAGTCCCTCCGCCAATATCAACAATAATATTTCCAATAGGTTGGCTAATATCTAGTCCAATACCAATAGCCGCCGCGACTGGTTCTTCAATTAAATATACTTCTCTGGCATTAGCCCTTTCACCAGAATCTTTAACAGCTCTTCTTTCAACTTCAGTAACTCCAGATGGTACACATATAACCATTCGGGGACGTGCTAGTCGATTAAGGTTTATTTTTCGTATGAAACCCTGCAGCATTCCATCAGTCATTTTAAAATCGGCTATAACGCCATCTTGAAGAGGACGAATTGTTTCTAATTCTCTATGGGTCTTACCAAGCATTGCCTTGGCCTCATCACCTACTGCGACTATAGTATCATCATGAACATTACGTGTAACAATTGAGGGTTCATTCACAACAATACCTCTGCCCTTTAACCATATGAGGGTATTAGCGGTACCCAGGTCGATAGCAACATCGCCTGAGATCCAGTTCAGAACATTTGGAAAAGATCTGGAAGACATATTCAAAGAATTAACCTAGTCGTGATGAGACATAATTTACGCAGAATTTATATTAGAGTTAACCAAGGATTAATTTTATTTACTCCCTCTAGCTTTCTCCATTCCTAATTTACTTAATTCGTCAGCTCGATGATTCTTTTCCCTTCTAACATGCTCTATATTCCAACTGGTTAATTTTCTCAAATTTAATTTCACTTCATCATTCAACTTTTTCATCCTATCATTTTTTATTTTATACTCACCAGTTACCTGCTTAACAATTAATTCACTATCTGAATATATTAATACATTAGCAAATTTTAGCTCATGTATGACTTGAACACCTTTTATAAGTGACAAATATTCAGATTCATTATTTGTCTTATCATATAATGGCTCTGAGAAATTAGCTACTTCGCCTTCATTTATATATACAACACCCCCAATACCTGCTGTTTTTGAATGTAAATCAGCAGCGCCATCAACAAATAACTTAGGAACTATTTCTTTATTTTTATTACTATCTAGAATATCCTTAAGCGTTTTCTTATGCTCAATGCTTAATCCATCTAATTTTAAAGCTTCTTTTAGAGCATCTCTTTGTAATTGTGTCAAATTATTCACTATTGTCCTATGTATGGATTTGTACCTTGCTGCTTAGGGCATTCTTCCCAATAATAGCACCAATTACATAGCATTGACGTTTTGGCTTCAAAAGTTCTCTTTTCTTTATATCTAGTTCTTATTTCATCTATGATATTTTTTGTTTTATCAATCAATTTATAGATACTATCTTTACTTCTCTTAGATCTTACTATGATGTTTTCTTTACTTTGCTGTAGAAAATGCCAAACTAAGGTAATGGATCTTATATTTTCTTTTTCCTTTTCTAAACCTATATGATATAAGCCTAATTGCATGTCCCTATCAGCCTCACTCTGTTTAAAAGCTCTTTTACCAGTTTTATAATCATGGATATACCAATTACCTTCGCTGTCAACATCCAGACGATCCACTACGCCCTTTATCCTATATTGATCTTCATCATCTATAAAATAATCAAGTTTGTATTCATTGGCATACACGTTTTGATCAAAGGGTTGGTTCATCCTATAAAATTTTGTTAGACACTTTTCACCTGTCCTAAAATAAAACGCAGCATATTTCTTCCATAACTTGATATTTTTGTTTTGATCTATAGGCAATATTTGCTTATTTACTATTCCAATTTTATCATGCCATAATCGCTCCCAAAGGTAATAGTGATATTTTAATACATTATCATAGGTCACGAGCTTCCCTGACATCTTTTGATTGTAAATATATTCAATTGCTTCATGAACCCTTTTTCCCATGAATGCTTCTATGCCTTCATCCTTTTTATAAATTTTATCTATATACCTATATTTAAACTGCGCTGGACATTTTTTAAACGATTGTAAACCACTATAAGAAAAATATTCTAAGATCATAGGCCAGCGCCAAAGAAAGGCGTATTCAAACGATAGTCACCAAATCCATTTTGGTCCCTGAAAACGAATTGTTTATTAATAGAGTAATAGCTCCATACCTGGTATAAACTGGTTGCGCTATTTGCATCATTCCAGAAAGATGAGTTTGATGAAGCAGAGTTTGTACGCTGAATCTCATCTGGAGGTCCAAAAAGAATATATATCATACCCTGGTCTGTCTCCCATCCGGGCTGCCAACCATCAAAATGTTCATTAACATATGATACTCTCTCATAATACTCTTCCATTAACTCATTACGATCGGTTTCAGGAGTTGGGTCTCTATCCTTCCATAATGAATAGAATAATTCTTCCTTATCGTTCTTTGATTTTTTCTTCAGCATAGATCTTTCATCATTTTGTAAAATATACTTCATCTGCTTTAAAGCTAGATCGATATCATAGACATAATTTGATATCCCTGGTTTATTTCTTGAAAAGGAGGAAATCTTGTCTACGGTCTTTTTTCCTTGCGATAACTCTATTCTAAAATCATTTTTTAATGCACTAAACTTTGTAGCTGGAATAAAGATCATTTCATTAAAATATCCCTTGTCTCCAACTCCCGTAAATCTCTGCACTAGGGAATCAATTATAGTGCCATTTGAAAGAAAGATATTTACTTCATAGTCGCCAGGGTTGACAAAACCCGTAATTTTAAGATCAATTCCATCCCCTATTTCTCTAACCCTATATCCTCGAGTGGGTATCTTATCTCTACCAAAACCCCAATCACCACTGAGGTCTAATAAATAATTAGGTTCCATTAAGGAAGGAAGTCTGTCATATTCCCTGTAGTCAACTTTTTTCTTCAAAATTCCTTTCTTCCTAGTGTCGAGATCCTGTAATTCTCCAATTAATTCATATTGACTGCCCTTAGACACAACAAAATCAGTGAAATGTTTTCTGTTTTTAACGACCGATCGTGTATCGGTATAAATGTCAGTAATAATAGAATCAGACCAAATAATGTGTTCTAGATCTTTACCCTTTTTATCTTTAATGCTTATCGATGCCTGATATGATGCGATAAGAGAGCTTCCTTTTTTTATAAATTGCAACGAATAAAATGGAATCTCAATATAAGTAACTATTCGTATAGAGTCTGCATTAATGGCATCAGCAAATGGTGCTAGAACAAATTTCTCCACATTGGTTCTTTGCTTTTTTGACCGTGACATTCTTTGGGCATGAGTAAAAGCCAAAAGGGTGAGTAACAATACGATTAAAATATTTATTTTATTTAAAGATCTCTTTTCCATTTAAACTTAACAAGTCCATTTGAAGTGCCAAGCCATACTATTTTTTCTTCAAGCACTATTTCATTGATCTGCCCAATAAAAGGGAACAAATAATCCTTTATCAGACCAGTACGCTTATTGACCCTAATGAGGCCGTTATCAGTTCCTAAAAATAGGTATTTATCATTCACTGCAAGAGAATATACAGTTTTACCTTGGTAAACGCCTGAAGTGTACAATAGATCCCATTCTCTTTCTTCCATGTTAAATTTAGCAATTCCCATCTCGCCAACAACATAGATAAGTCTATTATATTCTTCTATCGCTGTTATCTTATAAAATCTCTCAGGAAAGTTTTTTCTACCAATTTCATTAGCTTGCATTAGCTGGGGATTATCATGTGAAAAAATATATAGACCCATAATTGAACCTATCCATATTTGATCATCAATTTCTGCGATATCATAAACATGTCTTTGTTCAAAGTAACCCTCAATTCCAATTGGGTCCTCGCTCATGGTAGCCCGCTCAATTCTCCTTAAACCCATTGAAGAAGCTGCCCAGATATGAACTTCATTACCATATAGGTCCCATATCTTGCCTGATGGTGAGCCTCCTCCTTCTCCCAGAGTACGCCAATAATTATCCTTTTGATCAAAATATAATATTAGGCCCTCTCCGCCTGCCCAAACCTCATGATCTGAATGGTAAATAGAATATATCGGCGATGGGGTCATATTAATAGTTTCTTCGAATGAATATAACTGAGATGAATTTGTACGCATATCTAATTTTGAGATACCTTTTGAACTTATGAAATCATAGCTACCTATCCATAGTTGATCCACACTCTTAAACAAAGATAAAACATCAGTGTTATCAATATCAGGAATTACAGGAGATAGAGTTTCCATTGTTTTTGTTCCAAAAAATATATCTCCATTATCAGAACCCAAAAAAACATTACCATGGTTACCAATAAACCCTGTTGAGATTGTTGAGATCCTGCCTAACCTGTCTAATAATTGATCACCATTCAATGTCCAACCGTCCAATATGTGATAATTCATTAATATCTCTTTAATATCACTTTGACCCAAATATTTACCACTACTCCAATTTATGTTAAGCTCATCAGGAGAAGGATAGATGCCTATTAGAGTACCTGACGAATTTCCGAGCTTTACATAGGACGAACGTGCTTTTAACCAGATATAATTAGAGGATGAACCTATTTGTTTGATCTGATCATATCTAGATAAGCCCAAGTTTTGCAGATCAAATGAATACCAATCCCCTTCCCTCGAGAAAGAATATTGTATATGCTTAGGAGTGGAAACCCAAATTAAACCTGTGCCTTTATCAAAATGTACTGCTGTAATGTTATTATTTTCGAGCCCCTGTGCAGTTGTGATCGGTTCATCAAAATAATTACCGAAAAGGTTAAATCGTTTTAACCCACCTGACTCTGTGCCAATATATGCAAATGTAAACCCTTCAGTGATAGATGAAATTTTTCTAGCACCGGAATATAGCACCCAATCAAATGGACTAAATCTAGAATCAGGCTGTGCACCTATATTATTTAATAGGATAAGGAGTAAAATGATCTTATAGACTAGATCAAGCATCCTACAGAGATTTAATCATCTTTATGATTGACGATACCTAACAAGTCATCAATTTTAATAGGCACTACTCCTGCTTGCTCGCACACCTTTCCCGCTGCATAGTTAGATATCCATGCTGATTCTAAAGGATCGACTCCACAGATATCACATATCGCGAATGTAGAGATCACTGTATCACCGGCTCCCGAAACATCATGAACAGACCTAGCTATTGTAGGAATATGTTCCTTATTATCATCATAAAAGATAGACATTCCGTCTGCACCTCTAGTTACTAATAATATACCATAATCATTATCTATTTTTAGACTGGTCGCTGCTTCTTCAAAGGATGAGTTTGGATCTACATTATTCCAAAACTCAGATGAGTTTGGCTTCAATAATCTTGCTCCAGAAAAACATGAATAGTTATGATCCTTGGGATCGACATAAACCGGCAATGAAGCTTTTTTTGCACGTTCCATAATCCAAATAATCACTTCTTTTGAAAAAAGTCCTTTACCATAATCCTGTAGGATAACACCGTCTACATCCTCCATAGCAACCCCTATAATAGACTTTAATTTCTCCAAGATATCAAAAGGAGGTGTCTCTTCCGTTTCATTATCGACTCGCATTACCTGCTGCCCTTGTGCCATTATGCGTGTTTTTACAGTTGTAGGCCTTTCAGGTTGTTGTACCAAATGTAGTTTAAATCTATTTTCTTTATTGAGAATTTTTTTCAATGTATCTCCATTAGTATCATTTCCTATCAGTCCCACCATGGTAACCTCACATCCTAAGGAAAAAACATTCTCACCTACATTCGCTGCGCCACCGGAATGGTAATCTACATTATCAAGTTTAACCACTGGCACAGGTGCCTCTGGAGATATTCTATTTACATTTCCCCAGATGTACTCATCCAACATCACATCGCCAATAACAAGAATATGCTTTCGGGTGAATTGATCAATTAATTTGTCTATATGAATATTCATGCTCAAAATCTAAAGTGCAGACATTTTCCACGAACATTAATCATATTATATCTACCATAAAATGATTTTTTACCTTCCCCTTTGATTCCTCTTCCTATCTCTATACTTGCCTTTGCGGTATTTCTTATCATTTTTCTGTCCAGCATTCTTATTTTTTGAGATTCCTGGACGAATTTTCCAAATATGGCCATGATCTAAGTATATCAGGACCGAGGCAAAATGTTTTATATAAATATCCGATGGGGCACTCAATATGATAGTCGTTCCCAATGTACGATTCATACTAGTTATCTTATTTCTGAAATCTTTTTCCATATTATTATTGAAATATGTCCCATAATCATCAATCAATAAAACCCTAGGATCTGTTTCACATGCTAGTATCATCCCCAGCCAGTTCATTTCACCAATGGATATTTCTTTCATATTCCTTGTCCATAGATTTTTAAAACTTCCATCTTTAAAATATCTATTTTGGATCACATTCTTTTTCTTATTGAATTTAGCAGCTATGTACTGTTCGATAGTTCCGCCTGACCTATTAAAAGATGGTGCTTTTGAATAAAATATGTCATCATGCACTTTGATACGCCCCAACCAGTTAGTATCATACGGCTTATCTTCATAGAGTACAGTTCCGGATGATTCTTTTTCGATTCCAGCGAGAATATTTAATAAGGTAGACTTTCCACTCCCGACTGTTCCTATTATACCATATACAGTACCTGGGTGAATCTCTAGTTTTTTAACCTTCAATGCTTGGTAAGATCCGTAATCCTTCTCCAAGCCATTAACTTTGAAAATCAATCTTTTATTTTGTGCCATTTCCTGATCCTTTTAGAACCAATGGTTCTTGAAAGAGATAGAAGATCAGAAGCGATATATTATATTATTGTTCCTCCAACCACCGTTCAGAATCAATAGCTGCCATACAGCCAGAACCTGCAGCCGTAACAGCCTGTCTATAAACAGTATCCTGTACATCTCCACATGCAAATACACCTTCTACATTAGTATAGGTGGAATCTGATTGTGTAATAATGTATCCAGCGGCATCAAGTTCAAGCGTATCTTGGAATAGTTTTGTGTTTGGAACGTGGCCAATTGCCATAAAGATACCATCACAGGCATAATCACGAAGTTCACCAGTTTGTGTATCTTTTAAGATAACTGACTGCACACCTGTTTCTTGGGAACCTTTTATATCTTCTACTGTGGTATTGTATTCCACTTTTATTTTAGGATTCGAAAGTGCTCTTTCGATCATTATCTTTGATGCTCGAAATTCTTCTCGCCTATGAACTATAACCACTTCCGAAGCAAACTTTGTTAGAAAAGTAGCTTCTTCCATGGCTGAGTCACCTCCACCCACGACTAAAACTTTTTTCTCTTTAAAAAAGAATCCATCGCAAGTAGCACATGCAGATACTCCATGTCCCATTAATTTGGTCTCTGCTTCTAGACCTAATAGCCTAGCAGTAGCACCAGTTGAAATTATAATCGCTTCTGCGGAATACTTTTCATCATTGGCCCATACTGAAAATGGACGACTTGAAAGATCGACCTTATCAACGGTCTGAAAAAGGCATTCAGCACCAAAGCGCTGTGCCTGCTTCCTAAACTCATCCATCATGTCCGGTCCCATAATTCCATCTGGGAACCCAGGATAATTTTCCACATCGGTAGTAATAGTGAGCTGTCCTCCAGGTTGAGATCCCTCAAAAACAAGAGGCTCTAGGTTTGCTCTGGCAGAATAAATAGCTGCAGTAAGTCCTGCAGGTCCAGAACCAATAATGATGACCTTCCGCTTCATTTCCCTTTTAGTTTGTAATTAATTAAATAACTTCTTCTAAGATCTCGGTGATATTACCCTTAGGTACTGCACCAACAATCTGATTTACAACTTCCCCACCTTTCATAACAAGAAGCGTAGGGATACTTCTAACACCATATTTCATGGCTATGTTCTGGTTTTGATCTACGTCAACCTTTCCAACTTTGACCTTACCAGCATATTCACCAGCTATCTCTTCAATAACTGGAGCTATAGCTTTACATGGACCACACCAGACAGCCCAGAAGTCAATTAAAACTGGAAGTTCAGATTGAGCAACATCAGTATCAAAATTTTGGTCAGTAAATTCGTGTACATTTTCAGACATAATATTCAATACTCCGTAAAATTGTAAAAATTAGACTCATAAGTTATAGTCGCACCATTATGGCTAGTAATAAAATATTCAGGATTTATGGAATTAATCGATAAAAACTGATAGGGGTGTTATATCTGGAGGTACCATTAAATATTCATTTGAAAAAGAAAAGATCTGGTCTCCCCCCATTTTATCTATCATTCCTTGAGAAATAAAATCATGCTTGATGAAAAAATAAGGGACTATTTTATATTGCCCGGTTGAAAGATAGAACTGGTTAGTTTGTATCAGATATTGCCATCGAGCCTGCTCATTTTCCTCAAAACTGAGTTTTCTTAATTGATCATTCACAATATTCCCATAAATATCATATCCACTAAACCTATGTAAGATAGTCGTATCATTATTAAGGTTATGGAATATCAACGCTGAGTAAAAATCCAATGTATCTTCGAACCATATATATTTATAAGCATCAATATCTACATTAGTATGTATATCAACATCAAATACAATTGCTAGGGTCTCTTTATCAAAAAATCCATTTTCTAAAAATTCAAAATTAAGTTCACCCGACAATATCTTTTTTAATTGAACAGGATTTACTAATACCCCATAAATAGAAAAGTCAGATTGATTGTTTGAGAGCCTACCATTTACAAAGTTTACGACAGCTGAATCCAGTTGATAATTATATATAAAAAATATATCTTTAGAGAACCCGATACAGAACCATCTGTAGACTGAGTATTCTGGATCGTTATCGAAAAATCTCCATCTTAATCGGTTCTGGTATAAATATCAAATGTTCCCAAATAAACAGAAATAGGTACATTCATATTGTTATTCTCAGTCGAAATATTACCACTTAAGAACAAGTCTACAGTACCGGGATCATCCCAAAATGGGTTTGATGTACATGATAATAATAATTTTAGAATAAATAGGAATAATATCCGCATTATAATGAAATATTCATGTTCAATGAATAGCGTCTATCAAAAATTGATATTCCCTCTAATCTTTGTGGTGAACTATTCAAATTCTTCCCAGAAAAACTGAAAATAGACCTGAAAAAGGCTATTTTAAATTCTCTGTAAATACTTACATCAATGTTTGATATGGGTTCAAGGGTTGCTTGTTTTGTTATCCCATTTTTTTCTAATGTAGTAATCTGTCTTGAGCTCTCGCTTCTATGGATGAGATCAATATTGAACCATTTATGTTTTATACTAATAATATTTCGTAACATTTTTTCAGGCTGAAGTTGGAATGCCAATGGGTCCGAGAAAATATAATTTGATATATATGTTTTAAAATTGATCCATTTGAGCTTTGGCTGGTATACAAGGTCCATTTCTAAACCTGAAATACTTGCCTGACCATAATTCAAAGGGTACCTAATGGGTGTTTCTGACAAATATATCTGCTTTATTTTATTATAATAATCATATGAAAAACCCGATAATATTATGGAGTATGAATGATCGCCAGATTCCTTTGGGATATCCTCTATTTTCAAACCAAGCTCAGTCATTGATTTCTGTTCAGGTAAAAGCTTATTAATATTTAGAGCAGAAAGGGGATAGGTTTGATTATTGATCGATTCATCAAGGCTAGGCACGCGAAAAACATTACCTATATTCAAATAGAGTAATATTTTTTTATTAGGCTGTTTATTTAGAAATGAAGCAGTGAATTGAGAATTGTTATTATCCCAATAATTATCCGAAATAAAATGGTCAACTGATGTATCTGGGACATCGGTAATCCTGTGTTTACTAAATACAAATTTCATATCTTTAAATTGATATGCTTTATCGTTCTCAGGTTGGTATATCTCAAATAAACCGGTAAAGATAGAACTTTGACGTTCAACCATGATATTATTATCATCCATGATCCAATCTGCTGAAGTAAGATTGGTCTCTGTGGCAAAACGTAATCTTGAATTATCTATAATCCTTTCATATTCGTAGCCAAAGCCCCGGTTTTTATCATCTTTGTTGGTTGACATGTTAGTTAATCGCTCCTGACCATTATATTGTTGGTGCATTCCATATAGGGTCATGGACCTACCATTTGGATGTGAGTCGATCAATTTGAGTATTACATTTTGCATTTTTAGATCAACTGTATCACTCGTACGGTCATTATTAAATAATCTTTCATTCTGCAATGCCATCAAACGCAGTTCTAGATTTTTATTATTACGTATTCCTATGTTGGAGAAAATACGTTTGTGATTCGTATGGATCTGTGGAACTGACGTATCGCCATATACTTGAGAGAATTTTCCTTCACTAACTCCAGCATTTACCGTTCCATACTTAAACCCTAATGATCCAAACCCATCATATCCCCCATAATTGTATGTCCCAAATTGCTGATTGAATACAGCTGAGTTATTGTAGGATAACTTTGGAATAAAATTGATGGTACCCGATGAAGAAAGAGCTTTTTCATGTCCACCTTTTACTAATTCCATAGAAGAAATACCTGTGATAGAAAAAAGAGACAGATCTAATAATGGATCTCCCATTGTATTGATACGGATACCATCATAAAGATAAACTAGTTCTTCTGGTGAAGAAGCTCTGATTGAAGCAGTTTTCTGACCATCCATTGACTCATTAAGTAGTACAGATTGTTCTGAAAAAAGCATGTCGCCTACATCCGTAAAACCTCTTAATGATAATTCATCCATGTTTAAATGTATCACAGTGTTCTTTGATTCAAATATTTCAAACTCATTCCTATTTGACGCCATAAGGTCTAGAGAGTCCATCTCAATGACCTTCTCTTTTAAATTGACCATTGTTCCATTTTTAAAAATAATAGCATCAAGGGTAAGGCTCTTATGACCAACATGGTCAAAAGTAAGATCTCGGTCTTTTATAGGCACCTTAAAAGAAAACTGACCTTCTTGGCCAGATTGAGTACCAGTGCCTGAGGGTAGTGAAACGATATTAACATTAGAGAGTGCTAAACTATCCTCATTAGTTACAGTACCTTCGATAAGCTTTGTCTTCGACATCAGGATTCCGTGGATGAGAATATATATGTATATGTAATAGTGCACAGGTCTTGGTTTTTGATTTAAATATCTTTTTACATCCAAATCTAATGATCTACGCGAAAACAAAACACTCCAGCATTGAATAAATTTGTCCTATCCTTGATCTAATTATAAGAAATATTTATTCTCTCTTATGATCAAAAAAACAAATATTATTCATTTTAGTATCACTTATCTGTTTTAGTGCATTTTTTCTGGTATTCCTATTTTATTTTAGAAAAATCACCCTTTCTATCTAAAGATAAATAGCTTTAATTATTCTGTAAATAAAAAACCCCACGAACGGTGGGGCTTAATTTCAGATTAATAAAAATATTTTTGAGATTACTATAAAATAACTTCAAATCCTTCAAATTCAGGATGGCCTAAATATATTCCTTGATGCTGCCCACCACCTCTATGGGCTTTCCTAAAGGCCTCTGAGGATTTCCATTTTTCAAAATCATCTTTAGAGTCCCATATACTGTGTGATGTATATAAAGTATGTTCTTTAGAAGTGGGACCTTTTAGTAAGTTGAATTTTTGAAATCCTTTTACATCATCGAGGTGGGTCTCTCTATTTTTCCATATCTCCTCAAATTGGGACTCTTTTCCAAGTGAAATTCTAAATCTATTCATTGCTATATAATTATTCATATTGAAAATTAATGATTTTTCATAAATGTTATAGTCCATATGAATATCATAGAAGAATTGAACCTTTTAAAAAAGTAATGGACATTTTTTACAAGCCTTACCTTTCTTCTTATATTTTTTACAGCATTTCGTTTTTGCCAAAATCACACCTAAAGCATTTGTAATAATATTAATATATTTTGTATGTTATACTATTGCTAATGAGACTAAATCGCAATAATAATTTATAATTAATTAAAAAATGGTATATTAAAATGGATAAAATAGGAATGTTCTGGGGAAGTAATACTGGCAATCAAGAAGAAGCTGCAGGTTTCCTAAAAGACTTTATGGAATCTGAAGGCGTAGAAATGGATGAATTTAATATTGCTGATACTGACCCAAAAAAAATGTTAGAATATAAACGTTTGATCATAGGATGCCCAACCTGGCACATAGGTGAGTTGCAGGACGATTGGGATTTTATTTATAGCAAATATAAAGAATTAGATTTTACCGGAATAACTGCAGCATTCTTCGGTTGCGGTGATCAAGTCGGTTATGCTGATAATTTTCTTGACGCGATCGGATTACTTGCTAAACCATTTATGGAAAATGGGGGCACTCTGATCGGACGATATCCGACAGAAGAATATCAGTTTGATAATTCTTTAGCACTAGATGGTGATGATTTTCTTGGACTAGGTCTTGACAATGATAATGAGGAAGAACTGACCGAAGAAAGATTAGTTATCTGGGGTGAAATAATAAAAGATGAGTTTGGTATTTAAATAAAACTTTTAGCTATCTATACTGGCCTTGTTGGTGCTCGTTGTATGTACAAAATATTATAAGTTCTCAAGGTCAGTTAGAATAGCTTATCAATTACCTTTTTAACATTTTTGATAGATCGGTCTTTAATACAGCAGACGCGGTTATGAGGCCCGAAAATAATGCGCTAGAGACACCCACTGTAGTGATATCCTGACCGGTATAAAAAAGTCCCTGAACGTCAGATCGTGGTCTAAGCCATTTTTGGCGAAACCGTTTGGGCGAATGATCTATACCGTACATTTCCCCTTTTGGATAATTGGCTAGATCTCGGACAGTCAATGGTGTTGAAAGTTCCTTGTGGTCAATATGATCTTTAATACCATGTACATGTTTGAATACCACACCAAGTATACGTTCAGTTAATTTATTTTTTTTAGTTTCATATGTTTCACCTCTTTTTTTCCATTCGAGGTCTTCCCAATTCTTGTACCAACTCCAACGACCTAATGTAATAGCTTCCATCGTGGCCGAATTGGGATGCTTCTGATCCCATTCTTCATCTTTTGCGGATGGGAATGAAACATATAAAACAGGGAAATCTGCACTTTGATCATTAATATAATTCTCAACTGACTTATCATGATCATAACCTGGGTAGATCCATAAGTTCGTATTCTTCAAGGATAGATCCTTAGCGGATCTATTTAGTCCTAAATGTAGACAGACATAACTCTTTGTTTGTTTTACTGTGGTTAATCTTTCAGCCATTCTAGATGACATGGGTAATTCATTTGGTAAAAGTGACTTATTTGTATTTACAACACCAGCATTGCTTATAATATGTTTAGCTTCAATAATATCGGCGTTTTCCATTACGACCCCAACTGCCTTACCATTCTCGATCTTTATTCTATCTACACCAGCATTTACGGCTAGGATGCCATCATTTTTTTCAATAAGGTCTGAAACCGTCTCTGCAATACGCCTTGAAGTACCAGTTGGATAATTTCCTCCATCAAGATAATGTCGGGCAACTAAGGCATGCATAGCAAAACTGCTTTGAGCTGGTGGGAGACCATGGTCACCCCATTGACCCGTAAGAACACTGATCAATTTAGGATCGCTGGTCAAACTAGAAAGGACTTCAAGAGTGGTACGATCTGAGTATTTAAAGAATTTCTTGGTCATGAAAGGATATGAGACTGCTCCAATAAACCCTGATAGTGCTTTTTGTCCAAAATAAGCCCTACTGGTTTTGGCTACATCATCTAAAAGGTCCATGTAGGTAAGAATAGCTGATTCTTCCTTAGGAAAATAAGATATCATATCATCAATGAATCTCTGCCTTGGAGCAACGAAATCATAAGAACGCTCTGGGAAAATGATACGATCATAGTTGTCATCCATTTTTGACCATTCAAGTTTATTATCAGATATAAGGTCGAATAATCTCCGGACCACTGAATGAGTTTTATTGACCTGACCAATATAATGGATGCCTACATCCCACTCGTATTTACCTCTCTTAAAAGTATGCGTCCACCCCCCTATTTTAAAATGCTTCTCTAATACGAGTACCCGCTTACCTTTTAATCCCAATAAAGCAGCCGAACATAGACCTCCAATACCTGATCCAATAATGATAGCGTCATATGATCTTTCAGATAGTCCGGACTGATATGATCTCCATTTTTTCATTATTCAAATATATGATCTTGTCCAGCTATCACAGTTCTTAGTACCCTGGAGCTAAGTAATTCATCATCGGACGCAGTAAGAAGGTTTGATGAATGGACCACAAAATCAGCATACTTACCAGCGGCTATGGATCCAGTTGTATTTTCCCAAAATGCTGCATATGCATTATTTATAGTATAGCAAATCAAAGCCTCTTCAACACTTATCTTTTCATTTGGAAACCATCCATCTGGATGTTTCCCATCACGAGTTCTGCGAGTCACTGCTGCATAAATACCTTTAACAGGGTCTAGGGGTGCAACGGTCCAATCTGATCCGAAGGTCAGATCGGCACCGCTATCGATGAGTGACCTAAAAATATAGGTACGGCTCAATAGATCATGTCCAATTCTTTTGTGGGCCCATGAACCATCATCGAATAAATGATATGGCTGCATAGATGGAATAATACCATCCTTAGCAAATATCTCTATGGCAGATGGAGAAAGATGTTGTGCATGTTCTATTCTACTTCTTCTATCTTTGTCTCCATGCTCCTCCCTTATCTTTGCGTATTCTTTTAGTATCCAGTCATTGGCCTTATCTCCTATTGCATGGACAGTATGCTGGATATTTGCTTTATCTGTTTCTCTCAATAAATACTTAAAATCCGTTGTATCATCCAGTGTGATAATGCCTACTGTAGGCATAGTTTCTTTTTCTTTTGAACCGGTCTCAGGAAGATATGGTCTGTGCATCCATGCTGTTCTGGACCCTAGTGAACCATCCAACATTCCTTTGATGCCATCCCATCTCAGCCAGCCATCTCCAGTTCCATTTTTCCTCACATTATCAATGATATCTTTCCAATTAGTGTACCATGGATATATCTTGATACGGATATTCAGTTTACCATTACTATGATTACGCTTATATGTCTGAAGGTCACTCCAGGAACCCATATCGTGCACCTGTGTAACACCTAAAGAGTGAGCGTGCTCAATAGCTTTTTGTAGCGCGAGGTCTAACTCTTCTAATGATGGCTCGGGTATGAGTTTATTGCAGAGACCCATTGCGAGGTCTTTTAAGATGCCTGTAGGCTGCCCACTACTATTTTTAAGGATGATCCCACCAATGGGATCTTCTGTCTCTCCAGTGATATTGGCAAGAGATAGCGCCGCACTGTTTGCAAGTGCCATGTGTCCATCTAATCTATCTAAAAAAACAGGTCTATCATTCACTACCTCATCTATCCAGGATCTATCTGGGTACTGACCACCCCAAAGCTCATGATCCCAGTTCCCTCCTTGCATCCAGACACCTTCAGCTAAGTCATTATCTGCTTTAGCTATGAGCTCCTGAAATTCTTTTTTACTTTTTGCATTCCTTAGATCTACCCGAGAAAGCTGAAGCCCCCCACTCATAAAGTGTACATGGTTATCAATGAACCCAGGCGTGACAAATCGACCCTCTAGATCGATCTTTTCAACTCGGTCGCTTGTCCTAGAGAGCGTCTCGTTATCATTGCCCACAAAGGATATCTTATCTCCTTGTATCAGTATTGCACTCGCAGAAGGATTATCCTTATTTCCTGTCCATATGATACCATTATAATAGACCTTTTCTATTGTGTTATTTGAAGAGCAACAAAGGATAATAAAAACGAGTGGAAATATTTTTTTTATCATAGTCTATAATTAATCTTTGAAATAGAACCATCCACCCATGCATGCTATATAAATACAAGAATATAGGATCGCATTATTCATTGTGAGTTGGTCAGTGTAATATCGCCAAAGTAATAAAGATATTACAATGACCTCTACTATTATTAACTGTCTCTGTATTGTATTCATGGTCTAGGATAAATGTAACTAGATAATATCTTTTTATGTTTATCTATCTTCATAATCCTGCATAGCCTTGATAAGTGCATCCACTCCCTCTATTGGCATTGCATTGTATATAGATGCTCTAAAACCACCAACCGAACGATGTCCTTTCAGTGTTTTGAGACCACGGGCATCACAAAATTGCAGAAATTCATTATCATCCATTGATCGATCATTGAAAACAAAGGCTACATTCATAGTTGATCTATCCTCAATGGCCACCGGTGATCTGAAAAGAGTATTTCTTTCAATCTCTGTGTATAACTTATCAGACATGATCTTATTAGAATTCTCTATGGAGACCACGCCACCTTGATCTGCTATCCATTTTAATGTCTCGTTAACCACAAAAACCGATAATACAGGTGGTGTATTGAACATGGAATCTTTCTTAACATGGGTATCATAACGCATCATAGCAGGTAGATGGTCAAGTTCATTAATGACCAGGTCATCTCTAACGATCACCAATGTAACTCCCGCCGGTCCCATATTCTTTTGAGCACCTGCGTAAATTAGTCCAAAATCAGAAACATTGATCGATCTAGAAAAAATATCGGATGACATATCGGCTACGAGATAACCCTCTGCATTTCTAGGTTTAGGAAATACTTTATACTGTGTGCCATATATTGTATTATTACTAGTTATATGTAGATATACTGATTCTATATTTTGATTGTATTCCTTTGGTATATAATTGAAGATTTCCTTCTTAGAACTGGCTATCACATTAGCCGTAGCCACCCTATTGCACTCTGTAATAGCTTTTGTGGACCACGCTCCTGTTTCTATATAATCTGCGGTAGATCTTTTACTAATCAGATTCATAGGCACCATAGAAAATTGCATAGATGCACCGCCCTGAAGCCATAACACATGATAATTTGATGGTACATCAAGAAGTGTTCTAACTCTTGATGTTGCTTTGTGGAAAAGGTCGATGATAGGTTCTGAACGGTGACTCATCTCCATGACACTCATACCAGTTCCTTTATACTCAATGGCTGCTTTTTTAGTGGCATCTAGGACTGTATCTGGCAGATGGGCTGGTCCTGCGCTAAAATTGTAGATCTTCATATTAATTCAAATTGTATTTATAAATCAGATCATAAATTACCGGTAATAGATCAGTATATAAATAAAAACCCCGCCAGTTAAATGAGTTATTTACTGACGGGGCTTCTTGTTTCTAAAGAAACAGACTTAAGGTCTTTCTACTCTATAGGGTATTGACCATACATTCGTATTATATCCACCATCAGACACGAACATGGTCGCAAGATCAACCGTCTCAATAAAAGTCCTGAACACACCCTGTACCTGTCCTGGGCCAGGCCCATGGACCCTCATACCGCCAGAATGTGTATTATCATTCATGACCTGATCAAAAAATAAACCTGAATCTCGCAAATGTCGTCTTCCCCTCTGCTGACTGCTCCTTCCATAGTTAACGAATACCCATTCACCTACACCCGCATTATCAGTAGTGTATTCCGGACCATTGTTGGTCACACTTACGTAAGCTACAACCCTTGAAAAAGAAGTGAATACAGGTAAAGATTCCCGGTCAATGTATAAATCACCTAAGTCGTCTGAAGAAAACGAATAGAGTAACTCATTTAACTCCAGGCTATCTGACAGTGAATAATACGATAGTTCAACTAAAGTGACCTTATCTCCAGAGCCGCCTACCAGTGGGGTCAATGCGTCGATCTTCCATCTATACCCATCTGGATCAGAAGGGTCATCATCCACTTTAACAAACCTTACTTTACGCGTCAGCATTGTTGTGAATTCTTTAGAAAAACTAAGGGAGTCGATCTCATCTTGATTGGTATCGATCGCGGTAGCTATGAACTCGCCATTGACAGTATGCGTTACCAGTCCAATTGCTGTATCTTCTGCAGTTTCAAATTCAACAGTCCTTTCACGATCTATAAGCTGTCTTCCAAACCTGACTCGGTATCCATCTCCAAAAGATAATGTATCACTAAAAGTACGTGCCACACCTTCAGTCTCAAGTCCAACATCATGATCGAGATCCATATCTCCATCAGAATCAAATCCATCCACGCCAACGGCCTCGTCTTCATTAAGAAGTGCCAGAAGTATAGATTCTGTATCGTCTACCGATGAACTATCCACACATCCATTAATAACAAAAATAGAGAGCGATGTTATAGTAATTAGTTTTTTCATATCTTTCTCCTTTTAAAATCCACGACGTCCGCGCTTGCGGTCTTTTTTCTTATGGCGTTTTCTTTTTTCTTTCTTACCCATTTTATCTCTCACTTCTCCTTTCATCTCACGCATCATTCGCTCTTTGAACACGCCCAACTTTACCATTTGGTTCGGAGTTAATATATCATCCATTCCCAAAACAAATTTCGTTTCAAGTTCAACACGCTTCTTACGAATATCAGCGACCCTATCAATTACCTTTCTTACCTCTGATCTGGATAATTCCTTATCACCAGAAATTTTCTCGCGAATTTGCTCGTAGTCCTCTCTTTCATCTTTACCTAACTGCCTCATATCTTCACGATGTTCTCGAAAACGTGGGAAAAATTTTTCTGCCTGATCAGAAGAAAGTTCTAAATGGTCTGTCAGACGCCATATCATCATACTCTCCATTTTTTCAGAGCGCACGGGTGCTTCCTCCCAACGATCTTTTTCATAACCCTGGGCCATAAGACCAGAGAGCATGAACAATAATAAAATATGCTTCATAATGCTATCTCCTTTTCTATTTTTAGTTCATCTATTAATTCAACAGTATCCCAAAGATAACCCTCCTGCAAAAGGAAATAAGCTACCTCATATGTATAGGATTCATCATGATCTAAGGAATCACTGTTGATCGTCCAGAAGTCTGTTTCTAAAAATGTTTCTACATCTTCATTGTAAAAGTAATCTGTCTCGTTAGTTGGAGCCCCAAATTGGGTGAATGTCATAAAGCTGACAACCATTAGCATGCATAAAGATGTTATGATGGTTCGGCGGTTATCTTTTGATTCAGATAGTCTGTTGTGAAGCCTTTTCAAAAAATCATCTGTATTCGTATCATTGGGGCTATCTGAATGGTAGCTCAATATTTTTTTCTCAAAATCAATCATCATTAAGCCATTCTTTTAAAGATTTTACAGCATGGTGAAAGTTTACCTTTGCTGTCCCTTCTTTCATACCAGTGACCTCTGCTATATCTTTGTAAGGCATTTCTTCAGCTACCCGCATGATCACAACGATTCGTTGTTTATTTGGTAGCTTAGCAACTGCATTCCATAGTTCTTTTCTATTCCACTCATTTTCGAGCTCAGTATCCCTCTCACTTTTTTCTGGTGCTTGATCAAGGTGTAATATATTTTTCCATTTATTTCTCTTAAGCCAGCTATTGGCTGTATTGAGATTGACCCTGTAGAGATAGGTCGAGAAAGATGACTCAAATCTAAATTTTTTAAGATGCCGATATAATTTAAAAAATACATCTTGAGCAAGATCCTCTGCTGCCATCCTATTACCTGTAATATTAAAAAAGAATCCAATGGTATTTGAAAGATGGCCTTTAACAAGCTCATCATAGGCGGATAAATCTCCGTTTTGATATTTTTTGATGAGTTCATGGTCATTCTGCATGTCATTTCAAGCTATAAGACGCATATGGTCACTAAAGGTTAAAAAATAAATTCTTTTAAGACCATTCACATTTTAATAGCATATGATTATTCGTTATTTTTTATAAACCATTTTTGCAGATCAATTATATTTATGAATACCCATCATACTAAACACCCACCAAACAGTAAACAGCGATCTGCAATAGAACATCCTCCTGGCCCGTTGATGATCTTAGCAGGTGCAGGCACTGGTAAGACATTTACACTAGAAAATAGGATCATATATCTTATTGAACATTACAAGGTTGATCCGCAACATATTTTAGCCATCACATACACGGAGAAAGCTGCAAAGGAACTGAAAAATAGGATCATTGATCGCCTTGGACCCAAGGTATATAATATGACCGTCAGCACTTTCCACTCTTTTTGTTTTAATCTTCTAAAAGAATTTGATGACGGTCTACCTCAATTACTTGACCAGAGCGAAGCTATTCATATGTTTCTAGAAAGGTTTGACCAATTAAAGCCTTTTAAATCCGATGAGTTTCCACTTGATCCTCAAAGAGCTGTCACTGAAAGTTTTATTCCCTTTTTTAATCGTGCGAGAGACGAACTTATTGATCCAACGACAATGAATGACCCTATCCCTTCAGATGATGGCCCAATTAGCACCGAGATTGCAAATCAGATAATAGATCTAAAGCGTATCTTTCCTTTGTTCCAGTCTTGGAAGAAGGATATTAATGTAGTGGATTATGGAGATATGATATTGTCTGCATATAAAATGCTTTCATCAAACGAGATCTTACTTAAAAATGTTCAAGACCAGTACCGCCATATTATTGTGGATGAATTTCAGGACAATAATTTTGCTCTTAATACAATTATGTCCCTCATATCTGGAAATAGAAAATTTATCACAGTTGTGGGAGATGATGATCAGGTCATATATAGTTTTAGAGGAGCTAATTCATATAATATTCAAGCATTTAAAGAACGTTATGAAAGTCATAAAGGATTCGCCTCTATTGCTCTAGAAAAGAATTACAGATCATCACAGCCGATACTTGATCTGGCAAATGCGAGCATATCCAATAATACTGAACGTATTGAAAAAACACTGTCTGCGGGTCTTAAAATGCCTTCCCAAAAGCCAAAAATATTTTGGGGAGACAAATCCGAACAAGTAGAATTCTTGATATCAGAGATCCAGTATTTAATAAGTGAAGGCAATTCTTATAATGACATAGCAGTCTTATGCCGAACACATGGACAGGCAAAAAGCATAATTGACTCCTTGTCAAGGTCACATATTCCTGTACAGCCGCACTACAAAGGTTTATTTAATTGTTCAGGGGTAAGAGATATAATTGCATGGTGCCAATTGGTCTCAGGTGGAAGTTTTCAGGATTCAGCTTTATTTCGCATCATCAAAAGGGAATGTGGCTATAAAACCGCACATAATATTTTTTCAAAATTCAATAGATATGACCCTAGCCCAAGGTATGACCAACTTAAAGATGATGAAGAAATAAGGGATGTGTTTCCAGAAATAGATAATATAGTTAAAACCATAAAAAGCCTCAGGTCAATTACTCAAAAGAGGTCAGCCGGTGAAATGGTCTGGGACATAACACAACAGGTTGGATTCCTAAAATCTGCTGCTGAAACATACAATATGGATGACCACTACACATTATTGAATGTTGGAAATTTTCTAAAAAGGGCACAAGACTTCACTCGAAGAAATAAAAAGAATAATAGCATTACCGCATTTAATATCTACTTAGAGGCGATCATGAGATCAGGTGGCCTCCCTCACATCAAACCTGAATCTTATAGAAACCAAGATGGGATAATCGTCAATACTGTTCATGGTGTTAAAGGAGCAGAATACCCTATTGTATTTATGCCATTTCTTAGATCTGCAAGTTTTCCACTTAATTTTCGTTCAACTAAACGGATAAACCGTCCGCCGGATAGTTGGCTCGATTATATCCATGATACAGATATAACCCCAAAGGAGCACCATTTAGAGGAAGAACGGCGATTATTCTATGTCGCGATCACACGAGCCCAGAAGAAACTTTTTCTTTTGGCACCTAAAAAAGCAACGTCACCCTTTTTAAAGGAATTACCAGATATACTTATGGAGGAGAGAAATATGACAGAAACTCAATCAACCACTAGAACACACTCGGACCTTAAGGTTAAATATGAACAATTTATTCAAAAAGCACTATCCAGAGAGGCATATGACCAGGTGAAGGACTATAGTCTTGCTCTCAAGGCAATCCATGAGCATGAACAGGGGCTATCGATAGAGTTAGGAGATTCAGACTGGGAGCAAGAGTTAAAGTTAGATCTCAAGCAAGAATTCCAACCTCCAGTTCCTGAAAGAATAGACCTTTCAGCGAGTGCAATAGATACATATGAAAGTTGTCCATTAAAATTCAGGCTAGGCAGGATCGATGGAATTCCACAAACTGCAAAAAAACCTGAACTAGTGTTTGGGAATATTATACATGGTGTTCTTCAGAGATTTCATGAACCTGATAAAGAATTAAGCAAGGAAAGGATACTACGTCTCTTGGATGAAGAATGGAAAAAAGGTGAATTTGATTACGTGGTCAGGGAAGAAAAATTTAAGGAGCAAGGAATAGACATGTTAACTCGTTATCAAGAGATAATATCAATAGACCGACCAAATGTACTAAAAACAGAAGAAAAATTTGCTTTTGATATAGGCCCGATCACAATCCGAGGTGCAATTGATCGAATTGATAATACTCCTGATGGTATAACTATTTTGGATTACAAAACCAGCAAAACACCATCATCTGCAAAGTCAAATCTTCAGTTGGCCGTTTATTCTATGTATCTTGAACAACTTGATGATAAGAACATCGGAGGATTACCAGTCTCAGCATCGCTTTACTTTTTAAGAGAGGAAGAAAAACCATTACGCAGCCACTCATTCACAACAGATCAGATCGGAGAAACAAAAGAAAAGATCATTGAAGTAGCAGCCGGGATAAAAAGGAAGGAATTTCAAGCTAAAACAGGTAAACACTGTGATTGGTGTGATTATAAGAATCTTGCTTGCCCAGCGTGGGAGCAATAAAGCACTATTTTAAAAGTTATTCTATTGTAAGCGTTCGTATTACGGTATAGGTGACAATAAATAATAAAGGTCTATTTTAACAAAATCAATTTCCGTGTCTGATTGAATTCTTGAACATTAATCGTATATAAGTAAAGACCAGCACTTACTTGATTACCAGCATCATTCAATGAATTCCAATGAACCGAATGATAGCCAGCACTTTGATGATCATTTACCAATCTTTTCACAACATTTCCTTTTATATCATGAATAGTGATATTGACAAATGTACCCTTGGGAAGATCATAACCTATCGATGTAAATGGATTGAATGGATTAGGATAATTTTGTTTCAATGAATATTCCATGGGAAGTTCGACCAAAATGATCGACTCTAATAGAACCTTCATGCTTTCAACTGCAATACTAGTGCCAGATAATGAATGATATATCTCTACGAGGTTATCCATATTTTGATCGATCAGACCCTGGTCTTCCAAATTGATTACTGAACTAGTCCCAACAACTTCTGAATGTTCATTGCCCCAGTTCAACCCAATTGCAATCACATCAAGTTGATCTATGATACCATCACCATTTGCATCAGCATGTGTCGCTTCACGGAAGTCCCATGACTCTATATTAAAACCATCCCAATCGTAAGATATATTTTCCCTTTGGGGACCCGTCATATGAAAGTAGAATGCTATAGGTAGTATATCCATTTCATTCACAATACCATTATTATCCGTATCACCGGGATATACTAATTTTAGTATCCTAAAATAATCCGTGTTAGACCAATTTGACGTAGCGTAACCATGGTCAATAGCACGTACACGCCAACTATAATCACCAGCAGGTAAGTCCTTCAGCTCTTTCTGATTTCTATTGATATAGCCGATCTCACCAATACCGTAATGGCCTGTACTTACGGCATGTTCATTATTCTCATCAATAGATCCAACTTGAAGCTGATATCGAAGCCCTAATTCTGGTGTAGAACCTCCATTCGCATTGCTAGGATCCACGGGTGCACTCCAGGTCAATGTGACCTTATCATTATTTATATTGGAGTCATCTAGTAAATACGGGGCGTTAGGTGCTTTATTTGGATTTTCAAGTGATTCAAGATTATCATAAACCTGTGAAACAACATCTTGGTTTTTCTTAAAACCAGCCAAGAAAAGATCTAAGTCTCCGTCTGCGTCATAGTCTCCCCATTGTGTAAAACTAACACCGACACTATCCATGGTAAGAGTCATGTCCTCTGAAAAAGAGCCGTCATCTTGAACATAAATGACTGTGATAGGTTCCGAACCTAAACCCCAATCACCCTCAGTGCTAGATTGACCTGTTACTATTAGGTCTAGGTCTCCATCTGCGTCATAGTCTCCCCAACTCGGTTTCCCGTAATAAACACCTGATAATACATGTGTTATACTAAAAGTATTGATCGCATTTTGGACCACATAGGTTATTAATTCTTGATTAGCATTCAACCCTGTTAGGGCAAAATCGTCATAACCATCACTATTGTAATCTCCAAATGCAATGGCCCCAGCGGTAACCCCATATACTTCTGCTTCATAGTGCAATGAAGGTTTTAAAATATGGTTCGGGTCACTCAAGTAACCACGCATCCTTAACGATTGAGTCTCATCAGCGCCTATAGTGACCAGGTCTAGTCGACCATCTCTATTGAGATCTGTCCATTGGACTATACCGGGGTAAATAGGAACCAGATCTGTTTGGTTAGTATCAAGCCTAAGGATACCACTATCATTGTAAAAAACATCAAGACGCCTATTATAGTATTTATCATAACCGGCGTGTACATAGTCTAGATCGCCATCGTTATCATAGTCCCCCCAGTGATGAGCGTTAGACCCACCTGCGGTTACGTGATCTGGAATACCATCGAAGTTTTTATCTAAGAAGAGTTCTGACTCAGTATCTTCAACAAACTTTTCTTGTTCTGGGTCATATTTATAAAAGAATGTTTCTATGTAAGGTACAAAATTGATTATCTGGAAACCATTCAGGGTGAGGTCCAAATATCCATCATTGTTGTAATCTACCCAAGAAAGATGTCCTCCAACCACTGCCTCGATGACTTGGTCAATATCTTGATTCAAAAATCCATTTTCATTTGAAAAGATTTTTGTAATGCTTTCATTTGAATAATCTTGACCAGTAATTCCAAGATCTAAATTTCCATCGTTATTATAGTCAGCCCAACCACCTGTGGAAAAATAAACTCCGGGTAACAATTGAGTTGATTTAACCAATCTACCAATAAA
>CACEUX010000011.1 GCA_902562835.1 uncultured Fidelibacterota bacterium
ATTCAATTAAACTAAAAGATGTTTATTATATCTATAATGATTTTGATAGAGTGTTTCACTACAGTTGGAGTTTTGAAGAGAGCGTTCGCAGGATGGAGAATCGTACAGGAAAGTTATTTACCATCAAAGGCGATACCATAGATTTTATAGATATACAATTCAATGATGATATGATCAAACCCGAGATATTTGTAAAGACAGGAAAAGAACGATCAGAATTCATATCAATGTTAGACATTGAAAAGATCGAAACAGATTTTTCAATCATGTCCTACTCTGTAGAAAGAGGCTTTTATTATTCTTATTATTCTTTTTTACTTTTAGCAACGCTTGATATTGTTCTCCAGTGGGATAAAGAGCGTAGGGCAATTCCCCAGATGTGGGATCAATACAATGACCTTATGCCTATGCTAACACCTATTGGATTTAACAAAAAGCAAGGAACGGGAGTCACCTATCAATCATTTACATCTTTGATACCAATTTCTGTCCTTGTATCTATGATCTATGATGTATTTAAAGAGAAGAATAAGTTTTATTTTACACCGATATATGAAGAAAAAGAATTTGGTCGGAACATGTATATTTTCTCCTTGAGACAAGTTATTAATAACCAGTTAAAAAGTATTGTTTTCAAACTTGAAAAAACAAAGTTTGGCAGTAAGGTCATCGGATGGTTTCGATAAAAAGTAATGTAAATTCCCACTATGGCTAGGCAACCAAAATATTTTCTTTTATCTGTTACACTCGTGATGATCCTTATCACCGGTTTTTCTTGCACGGATGACCCTATCGAGATACCTGAGCCAGATACATCACCTCCTCAGGCGCTTGTCCTTTTCCCTATTGATGGAGACCCTGTTCAGGGAGAGATCATCATCCAAGCGCGTGCAGTAGATAACGATGAGGTTGACTCAGTACAGTTTCTGATCGATCAGAAAAGAGTATTCACTGACTCAAGCCATTCTGATAATATCTTTAAATATACATGGGATACAGGTGAATCAGTTATGATCGATGGCGAACTTGTAAAGGTCTTTACGGAAGATGAATTTCATTATATTTCAGTGATAGCATTTGACCCCGCGGGGAATAGCTATGCTTCAGTCCCCATACGAAGTAAAGTTGATAATATCGATAGCGAACCACCAGAGGCTTTCTTTCTAAGTCCATTTGCAGGACAATATATTAGCAATGTGGTCAACATTGAAGTGATCGCCACTGATAATGATAGTATACAATATGTGAGTTATTTTATTAACAATATCCTCCAAGGTTATGTTCAAGAATCACCATATATATTCCCTTGGAATACAAATCTGGTTGAAAGTGGTAACTACTATTCTTTACACGCCAATGTTAGAGACATAAATAATAATACTACAACGATAGCCCCGATCAGCGTTTTTGTTGATAATGGAATTGAAAATGACATCAGTCCTCCTACAGGCTCTATTGTGAGCCCTCCTGCAGGTTTATCTGTTAGTGGAGATGTACAGATCATCGTAAGTGCCAATGATAATCGTGCCATGGGTGAAGTAGCACTTTCAATAAATGGAGTCTATATCACTACCATGGAGCAAGAGCCTTATTATTATATCTGGGATACCACACTGGAACAGGAAGATACTGAACATACGATAAGTGTCATATTGATCGATCTAGCTGGTAATGAAGCTCCACTAAATCCAATATCTGTCCTTGTGGATAATCAACCTTCCGCTGATTCGCAACCACCAAATGTGATCATTATGGAGCCAGCTGCGGGTCAAGAGGTCAGTGGTGTGGTTGATATTGAGGTAATTGCCACAGATGAATCTGGTATTAGCCACGTTGAATATTTCATAGATGGCCAATCAGATACTACTGACAGCATAGCGCCCTACATTTACAGCTGGAGCACTGATAGTGTTTCAGATGATATAGAACATATCATTGCAGTTGTAGCGTATGATAGTTCAGGCAATTCCACTCTTGCAACACCAATTGCAGTTTATGTTGACAATTTTGACAATGTGCCACCCAGTGGACAAATACAAAACCCTTTTCCTGGGCAAACTGTAAATGGTACAGTATCCATAGAGATCACCGCCTCTGATAATGAGTATGTAAGCCATATAGAACTATCAATTGATGGACTAGCAAGAGATACTCTTGTCGATCCGCCATTCACATATAATTGGGATACCACTCAAGAAACAGATGATGAGGATCACGTGATCAGTGTCATAGTCTCAGATAGCTCAGGGAATATTGGATTTGTCCCACCTGTTAGTGTTTATATAGATAATGAAGTCAATGATACCTCACCTCCCACAGGAATAATTTCAAATCCAATTTCTGGGCAGACTGTAAGTGGTACAGTCAACTTTACTGTTGTTGCTCAAGATGATCAAGGCATCGCAGAGGTAGAATTATCAATTGATGGTTTGATTGTTTCATTAGATACAGAGGATCCATACCAATACTCTTGGGATACCACTGGGCTAACCAATAATAGCGAACATACTCTCAGTGCAACTGTTACCGATAATGCTGGACATACTACACTACTTCAACCTGTTCTAGTGACGGTGGTTAACTAATGAGTTTTCGCATACATCACTATTTCTTTCTTGTCGTGTTGTTTTTGAGCTGTGAAGGACCGGTGTTTGACGTTCCTGCAGATGAAGACTCTACTCCCCCCACACTGACCATTACCTTCCCTGCAGATCAGTCAGTGCTATCAGACACTGTTTTAATAACTGCCTATGCCTTTGATAATGTAGAACTTGAAATGGTCACCTTATACTTAAACGATTCAGTCGTACATGAAAGTAAGGAAGGTCCTTATGAATACTCGTGGGCAACTATAAATGATACTGAAGATGAGCACCATACTATACGTGCAAAAGCTCAAGACCTATCTGGGAATGTCAATTATACAAATACGATACAGGTCTTGGTTGATAATCAAGATAATATAAACCCTACTGGTGCACTTATTTTCCCTTTTACAGGACAAACATTGGCAGGAGAGGTCACAATTATTATCGAAGCAGATGACAATGAAGGTATCTCCTTTATCAACCTTTATATTGATGGAGATTCTGTAGCAACATTTGCTGAACCACCCTATAGATACACCTGGAATACAGTCGAAGAGGTTGATGATATTATTTACACGATCCATGCCCATGTTCAAGACATCACAGGGAATCAGATCACTTTAGGTCCCATCAATGTGACCATTGATAACTATGAAGCAGATGATAATATAGCTCCTACTGGAACTATTATATCCCCTCCTTCAGCCTCTACGGTCTCTGGTACGATCGATATTGAGGTAAATGCCTATGATAACGTGCAAATGGGTGCAGTAGATTTTATAATTGACGGTTCTGCGGTGGCAACTGATACGGTGCCGCCCTACATTTATACTTGGAATACCTTAGATGAGATAGAAGATACAGATCATGTGATCAATGTGAACCTTTCTGATTCTGCTGGTAACACTACGTCCCTTTTCCCCGTTACTGTTTACGTTAATAATATTTCTGAGCCGGATGTAACCGCACCAACAATAGTGATTTATGAACCTGCGGCAAATCAGACCGTTTCCGGTACTACTACGTTCTTGACCATTGCAACAGATGAAGTAGGTGGCTCAGGAATAGATCGCGTTGAATTCTATCATGATTATGCATTAGAACATACTGCTACATCATATCCCTATAACTATGATTGGAATACAACCACAGTGGCAGAAGACACAGAACACATATGGTATGCAAAAGCATTTGATAATAACGGTAACGAATCACAGACCCAACCCATGACCGTTTTTGTTGATAATGTGGATAATATTCTCCCAACTGGTTACATACTGTATCCATACGCGGGTCAGACCGTTTCCGACTTAATAAATGTACAGATCTCAGCATCAGATAACATAGGTGTGGCACAAGTAGAAATCTTTATTGATGGAAATTCAGTAGCTACAGACCAAGATCAACCATACAGCTACGAATGGGACACTTACACCTTTTCAGAAGATGAAGAGCATATTTTATATGCTACTATTACAGATTACGAAGGAAACGCATATGATATTCCCTCTATTTCAGTAACAGTGAATAATGATGATTCTCCTGAAAATGATGTTACACCTCCAGTCATTTCTATTTTAACGCCATTGTCATCACAAACGGTAAGTGATAGTGTCACTATTTCAGGATTTGCTACCGATAACGATGAAGTAGAACAGGTCCAATTCTTTATTGATGATGAGTTAGTAGCAACCTTAACGGATTCACCCTATACTACACTCTGGGGTACCTATGACCTGGTAAATAATTCTGAGCATGTCATACAAATGATGGCAAGTGACCCATCCGGAAATCAATCTTCCGCACAACCAATAATGGTCACGGTTGTAAATCAATATACAGGAGTAATTGAAAACCTCGCAGTCTCTGCTGGTGAGAATATTATATCACTTAGCTGGGATACACCATCTGATGCTGAATCCTATAAGATATATAAGGATGGACAGTTTATGTCTGAGGTCTCAGAACAGACCTATGAAGATGTTGCTCAGCCAGGGACACAATATTGTTATAGCATTTCTGCAGTTAATGGTGTGGGGCTTGAAGGCCCTCAATCCACTGAAGAATGTGCGACTGCCTTATTCCCCGACGCACCAGTACTATCTCTAAGTGTCAGTGGAACCACAGCGACCCTTCAATGGACATCTATTGCCTCAGCTCAGTCTTATAGGGTATATCAGGATGAAGTATTTCTAATTGAAGTTGAAGACCTAAATCATTCCCAAGATATAGGAACGGGTATAAATACATGCTTTGAAGTGACATGCGTGAATGGCTTTGATACGGAAAGTCCTGTTTCTAATGAAGAATGTGGAGAAGGTCTCTAGGGGAAAAGACTGTCTCCGTTGCACGCAGTTTGTGCATGATCGAGTAAAATAGATTCATATTTATCCGAATCAAAAATAATGATCCCTGCCTCAGGATCTGATAAATCAATGGTGCAATATTCTGGTGCAATCGTATTTGCATACGTGAGGGTGTCATAACTCATACTATCTTCTGACATCTCCAACACAGAATAGGTGTAATACATCCATCCGGAAGATGTCCAATAATTTGTGTCTAAGATCATTTCAGGAAAATCCATAATTCCTGCAGTATCTCCTATTGAAGTGAGAGGTTGACCTAATTCAAGGCGGAACATTTCTGGAGTTGCATAATTTATAGGATCGATACATAGGAACAGTGAATCATACCCTTGAATAGTCCAATTACCACCAGGCTTATAACAAAAAATAAATATAGAATCTGAAAAATTTCCAACATTTGTTGATCGATCTTTTGCTCTAATCTTATAAAAAATATTTTCAAGCCAAATGATGGATGTATCTTTATAATCATGGATAGGAAAGGATACCCTATCTAAAGAATCAAAACTCATGCCCTGATCCATAGATCTGAAAATATGATACTCCTTTATATCATCGGCGGGTGGTTTTTCCCAGGACAATTGAATTCTTGCCTGATTATTGCCCATTGTAAAATACCCCTTTAGTCCAACTGGTGGAGTTGGTGGTTCCTCATCAATCAATTGACAATGCAATATAAGAAAAGAAAAAGAAATATATATAATTCTTTGCATACTAGAGATTAGATGTAATCAAATAAAATGAAAAGCCCCATAAAGGGGCTTTCATCTGAGCGAGAGACGAGATTCGAACTCGCGACCCTCACGTTGGCAACGTGATGCTCTACCAGCTGAGCTACTCTCGCATAATTTAGGTGCAAGCTATTGATTTAAGCTGCGAAAGTTATGATTTGCTGTTTATTCTGACAATGGGGTTTTTGGATAAATTTCTAGAACCCTATTTTTTGAATAAAAAATAATATAGGATGCTCCTAAAAATACAATATTCTCAAGTATCTTTGACCATCCTACCATTTCACCTTCTTTTAATCCGCAACCACACTCTATATTGAATCCTCTCATCATTGCTTGAAATATCATCAAGATAAAAAGAACCAGTAATCCACCACTAAGGAAAACCGAGCCATCAAGAAATATTCCAAGAATAATACCAAAACCGATCAATAATTCGATCCACGGAAGAAAAATCGCAATACTATTCTCAAGCCCAAATGGAACAATATGATAATTAGCTATATCCCTCGCAAACTTTCCAGGGTCTAGAATCTTATCATAGCTAGCATAAATAAATACAAGCCCTAGAAGGAATCTGATCAATAAAATAAGTGTAGGATTGATTCTATTCATGATATTCTATCTCAAGTCCTGCATCTTTCCATGATTTCCAACCACCCCTAAAGACCAGAATATTATTAAACCCTATATCTTGAAAATGATAAGCAAGCTCTTCACTGGAACCACAATCATCATCACTACAATAGATAACGAACCCTGTATCAAAACCTATCTTTGTCTCTATCTGGTCTGCAAGCATAGAAATATCATCACTAGCGATAGCACCTGGAATAAAGCCATCTGAAAGATACTCTTCTGCTCTAGCATCAACGAATAATATTCCTGATCCATGTAGGGCCTTGGCAGTTTCGATCTCTACTTCTCTGATTGAAGGTTCAGCAAGGAAATCGAGTGCATCCTCAGAATTATTTACAATCTTAATTGGTTCTGCTACCCAGGGAATACCATCGTCACTTAATGAATTGAAAATAGACCCGATCAATATAGATAGAGCAATAAGGATTATGCTCTGTTTTTGATAGTCCAAGATCTATATAAGGGTATTAATGATCATGACCATGATGTGATCTTGAAGATTTTTTTGATTTTTTCTTTGCTTTAGCGGATTCTGCAGATTTTTTTCGATCTAAAGCATTACATATTTTTACTGACTCATTAACAAATGCTAATAACTCATCATCATCCTCAACCTTATTATTGAGAGGGATGGTCTGAAATTGGATGGTATTTACAGCATCATCTATAGCTTTTTGTGATACAACCAGGTCTTCTCTATAACGATTTATTAGATTTAATACATTTTGTTTTTCTGCATATATCTCATCAAGTGTTTTATTAGGGTCTTTCTTTTGAAGCTTATCAAACCTTTTATTAATGGACCTTATTTTTTTCTCTTGTGCAGTAACGTCTATAAATGGCTTTTTAATATCTCTAAGGTTAACATCAAGAGATAATAAGTACTTTCCTTGCTTCCCGCACGAATACATGTAGGGTCCATCTTCCTTTTGAGGGCTATTTGCTCTGGACATATTCACACTTCCGCTCGTCACAATAAAATCAACATTCGGCATTTGATCTACGAGGGCACCCTGTGATCCCCTATCGGCATTGACGAGCATGACAACTATATCAACTTGGTTTGAAAGAAGTTCAGCATAATGATTAGCAGACTCTATATAGTCATCAGCTAATATTGATCTGCTTGTATCTGGAAGTTGGCTTGTAACACCAGCGACACCGATCTTCAACTCTCCTCTATCGATTATGAGATAAGGTTTGAAAATTAGCTCGCTAGTTGAAGCATCCTTTAGATTAGCGGAGATAAAAGGTATATCAGTTTTATTGGATATATTTTTTAAGTACTTTAAACCATTCAAGACCTCATAGTGACCAACATTTATAGCATCACCCCCTATCCTGTTGAAACCCTCCAGCATAGCATCAGCACGAGTCAGTTCTGCATTTTTATTTTGAGCATCAATTTTTTTGGTACTGAAGATAAGGTCTCCTGCATCAAGAATGATCGGATCAATACCTCTGTCTCTTATTTCTTTTATTTTTACAGACCTTCTGGACAGACCGCCCAGTGGATTCTTTTTTCATCCACATGGATCTAATTGACCATGCATGCTACCAGATAGTACCATTGTAAAGTCACCATGCCCTGAAGCTTCTGAACATGTCCATGAACTCATTGTAATTATTAATAAAATTGTGAAATGTTTTATGATCGATCTCATTTTTAAATTATCCACCGCTTAATTTTACGTCATATCCTTTTTTTAACAATAATTTTTGAATGATAGGACGTTGATTACCCTGAATCAATATCTCACCATTCTTAAATGAACCTCCGGTACCACACTTCTTTTTTAATTCTTTTGTTATTTCCATAATTTTTTCTTTTGGTTCCTTCATGCCTTTAACTACTGTCACAATCTTACCTCCGCCTTTTCTGTCAAGATGAAGACGTACTTTTTGTTGCGAAGCTCTTACGCTTTTTGTTGTAACACTTTCTTCTAAATTTGATAGTGTTGTATCGGTCGAATAAACAAGTTTTGAGTTAGACATCAGTTTTATAACAAACAAAGAAAATAGAAAAATGTTCCCCGCTAAACGGTGTAAAAATACTAATTTTTTGATTCAATAACACAATATCAATCCGCTGAATATGTTTATAAATGAACCAGATCATAGAACGACCATATTAAAAATATTTATTGTTTTAATGATAGCACCTCTTTTTGCACAATCAGATGAAAAATATAATGCAACGATCTTTGAGACAGGACTGTATGCCAAAGACCTGCATTTTGATTGGAAGCCACTGAATAGAAAACTGGATATACACTCCGCTGATATTCGAGAAATAAATTTCAGGTTCTCAAATCTAGATCTTAATTATATTGGCAATGACAAAAAGAAAACTGCCTCGATCAAATTCTCAGGTCCAAATTTATCACTACAAGAATTGACAGTACGGTCAAGCATTCATTCTGAAAATTGGGTAACAAAAGAAAAAATAGCACGTCTAGAAAAAAGAGAGTCCATTCCAAAACTTTCTATAGAGTCCATTGCAAGCGGTATAGACCTTTACATGATAGACCATAATACTTTGCCTGGAAATATTAATGAACTCGCAGTCAAGCAATATATAGATATGAGCATACCACCACTCGATGATTATTCATGGAGCTATACCCTTGACCTTCCAGAACAGATCATTGCAAAACCAAACCATATTAATATAAAACCTAGCGCTCACGCAATTTACTATGACTGGCAAACAAGATCGTTCCAATTAGATCCCGAAAAAGATTCACTTTACAATGTACCAATTACTGATTGGGATTATATTTTTGAGATTGAAAAGATTTCTCAACTTTTTTCATCAACTATAGATCTAGAAATATCTGAGGATAAATCTGAGTTTGACCTGAATATGAAAAGGGGACAATTTAAAATATCTAAAACATCATTCTCAGCTACTCCAGGAAAGCAATTAGATGATCGTTCTAGTCTAACTTTGCCTGAGTTCCTTCTTGAGGCAAATGACCTCGTTCTCAATGGTAGTTTCTCTGGTACACCCATAATACACCGCGGTAAAGGAAAATTCAGGATACGTAATTTTGAAATAAAGATTCCAAAAGGGATAAAAGAAGAGCCTGAAATAGATGCAATGTTAAAAACATTGGGTATATGGAATAACTCGCTTATGATAAGGTTAATAGAGTTTGATATTAATTTGATAAATGAATTTACTGGAGATATGGGGTTTAGATTCCAGACTCCTTTCTTAAAAATATCAGTGGATGGTGATTTTAGTCTTCGACAGACTGATTCAATTCCAAAACTGGTGCTTCATGATACAGAAGTAAGAATACATCCAATTTCACTAGGAATGAGAAAATGGTTAAGAGAGTGGGAGCAAAAGAACGGTAAGGACTTTGATCGGCAGGGCGCAACAATTGTACTTAAAATCAATGGCCCCATTGAAAACCCCATTATACAGGGCTACTGATAGATTTTAATTGGAATGTTTTAACATCCAATGATAAACATCATCATTTTCATATGTTTCCGTCCAAGAATCGTGATCAACGCCCCCATAGATTGTCATAATAACGTCATTATTAATAGGCTTTAGAGCTTGATATATCGATATGGAATTTTCAACCGGAATAACATCATCCTTATCACCATGGAAAAGCCATATAGGCATTTTTTCAAGCCTCTCAATATATTTGAGATCAGCACCACCACAAACAGGCACAATAGCCGCAAATAGATCAGGGTCTTTAATAGAGGTCGCTAAAATACCTAAACCACCCATACTGAGTCCTGTTCCATAAACCTGTCCCGATCGTATTCTATAATTATTTATTACATCTTTCGTGAGTGATATCAAGGACGAAACATATTCTGGTCTATCCCAGTATCCTTCTTCAGGACATTGAGGAGCAATAGTTACAAATGGAAAGTTTCTTCCACCCTCAACCAATTTGGGTATACCATGGATCTTTACTAGTTCCAGATCATTACCTCTTTCGCCTGCACCATGCAGAAATAATACCAGTGGATATGATTCATTATTACTATCATAATCTTCAGGGAGATATATCAGATACTCTAGCTCCCTTTCTTCTTTATTATTTGTTTTAAAAGTGGCTCGTTTCTCAATCATAGGGATATCCGCATTAATAATATTTAGTGCTAATAAAGTGGCGATCAATGATTTCAAGTTTAAAGTTTTATCGACTCTGAATATAAATGTATCACAACTACACCAGATAGGATCAGGAAGATCCCCAATAATGCAGGATAATCAAGTTGTTGTCTATAGAATACTAACCCAACTATTGAAATAAGGACTATACCAAATCCTGACCATATTGCATAACTAAGACCCATTGGAATCACCTTTAGTACCAGAGAAAGGAAATAAAAAGATATAGAATATCCAAACAGGCATATGACGCTTGGAATAGCTTTGGTAAAACCATTAGATGCCTTAAGCATACTAGTTCCTAAAACCTCAGACAGTATAGCTATTGCCAGATAATAATAGGCCATTACTTCAATAAAATAAGTTTATAGGTCTTAACAGAATTGTCCGTAGATAAAGTACAATAATAGACCCCGGCACTCACTGGTAGCCCACTTGAGTTTCTACCATCCCATTGAATTTTCTTTGATCCTGGATATTCAATACCACTTACAAGTGTAACGACCTTTCGACCGATGATATCAGATATATACATCTGAACCTTTACTTGATATGGAATAGTATATTCTATTGTAGTATAAGGATTAAAAGGATTTGGATAAGATCTAGCTATATTTAAACTCAATGGCTGAGAATCATCTGAAATGGATACCTCCTCTCCACAGCTTGATGTATCTTGGTCACCCTCAAATCCAATTATGCAGGTTGGGTATGGTTCACAGAAATTATTATTGGATATATTGAATGTGCTTGGGTCATCCCAGTCAAGTTGAAGTTCGCATACCTCCTCAGGCAGTTCACCTGAAAAATTATTATTATGCATTCTCAATCTTTCTAGAGACTGAAGCCCACTTAGTTGCGAGGATATCGTTCCTGAAAACTGGTTGCTATTTAAATATATTTGCTCAAGATTGGTCAGTTGGTAGAATTCATCAGGTAAAGGACCTTCAAATTCATTTTGATGCATATAAATCCTATTTAGATTACTCAGATTGCCTATTTCAGAGGGTAAGGATCCTGAAAGATCATTATTATATACATTCAAATATTCTAGATTATTTAACTCCCCTATTTGAGGTGGCAAAGGGCCAGAAAGAGAATTCGCATATAGCCTAAGCTCTGTCAGGCTATTTAGATCACCAACAGAAGTGGGTATAGATCCAGTTAACTGATTGAATGACAGATTTAAATACTCTAAACTGGCTAGAGAACCAATTTCCTCTGGAATTGCACCAGATATCTGGTTGTTGGAAAGATCTAATGAATCCAGGTTTACAAAATAACCTATCTCTGCAGGGATAGAGCCTTCTAAGCCAGTTTCAGACAGATCTAGATTAATCATACCCTCAGCGTAATAGAGTTCACCCCATAGGTCGTAAACACCCGGACATTCAACAATGCCCTGGTACCTCATGAAAGAAGATATACATTGTGGATAAGGAGGACACAACTGGTTGCTATCCACATTAAAGTTATTTATATCGCTCCAATCTAAAGGAATATCACAAATTGCTTCTGGGACCTGCCCTGTAAGTAAATTATTTTGAAGATATAAAAAGTTTAAACTCTCAAGATTTCCAAGCTGCTCAGGCAAGCTACCAGTTAACTGATTATCATTGGCAATGAATTCTGAAAGGTATATGAGTTCTCCTACCTCAGAAGGGATTTCACCGCTGAGACCATTGGCAGATAAATTCATATCAACTAGACCGGTCAGAGAACCTATTTCTGAGGGTATGGACCCATTCAATTGGTTTTCCGATAAATTAAGGGTCATGAGGCTCGTCAAACTACCAAGTTCGATAGGAATTGAACCAGAAAACATATTATTACTAAGGTCAAGACCTAAAAGGTTTGTTAAACTGCCTAATTCAACTGGTATATCACCCCCTAGCTCATTAAATGAAAGGTCAAGGAACATCAGGTTTGAAAGAAGTGATATTTCAGCTGGTAGATTGCCAGAGAGCTCCTGTTCTGACAGGTCCAATTCATACGTAAAGTCTATTGAATAACATTCTTCCCACAATGCTACTTCCCCATCATCACACTGCCCCCAAAGCATCGCACTATTGATAAGAATGATCATTATATATTTTAACATAAGGTAGTTTACTAATGAACTGAGAATCTTTCTATGATACATATCAACATTTTATGAAAATAGAATTAATCGATTGTTAATTCGTCTGCAATAGGAAGAACCCTGTCCAATCTTTTTTTCTGATCTAGTTCATACTCCCGTATCAAATATGAATAGAGAACTACTCCTATCAAATAAAGGAATGCCGTAATAAGGAATATTTCAAAATATTTGTATTCTAGTAGCCTTAACCACTCAAATATTTTTGCACTAAAGAACCAGGAAGCACTCCATAAACTAGAGCTTAACGCACTTATAAGTTCCTGATTGTTCTTTCCTACATAATTCATCATTAATTCATTGGAAGCAGGGTGAGCCATATGCATCAATGGCTGTCTTAGTATATAAGCAATCACTGCGATAATGACCGCGTAAGAATAGGTTGCATACATTTCAGTCATTGCCATAACGACCAAGCAAATAATAGCTAATATCTGGACCACAACAATCGTCATCCAATATCCATACTTTTTTCTAAGAGTTGGGACTAGTAGAGAGAACATAAAAACAAGCAGTGCCGTAAAACTACCAAGCAGACTAAACTCACTGGATGTGAATCCAAAAATAGAATTGAAGAAAAGATTAACAAATGGTATCGTCAGACCAGCACCGATGGATATAAGAATCAATGGAGATATTGCTTTGAATATCAGTTTCCAGTTGTATGTTCTATGCAGTGCAAAAATATCAACTTTTTGGCCTTCTTCTTCAATATCTTCTTCATTCATTTTTAGAGCAAATACAATGGCACCCATTCCAATAAATGTTATGATCCACAATATACCCTGCTCATTGAATGATATCGTCCAATTAGATATATTAAGAAATGATACCCAGTCCAGTCCACTGATTATCAGACCTGAAAATATCGTTGCCAGGGACCATGTTGCCGCACTAAGAGACAACGCTTCAGTACTGTTTTCAAAGGTTGTATTACGGATTATAAATGGCAAAGAACATACTCTCATAAGCATCATGCCTACGCCCCAACATAAAAATGATAGCTGTATCATGGGCACGATCGAAAAATGAATTGATTCTATTATCATTGCGCTTGTAACAGGTACAATAATAGCCGCTGACTTAAAAAAAGGTTTTAATCTTTTTCCTCTTATGTAAATACCAAGAGGCAATGCAAATGCTAGGGCACCTATAAACCTTAGCGAATTGAATGAGGCGATCTCAGGATCCGTAAATCCCTGCTTCCTGAGGTAGATATTTAGAATCAATATAAAAGCCACATGAATCAGACTCAGGTTGAATTCCAATAGGAACAGAAGATGGATATTCCTGGGAAGGTCTTTATAACTGCGAAGGATATTTGATAGCATCTGTTGCCTTTAGAGAATGAATTGTTAGATCCTAGAAAGGACCTACTTTAAAAAGTTACAGAGCTAAATAGATATAGATCTATTTTGCAAGAGCACCCATTGGGTCCCAAGGTTCCAAGCGGACTGCCTCTTCTTTCATGAATAGTTCTAAAAGATCATCTGGTAGGCAACTTTTATGTACAACAACCTCATAATTATACTCATCAAACCATTTATCTGTCATTATATGATAGCCCTTATCGCCACCTTTATTACCCCAGCTGTTTTCCACTCTCCATTTAGTAGGCTCATTCTTCGAATTGAGGTCTACTCCTGTGAATAACATAGCGTGAGTCATCTGACTATCCCCATATTCCAGCCTTGCCGCTTTATCCATACCAAATTCCAGATCATAGAATGAATCGTAGTCAAAGAGATCTATATCCATAACACCAAGATCTCGATTAAAATGTTTGCTCACATCGCATCCAAACCAGACAGGTTCATCGTTTTTCAAAGATCTGATAGTAGCTTCTTTCATTTTGTGACTTTCTACATTAAGATATCTAATTGGATGTCCTTCAGCGACATTGCCAAGATAATCTACTGTGTAAACCTTATTGTATTCTTTATCAGACATTGGACAATTAATGAGACATACATACTCATCTAATTCCAAGCCAACATGCTCTTTATAGAATGATTTAGGTGTAAGCCCTTCAAATCTTAAAAATTTCTTTTTCTTGTCACGGGTCTGCCAATTAAATGAATGTGGCGGAGTACCCAAATGTATCGTAAGCATCTTATAGACCTCTTCAAGCATGTCAGTCTTCTGCTGTTGAACATCTGAAGCAGATGAACCTTTATCCACAGAATTTCTTAAGATCATGGCATCTTCGCGGAGCTTTCTTGTAATAAGGCGGTTCATATACCTGGAATTACTAGAAGAATATGATTCGGGCATTTCTGATTGGGGCACAACACCATATTTGTCGACAAGGTTCACCCACATATCCCACTGTCCACCATCCTGAATTGGGTTGGACAATAGGTGCATAATAAGCCTGCTGTTCCAATTTTTATCTGCTGTTGCGATAATAGATTCCAAGAAGTAGTTTGACTTCTCTAACTTATCCCAAAACATGAAATAGCTTTGAGAAAACTGAAAGTCTTTCAAATTGTATTTTCTTCCAAGGTGGATCCGAAAAAGATTTAAGCCGGCAAATCCCCAACATCTGCCACTGGATCTTTGATTTGTGGTGGGCATTTCTCCTGATACCACATCTGAGAAAGAATGGTCTATTTTTCGGAACTGATCCCAATCCATAGCTACCTCAATTAAATTATTTCGAAATGTTGAGTTTCTTGCTGACCTAACATGACCATCTTCATTAGCTTTTTTGTTAAATGACTCTATTGTTTTTAAATCTATGGGGTTTCTCATTATTATTTTTTTGTTTAATTGTTATAAATAGGTTTGATACTATACTCATATACTAGCCAATGTCGTAAGATCATTTCAATAACAACATTTTACCGTTTCTTGTAATAGAACCAGCTTCTAGAGTATAAAAATAAAGACCTGCACTAACCCGACGACCATTGTTATCAGTTGCATTCCATTTTACACTTTTTAAACCCGCCTCTTGTTCTCTTTTCAAAAGGTCTTTCACTTTTCTACCGTTTATATCAAATATCAAAATATTCACTTTAGTTTTTTGTAATAATTCATATCTGATGTTGGTGACTGGATTGAATGGATTTGGCGAATTATCATGACCATTTATCATTGTATCAATATCATTTTCAGCCATTCTAGTATATGATTGATCATAGCATCTAAATTTTAAATGTTTCTTTGCATATGAATGTTTTGTGGGAATCACAGTAATATCAATATCAGTAAACGGGTTCTTTCTAGTTTGACCATTTGATAATATATCCAGTTGTAGCTCCAGTTTTTCTCCAGCATTAATGATCGCAGTGCCAGTAAATGTGTCAACCCACATTCTATCATCCTTGATCTTATAAAAGTAAGGTTGGTCATAATCACTTTCGTTTTTTATAGATACTTTTATATTGTTTTCATCATTTAGGATGATACCATCAGACGTAGTTTCATCCATTATGATTGAAGTAAATGGATCGACCAGTACAGAAAAAGCATCAGGATGAATTGAAGGGATTCTGAATGCTCTGTACCATGCATAATATGATGGCGCTCTGAGCTTCCAAACCACCTCCTGTTCATTTGTAACCTCAATGATAGTAGGGTTATTCGCCGCCCCAAATGAATTACCCCTGGTATAGATCAATCTATTATTATTCTCTAGTACCTGCATGCTTCCACCGGCACGACCAAAAAGGGTATTAGGCAAACTATAGGACCAGATCATATTAGAAACAGTATCCCCAACCACTTCAAACTCAATAGCACGTGATATTCTTAACCCATGATCGAATAAATAGTTGCTGATGTTGCCATTATCAAATAATGTAAAATTTCCATTTGGCAATTTTTCAATGTGATGCTGAAAATTGAAAAGCAACTCATTGCCTATACATGAATCGCCAGAATCTATATAATCTGATGGAAGACCAATATTATATATCACATTACCTGACGGATAGTCTATTTTTGTAATGCGGGATAAATGCCGGCTTGAAAGGTAGATAGCACCTTCTTCTTCATCAAAGTATATACTATTCGAGTGTGTCCAATCATACTTCATACTCATATATGCTTGTTCCCAAGTATGACCATGCCTATCGTGGTCATCTAGAGAAAAATGCTCAAATGGATCCCAACTCCAAATAATATTATTATCTTGGTCAAATTCAATGATCTCTTGTCCATACCAGGGAAATTCATTTGTAGTGTCATCAGCAAGGAAACCGAGGTCTCTAAATTGATCAACCATTGAGACATCTGATGGAATTGGACCATTGGAAAAGATATTCTTAAGTGTAAAAAAGGTGTTTTGGGATGTCTCTTTTAATTCATGTGGATCTACCTCTTGATCAGATCGCCACAGGAAATCCATATCATAATTGATCTTTGAAGCACTATAGTCTGGAAATAAATGATCACTATTACCATAGATCGCACCATAATCGTCAACGTGATTTATTTTAAAACTAAACTCTCCATCATTCCATATCTCATTACCATACCTATCGATCACAACAGTATGACGTATAGGGTTTGGTCCACCAACCATTGTCAAACCATCCTGTATGAGTGAGTCTTGATAATTCGTGATATTAACATAATGCAGTTTGGATTCTTTAGTAATGAATATTGCAGGCTCTGTCCACTCTCCATATTCATTTGACTGCAATAGACTTCTCACACGCCATTGATAGATCTTATTCCATTGTATATTTGACTTATCAATAAAAAGGTTGGTGTTTAGACTATCAATAAGAAAAGTTGAATTGGAATTCAGATCAATTAATTCAATTTGATAATGATTTACATCTGGATTCTGCTCCCATTCAAAGAGAACATGGATGTAGTTCAATTCTTGTCCTTGATATGGTCTTATTAATTCACCGATGCAAAAAGAATTAAATAAAATAAATAATATAATTTGAATCTTTAGACGATATTTCATTTCATCGAAAATTTTATCTGGATAATAAAAACAATATCCTCATATTCATAATCTAAACATCCTTTCATAAACTAAAAAACCTCGCAATAGCGAGGTTTTTTAGAGTTATCTGTATGTGGAGCTGAGCGGGATCGAACCGCTGACCTCATGACTGCCAGTCATGCGCTCTCCCAACTGAGCTACAGCCCCTATTAAATTTTATATCCTAATTTATTGATCCGGTCCGTCTGGCTTACCAGATTCATATAGTTTCCTGGATGCCAGATTCAGTGGTGCTTTAACAAGCTTATCAACTGATATCATTGCGAACATTGAACCTGTGGTTGGATGAATAGCTACCATATCGTGAAATTCATATTTATCATCTATATCAACCAATTTCAGCTCAGCGTTGTTCATGTGAGTAAAACCAAATTGACCTTTATAATTGATCTTGTACCATTCATCCTCATCTTGGACATGTTCAAACGTAGCGCCTTTACTTGCGATACCAATTATAGATCCATTTGGACGACTTCGGATGTGTGCCTTGTAGGCCTTGATAGATACATCATATTTAGGTTTTAACTGCTTAACACCTTTTATCTTAACAGACTTGAAGTTAGCCTTAAATGTTCTTGCCTCGTCACGAGGTACTGAAATCTGATACTGAGTATCGCGCAATATTACTGGGAAGGTCTCATTTTCAGGATTATAACGCCCTATATCAGTAGGTGTGAATTCGATCGGTGAGGATGATTCAGCCATAATATTCTCTATGACAGACCTTGTCTTTAATTCTTTTTCTTTAGCGACCTGAATCCTCTGTGCTTTCTTTATATCCATTTTCTGAGATGTCATCTGGACGATCTCTTTCATGAGCTTCACCTGTTCCGAAACACGTAATTTATATTCGTCCGCTGTTTCAAACTCATCATGAGGAAGGAACATAGCAGGGTTTGCATCTGTAGCAAGCTCATAGATTGTTTTGACCCTAATATAATTAGAATAAGAGGAACCTTTTTTAGCTTCACTTAGCTTTGGCTTTGCAACTTTTGTCAACGCAGCAACATTTACTTTATTTTCATTTGTTGGAACCTTGGTCTCTTTTCCTTTAACAACAGGAGCTCTAACTACCATTTGAGCACTGTTTTTATTTCCCATATTTACGGGAGCTTTCACGGTCAAAACGTATTCTGGTTTTTTAGCTGCTACCTCTGGCTTTTTGTTTGCAGTCTCATTTAACTTGGCAGCCTCACCTGTTGATTGCTTATCAGCTATCGTTCTCGCAGGCACCTGTGGCTTTACACCACCACAACTGGTGATTATTGCTAAGACCGTAATTGATAAAAATACTTTTATTATGTAATTAATATTCATGAGTTATACTCTCGATTAGAGATCTTTGACACAGCGAAAACCAAAATTGGTATCTCTATAATCAGGTTTTAGTTTATACCGCCTTGAGACGTTGCAAAAAATATCATTGCTGAACCACGAGCCACCTCTTACTACTTTTTCCGTACCATAATCTGGCCCTTGCGGGTTCTCCGGGTCAGCGATCTGAAAATAATCATCATGATACCAATCTGCACACCATTCCCATACATTTCCGCTCATATCATATATACCAATAGCATTTGGCTTTTTCTTTCCTACTGGCTGTTTACTCTGTGTATTAGCAAGGTACCATGCAACGTCATCAATTTTATTTGACCCAGAATAGGTCTGTTTACCTTTAGCATATGCACCACCACGTGCAGCATATTCCCACTCTGCTTCAGTTGGCAGTCGCTTTCCAACCTTATTTGCATATGCAATAGCATCAAACCATGAGACATTTTCCACTGGGCATTCCATACATCCAGTGTAGTCGGATGCGTATTTACCCATAATGTGTCTGTATTCTCTTTGGGTTACTTCAGTTGCATCCATGAGAAAGCTATTTAACTCTAGAGAGTGTTCAGTTCTCTCTTTTTTCTTATCATCAATAGAAGTACGTGTATACTTCCCTCCATCAACATAGACCATTCCTTCTGGGATAGTCACAACGCGAAAATTGATTATCTTGCCAATGATAAAATCCTTATCGATAAGCAGCCAATTGATCTCGTTATTCTTACCAGGGAGGACATTTGCGCCAAGATCACCATCTGCATTGGTAATAACTGAAAAGGTCTTACCATTATCCAACGAATAGGTAAGGGCGACCTGGTCACCTCTAAATAATTTTCCCGCCATATCATACTGAACTGTGATTGATAGTCCATCCTGCTTGGCGCGAACATTCTTGTAAGTTTGTGCTGAGGCTATTGTATAAAAAGACAATGCCAGCGTAAGTATATATTTTATCTTCATAATAATCAAATTTCTATGGATTTTACTAAAAGAGCAAACAAAATTAACATCTAGAACCATTAAACATAAAATAAAAATAAAAGTAATTAAAATTTCTTAAATTAAATAATAATAATACTTACAGTTTCTCCTTAAAGAACTCAATCATCTTTTTATAAAGATGCTCTCTGGCACCACCTCCATATATACCATGACTCCGTGCGGGATATTGATACCATTCCACATCCTTACCGGACCTTAGTGCAGATTGAACAAACTGTGCTGTATGCTGAGCATGAACATTATCATCCTCGATCCCATGCATAAGTAGAATGCTACCCCGCATTCTATTCATCCATGACATCGCACTTGTTGAATCGTAACCTGCCTTATTTTCTTGAGGCAGGCCCATTGATCTTTCAGTATATGCCGTATCATAAAGCCTGAAGTCAGTGCAAGGTGCGATAGCTACCCCTGCTTTGAAATATTTTGCATTCCTTGTAAGCATTAGGCAGGTAAAATAACCTCCACCGCTCCAGCCCCATGCACCGATCCTTTCCACATCAGCGTAACCGCTATCCACTAAATAATTAATTCCTGCAACCTGATCAAGTGTAAGATATTTAGACATATCTCCATAACTCAAATTCTTAAAGCCTTCCCCTCGACCACTCATACCACGTGTGTCCATTGAGAACACAATATACCCTTGTTGTGCAAGAAATTGATCCCAGATAGAACCCCAACGGTTCCAAACGATCTGTGTACCCGGCATTCCATAACCATGAATGATCACTGGATATTTTTTACCTTTTGTATAATTCGGTGGCAATATCAGCATACCATCTAAAATTGTTGTACTATCTAAAGATGGGAAATGTACTATTTTGGGACTTGACCATTCATAATCCACGTATTGCGCAAGATCTGTCTGTCCTAAGGTTTTAATTACTTTTCCTGTTCTCAATTCTTTAAGTAGTATTGTTCTAGGCTGCGTTAAACTTGAAAATGTATCAATAAAATAATCCTTCGAACCAGTAATGCGAACAATATGACTGCCTGCTTCCTTTGTAAGAAGTTTCACCTCTGTGCCATCATATCGGACGGAGTAAAGCCTTTTTTCAAAAACTGACTCCTTGTTTCCAATGAAATAAATAAGATCGTCATTTTCATCTATGTGAACAATACTTGAAACTTCCCATTTCCCTTCAGTGATAGACCAAGACCTAGAGCCTGAATGCTTGGACATCCAAATATGTTTATAACCAGAATTTTCTGATATCCATACAACCTTACCATCCTTCAGAAACCTTATCTGCCCATGATTCTCAAGCCACCCGTCTGGGTCAGATTCAGATAGTATTTTCGTAGATCTTCCAGTCGCTCTGTCAGCAACGAACATATCCCAGTTCTTTTGTTTTCGATCCATTTTAATAAAAGCAACTTTTTCTTCATTGACCCACTCCATCCATGGCAGATAATCATAATCAACGCTTGCACCCTCTATCCATTTCCTACCTGCACCTTTGATTCGAATAATACCTATTTTTAAAGTAGGGTTAGTTTCTCCTGCTTTTGGATAACGTATTTTTTCAATAGTAGGGTATTGACCTAATTCATTGATCATTGAGAATTCTGGTACCATAGATTCATTTTCTTCCCAATATGCAATAGATTCTCCATTAGGCGACCATCTGTAGCCGTCATACCCTGTGAGCTCTTCCTCATATAGCCATCCAAAATGCCCATTGGAAATTGTCTCCGAACCAGTTGTGGTCAGCTTCCTCTCTCTGTCTCTTTCAAAGTCATACATGTACAGGTTATTGTCTTGCCTTACGTAGGCAATTTTTTGCCCATCTGGGGAAAATTTCACGTTTCTGAGACTCTTGTTATTGTTTGCAAGAGGCATTAACCTTTTCTTTTCAATATCATAAACATAATAGGTTGATATATGTGAATATCTCCATATTTTTTTTGAATCTGTCCTAATAAGGATCTTATCGGCGGACTTTGAAATAGTAAGACCTTCAACAAAAAGATCATCTCCACGCCAGTTGAATGCAAGGCTATCCAGAAAAAGTGTTGTATCAGATCTTAGCAGGTCTACTTTAAACCATTTTTTCCAGTCGTCACCTTTTCCACGAATAAGAACTGCATCTTCATCTGGGAATGGAATCGTCCATCCAATGGAGGCCGTTTTGAAAGGTGAATTTAAAACTGCCTCTTCATATGTAAGCCAGACTGCTTGCAATGATTGTATTGATGCTAAGGTAATTATAAGGATTCGTATCAATTTATTTCCTGCTTAACTGTTTTGAGAAAGTCAGTCATCATTTCAAAATTCAGTCTACCTGTATTTACATTTCTGGGACTGGGATGAAATGCGCCAAAAAGAACTAGACCATTTGGCAAATCATATCGTACACCATGCCCAAATTTATAATCTTTCATTTTAATGGGGTGGGTCTTCCTTACAAATCTCAAGCAAGCATCAAAACCAACCTTACCAAGACCAAGGACCACTTTCAGATGTTTTAAGATATAAAACTCCTGCGATAGAAAAGGTTCACAATTCTCTTTTTCCTCTGCAGTAGGTTTATCGCCAGGTGGTACACACTTTACAGACGCGGTAATATATCCTTCGAGCTCAAGTCCATCATCTCTATGGTCCGAATTAGGTTGACTAGCCATTCCGACATGATGGAGACATCTAAATAAAAAGTCCGCAGATTTGTCACCAGTAAATACCCTGCCAGTTCTGTTCCCACCATGTGCAGCAGGTGCAAGTCCTAATATCATGAACTTTGCACTGGGATTTCCATAGCCAGGCACAGCTTTTCCCCAGTAATCCCATTCTTTATATGATTTTCTTTTTTCTCGAGCGACCTTCTCCCTAAAATCGACCAGGCGGTCGCATTTCCTGCACCCAATAATACTTTTTTCAAGTTTAATGAGACTCATTTTGAAGAGGAAAGAAGTACTTTTCCAAAATTTTTCCTTTCACCAATGTATTTATGTGCATCCGATGCCTTATCTAAGTTAAATACAGAGTCAATTACCGGTTCGATCGTTCCATCTTCAAGCCAATCAAAAAGTATCTTACCATATTTTGCGACAAGATCTTTTCGTTGTTTTATCATTCCCAGATGAAATCCAAAAGCACCTTGATTATTCATCATCATGTGTCTTGGACTAAACTTTGGCATTTTTAAGAACTTGGGTAATATTTTAAAATAGTTTCGCCTGGGTCCTGTTACAGCTGTGGAGAAACCGTAGGCCCCCACCCTGCCAAACTCAGATAGACAAGCATAACTTTTTCCAAGCTCTTCTCCTCCCAGTGAATCTAAAATAAGGTCTACACCTTTTCCTTTGGTCATTTCCATTACTTTTTCACTGAAATCTTCTGTTTGGTAATCGATCAACTGATCAACGCCTAATTCTTTGATCTTACCATGCTTACCACCCGATGCGGTACCAATGACACTCGCCCCTATCTTCTTCGCTATCTGAAGAGCTGCGATACCAACACCTCCACCTATTCCATGGATCAATATGGTTTCGTCTTCTCTAAGATTTCCTTGGTGTATCATCATAAAATAGGCAGTTAGATAGTTAACTGGTATGGCAGCTGAGACGCTTTGCCATTTATCATCTATTGTGAATAATTGCTCAGCAGGAACATTCACATGTGTTGAGTACCCACCCGATCGGCACATTCCAACCACCGTTTTCCCGATCATCGAACTATATTGATCAGATCCGGCTTTAACCACCACTCCAGCTATTTCCATTCCAATTCTGTATGGAGGCTTGAGTTTAGTGGTATATAAACCCATACGACTCATTATATCAGCAAAATTAATGCCTGAAAATTTTACTTCTACTAAGACCTCGTGTTCATTAGGGTCCGATATGGATGCGGATCTTAATTCAAGGACTTCAGGACCACCATGACTAGTGATGAAAACAGATTGACAATCATTCATAATTAGTCCTGTAAGTTATATCCTTCTTGCTCATTGTTTCATCAAATACCAAAGTATAAATTTGCCAGCAAAATTTTTATTAAAATATCATAATTATGTGATAGCAAATTAATGAAGGTATCTTTATGGCATTAATGACATCCATGCGTGAGAAAATGCATGTTGTACTTTGGGCTTTACTTGCTCTTTTCCTTTTAAGCATGACCATGGGTGGGCTTGTTGGTGGTGCGAATATTATCGATCAGTTATTTGGAAATGTAAATCCCCAGACAACTATCGCTCGTATAAATGGACAGGATATTTCACCTGACAATTTTAATAATCGAGTAAATCAGCAACTTCAAAATTCTCGCACTGCTGGTCAAAATATAAATGATTTTCAAATTAAGCGAGCTCGGGACACAGCATGGGATAATATGTTGCAGGATGTTCTGGTCTCCCAGGAAGTAGAAAGGCTTAATATAACTGCAACAGATGAGGAAGTGATGTTTCATTTAGAGAATAATCCTCCCCCATTCCTTACTCAAAATCAATCTTTCCATACAGATGGAAGTTTTGACATGAGTAAATATTTACAAGCACTTGCAAACCCGGAAGGGAATGAATGGGCACCAATAGAGTCATTTATGAAAAATACATTCATTCCTAATTATAAGCTCCAGAAAATGTTAGATGAAAGCATTGTGATCACCGAAGAGGATATAAAGATAGAATACATCAAACGAAATATTAATTTTACAGTTACTGGAGCCCATATTACTGATGCCCGTGTAGCTAAAGAGGATGCTAAAGCAACTGAAGAGGAGATCCGGACAAAATACAACGAAACGATATCTGACTACTCACATAACGGCTTAAGATCTATTACATATGTTTCCTGGAAAAAGGAACCATCTTCAGAAGACTCAACCACTGCAATGGTCTTGGCAACAAAATTAATGAAAAGAGCAAAAAACGGTGAAGAATTTTCTGCTCTTGCCAATGAATACTCAATGGATCCAGGGAATCAAAATACTAAAGGAGGAGACCTGGGATGGTTTAAACAAGGCAGAATGGTCGAGGAATTTGACAGAGCCGCCTTTAGTGCAAAAAAGAATCAGATAATAGGTCCTATTAAATCAAATTTTGGATATCATGTGATCTACGTTAGAGATAATCGAACTGATGAGAATGGTGACAAAGAGGTCCTTGCATCCCATATATTGATCCAGACAGAAATATCTCCAACGACTCTTTCTAACCTTAAAAAGGATGCAACACTATTTAGCTACGATGCTCAGGATGACGGGTTTGACATTGCAGTATCTGAACATGGGCTTGAAACGGGATCATTTGAGAAATTTGATGATGCTGGCTATTCAGTGACTGGCTTGGGTGGTTTGAGAGCTGCTATTCGCTTTGCCTTTAATAATAAATTGAATTCCGTATCTGACATCTTAGAGAACAATCAATATTTTGTAGTTTGCAAATTGGATTCAATTATTCCGGAAGGATATAAAGACTACGAAGAAGTTAGATCTCAAATAGAAATAACACTCAATAGAGAAAAAGTAAAAAAAGCAACTCTGGAAGATGCAAATAACGTGCTGATAAAACTTTCCAGCCAAGATATTGATCTAAAAGCTCTAATAGAAAGCGAGGAAAATCTTGATGGATTTAAAGAAGAATCCAAAACTCTGTTCCAAGGTTTTCAAACTATAGGGAGAAGTCACTTTGTTAACGGTGCTCTCTTAAATGCAAAACCAGGAACTATTCTTGGCCCACTCGAGACAAACCGTGGACATACAATATTGGAGCTGCTCTCAATTGCAGAATTTGACTCAACGGCATTTTCAGATCAAAAAGAAAAATTACGCGAGCTGGTCTTTACGCGAAAGCAAAATGGATATTTTCAAGCATGGATAGATGGGTTAAAGGATAATGCAGAGATCATAGATAATAGAAAATTTTATTTCTAGAGTTAAAATTAAATCCCCATTTATCATACTTTATATATTCTACTTTTTAAATATAAGTAAATTCGACTGGAATTATAATTAACAGTCAATTGCTAGAAACCAACTTATAAGCTTTCATAATGGGCATCCTTGAAACAAAGATCAATACAGAATCAGAACAATTTAAATCAAATTATGACCATCATAGGAAGCTTTCAGATGAGTTAGGTTCTGAACTTAAAACAATTAGGGAAATGGGCCCCGCTAAAAGGGTGGATAAACACAGAGAACGGGGCAAACTCACAGCTAGAGAAAGAATTGATAAACTGAAGGATACTGAAACTGAATTCCTTGAGTTTTCAGAATTTGCCGCTTTCAAGGTATATGATGACTACGTTCCTGCTGCAGGCATTATAACCGGCATCATTGAAGTAAAGAATCGGTTATGTGTAGTTATAGCAAACGATGCAACTGTAAAAGGTGGAACTTATTACCCTCTTACTGTAAAAAAGCACCTGAGGGCGCAAGAGATAGCTTTTGAGAATCACCTTCCTTGCCTCTACCTTGTTGATAGCGGGGGTGCATTTTTACCAAAGCAAGATGAGGTTTTTCCAGATAGAGATCACTTTGGTAGAATTTTTTATAACCAGGCGCGCATGAGTGCTTCAGGCATACCTCAATTTGCTGTAGTTATGGGTTCATGTACTGCAGGAGGTGCATATGTACCAGCCATGAGTGATGAAGCGATCATTGTAAATAAAACAGGTACTATATTTCTTGGAGGGCCACCTCTAGTGAAAGCTGCTATAGGTGAAACAGCTACTGCTGAAGAATTAGGAGGTGCAAGGTTACATACGAGACTAAGTGGAGTAGCCGACCATTTTGCTGAGAACGATGAGGATGCAATTAAAAAATTAAGAGGGATCATCGACCATATCCCAAATACCTCAAAGCCAAATAATAAATTCAAAGAACCGATATATGACCAAAACGAATTATTTGGAGTTCTAGAGAAAAGTCATCAAAAACCCTTCGATATACATGAAGTGATAGCCAGAATAGTAGACGGCTCAAACTTTGAAGAGTTTAAGTCAGACTATGGAAAAACACTTGTAACTGGTTTCGCAAAGATCGGCGGAACTCCTATAGGAATCATAGGTAATAATGGTGTTCTTTTCAGTGAAACCTCATTAAAAGGTGCACACTTTGTTGAAATATGCTGTCAGAGAAAGATTCCAATACTATTTTTACAAAATATTACTGGCTTTATGGTCGGTAAGAAGGCAGAAGCCGGGGGTATAGCTAAAGATGGTGCAAAAATGGTCCAAGCGGTAGCTACGGCAAACGTACCTAAGCTAACTGTGATCATTGGGGGTAGTTTTGGTGCAGGCAACTACGCAATGAGTGGACGTTCATATCAACCTAGGTTCCTTTGGATGTGGCCAAATGCAAGAATATCCGTCATGGGTGGGGACCAGGCAGCTAACGTTATGGCTACAATAAAGTCAGATCAAGCAAATCAGGATGGCAAAGAACTTTCTGAAGATGAACTAAAAAGTTTCAAGCAACCCATATTGGATAAATACGAAAATGAGGGAAATCCTTATTATGCAAGTGCTCGACTTTGGGATGATGGGATTATAAGCCCAATTGATACTAGGAAAATACTTATCCTTGCTCTTCAAGCAACAAAAAACAAACCAATTCCTGATACTAATTTCCCTGTTTTCAGAATGTAGGTAAGAAACCCCAGTGCATCATAGAAAGGATATAACATTAATCATCCTTATGGTGTTGGCTATGTTAACATGGGGTCTATCTTGGACCAATGCTAAGATCCTAGGGCAATATGCAGATGCACCATTGATCATGGTTTGGAGATTCTTTTTTGCTTCTTTATCCTTCGCGCCATTGCTAAAGATATCAGGTGATTCCTTAAAGTTATCCAAAGAGAATATTTATTTCATTCTAGGAAATTCATTATGTATGGTTTCTTATAACTATTTTTACTTTAAAGGAACACAGATCGGACTTGCTGGAGCTGGGGGAGTTCTAGTTACAACACTTAACCCAATTTTAACTACCTTATTCTCAGGTCTATTTTTTAGTGGTATCATAAAAAGAAAAGACTGGATTGGACTTGGGCTTGGCCTGGTTGGCGGAGCATTTATTATCAGATTTTGGGAAATGGATCTAAGCTATATAGTACAATCGGGTAACCTGTTTTTTATTCTAGCATCATTGTCGTGGGTTTGTGTCACCATTATAACATCTAGATCAAATAATACAATTCCGTTCATGGCATATAGTTTTTGGAGTTTCACGTTTGCTTGTTTAATAAGTATTCCAATTTCTATCAATGAGGATCTCCTTATTATATTCAACTTTGATAGAATTTTTTGGTTAAACCTTATTATGTTATCGGTCTTAGCAATGTCTTTTGGTACTACTATATTTTTTCTTGCATCCTTAAAGCTGGGACCAAAAAGATCTAGCTCTTTTATATTCTTAGTACCATTAACCGCAATGGGGTTCGCTATGTATTTTTTAGCTGAGACATTGCATTTATCAACCTTGCTAGGTGGGGTATTGGGGATTATTGCAGTATATTTAATTAATAAAGAATAATATCTAAACGGATAAGGAATCCAATGGTTTTAAACAAATACAAGTACTCTGAAATGATAATAACAGATCATAACTTTGTCGTTCCACTAAACTATCAAGATGAAACCGGTAAAAAGATCACCATTTTTGCCAGAGAAGTATGCCGTGCAGAATATAGAGATAAACCCCTCCCTTACCTTATATTTTTCCAAGGAGGGCCAGGTTATGAATCGCCAAGACCTATAAATAACTCTGGATGGATAAAAAGAGCCAGCGAAGAATATAGGATTCTATTATTTGATCAAAGAGGCACAGGTCTGAGCACACCTATTACAAAAGAATCAATAGTTGGTTTGAGCGATGAAGAACTTGCAAGTTATTTGACCTTTTTTAGAGCGGACAATATTGTACGGGATGCTGAACACGTCAGAGACGTTCTAATTAAAAATAAAAAATGGTCAGTGCTTGGTCAAAGCTTTGGTGGGTTTTGCGCCACTCATTATCTATCTTTCTATTCTAATAGCTTGGAAAAGGTTTTTATTACAGGGGGATTACCTCCATTGAACGCACACCCAGATGATATATATCGTTCAACGTATAAAAATGTCATTAAGAAAAATAATTTATTTTTTAATACTTTTCCTAAGGCACGAGATAATGTTCAAATGATAGTAGAATACCTGCAAAAGAATCAAGTTCACCTTCCTAATGGCGATATTTTATCAGCTAAAAGATTCCAACAACTTGGTCTTCAATTAGGTTTTAGTGATGGTATGGCAACACTTAATTATTTACTCGAGAACGCATTTATAAATAGCAAACTATCTTACGCATTTTTAAAGAATATTTTATCATTACAAAGCTTTGATACGAATCCAATTTTTAGTGTTTTGCATGAGGCATGTTATGCGCAAAATTTTGCTACAAATTGGTCAGCGCAGCGAATCATCAACGAATTCCCAGAATTCCTTTCAAATAAAGGAAGTGACATACTTTTCACTGGAGAGATGATATACCCATGGATGTTCGATGAATATCAATCATTAAAGCCATTTAAAAAAGCCGCAGATATACTCGCAAAGAAAAGTGATTGGGCTGTCTTATATGATCAATCTAATCTTTTAGATAATCAAGTACCTGTCGCTGCCGCGGTCTATACAAATGATATGTATGTAGATAGAGTCTATTCAAAAAAAATAGCGGAAGCTATTTCAAATTTAAATGTGTGGGAAACAGATCTGATGGAACATAATGCATTACGTTCTGATGGTAAAGTGGTTTTAGAATCACTTTTTAAGCGAATAAATTAAATTATATTTTATTTTTTATACTTTCTAAAACAAGGTTGGGAACTCTGGTTGTTTTTCCTGATTGTTTGATAAAAGCATGTACGGTATAACCTCTGGCTAAGATCTCCTCAGATTGATCATGGAAAACATTATAACTAATTTTTAGTCTTGCTCTTGGAATATCATTTATAGAAGCTTTAACTATTAATTTCTGCTCAAACATTGCACCCTTTAAATATTCACAGTGACTCTCAACAACAGGCAGCCCCACTCCCTCTTTTTCAATTGATGTAACATCTAATCCGATAGAATCAAGTAGCTCTGTCCGAGCTTCTTCAAAATATTCAAAGTACCTTGAGTAGTAGACGATGCCCATCTTGTCTACATCTTTATAATAAACCTTTAAGTGATGATCGTATATTATCATGAATTTTCTTTAAAGAATCCAAGAGCATCATATTTATTGATTCTATTGTCTAAAAATTCTGAGGGTTCTATTTTTATTAATGAATTAATCTCCTCAATTAGTGCTTTTTTTAATGAATCTGCAGAAGATTCAAAATCACGATGTGCGCCACCATTTGGCTCCTCGATTATTCTTTCACATATTCCCATTTTTTCAAGATCTGTGGGCATAGGTTTTAATGCTTCTGCTGCATCTTCAGCACGTTTTGCATCTCTGAATAAAATAGACGCACACCCTTCTGGACTAATTACAGAATACCAGGTGTTTTCCATCATTAACATTTTATCACAAACACCAATACCCAATGCTCCTCCGCTAGCACCCTCACCTATAACAACACTAATGATCGGAACTTTTAAAGATGCCATTTCTAAGAGATTCCTTGCTATAGCTTCTCCTTGGCCCCTTTCTTCAGCTCCAATTCCAGGATAAGCTCCAATTGTATCTAGAAATGTCACAACTGGTAAATTAAATTTTTCAGCTAATTTCATCACACGCATTGCCTTACGATAGCCCTCCGGACGCATCATTCCAAAATTTCTATATAGATTATCTTTTGTATTCCTTCCCTTTTGTTGCCCTATCCATGCAATTTTATATTCATCCATATGGCCAAGACCAGCGACAACTGCATGATCATCCATGTAGTGGCGATCACCATGTAGTTCAATAAAATCATGTGAAAAGTAGTTGATGTAGTCTAATGAAAATGGTCGATTTGGATGCCTGGCAAGTTGTATACGCTGCCATCTTGATAAACCTGAATAGATTGTTTGAATTAATACTTTCCGTTCTTCTTTTAATTTTGATATTGAAAGAAGATCTTCTTTACTAGGTTCTGCTAGTGAACTTAACGATACAATTTGATCATCAAGTTCTTTTACTGGTTTTTCAAAATCAAGATAATAATTTGACATAAGAATCAGGAATAATTTTTATCTAACATAATCAAAATAGTTAGCCCTAAGAATAAGGTAAGACAAAAAACAATATTCGCAAAAATAACGGGTAAATTTAGACACAAATAACCAACCATACTCATCACTAAAGATACGCCATGTAATATCAATACTGAATGATGGATGGGTATTCCTCTTGAAGATAAACGATGATAGGTATGATCTCGTGATGCTTTATGAATCATCTTTTTTCTTCTTATCCTGGACAAGACGACTAATATGAGGTCAAATAAGGGCACGTAGAATATAAGGATTGGGACAAACCAAGTTGATGACTGTATTCCAGTATTTGGATTATAGACTATAGCAATCGCAGCTAAAAGGAAACCAAGAGTTTGTGCACCAGAATCTCCTAGAAACAGTTTGGCTGGGTAAGAGTTAAAAAAATATAATCCGATGCAAACACCCAAAAGAAGAGCACAAAAATATATAATGGTTGTTTGCCCTGTAGATAATGAAATGACCAAGAAGAATGCAGCCGAAAGTCCACTGAGACCAACAGATAACCCATCTGAACTATCTATAAAATTGAATGCATTCGTTAATGTAACCAACCATAAAACTGTTATAAACAGATTTAGCCAAACATCTAAGCTTGAACCAGTCCTATATATAAATTCGGGAGAATCAAAGATATTTACCTGTACACCTAAGTATATCAGAGTGACTGCGCCAGATAGTTGACCTATTAATTTCGTAGTAGGTCTTAGATGAATAAAATCATCTACGAGTCCGAAAATATTGATAATTAAACCTGAAATTGCGATAGCCCAGATCTCAGACTCTTGCCACAATCCAGTGATAAGCATCATTATGATCAAAGTATCAATTAAAACAATTCCACCAGTCAGCGGAACCGGATTACTGTGATTTTTATGCTCTGCACTGCCTGGAACATCCATTAAACCGACCTTTGGGGCAATTTTTATACTAAATAAAGCAAGAATAACTGAAATAGTTATGCTACCTAATAAAAGTAACATCACGTTATCCATGTATTGAAATTGTTCCATCTATTGTTTGATCATGTATGTGGTTTCAGCAACAATCAGTTTACAGATCATAACACAAAAGTAAAATATGTTAAAAATGCTAGAATAATCATTAGCAAAATTTTTGTAGTAATACCTTACATATGACCTATGCCATTCAAATATTGCTCTAGTTGGAAACGAATTAGAGCCACCTTGTCCTCCAATATGCTTGACAATTGCGTCAGGGTGATAATATATCTTCCATCCATTTTTACTGGCTGTTAAACAGTAGTCTGAGTCCTCTTGGTATGCAAAATATCGTTCATCAAAGTAGCCTATAGTATTAATAACATCCTTGCGAATAACCATACATGACCCAGAAACCCCGCCTACTTCATTAGTTTCATTAGGGCTCAAATGATTAAGATGATAGCCTGTGTATTTTTCATTTGATGGATACAATCTAGAAAAACCAAGAAAATATGAAAATACAGCTACCGGCCGCGCAATACCTCTTCTACAAGATTTCTGGAAAGATCCTGTGCTATCAATAACCTTTGGCCCTGCAATGCCGATATTCTCATCCGAACTTATAAAAGTCAATAATTTTGAAATAGAGTCTGGCATTAATATAGAATCAGGATTAAGAACAACTTTATAACTACCTCTACTAACTCTCAATGCTTGATTGATTGCTTTTGTATAACCTTCATTTCTAGAATTAATTATCCAATGAACAGTAGGATATTTATCTTGAATATATTCTACTGAACCATCCATTGAATTATTATCAATGATAATTATTTCATATGAAAGTTTTTTTAGTGATCTTGGTATCGATTCAATACAATCATTTAAATGCTTTTTTGCATTCAGGTTAACAATACAAAAAGAAACATCCATATTTTCATTATATCCAGCCAAATATTTTCCATATTCGTAAGCGCCAAACCATCCATATCGCCTCATACATTATAGTTTTTGACATTTTTGATTCACCAATGGTTCGATCTACAAAAATAATAGGCTCTTCTTTGATTCTAGCACCAAGCCTCCATGCTCTGAAGTTCATTTCAATCTGAAAAGAATATCCCTGAGATCTAACTTTTTTAAGTTCTATTTTTTGTAATATTGAAATATTCCAAGCTTTAAAACCTCCGGTTCCATCATTAATGGGCATACCAGTAATAAAACTGGAATATATATTTGCACCATAGCTTAAAATCAACCTACGAATAGGCCAGTTAACGACGCTTACTCCTTCTACATATCTGCTACCAATGATTAGATCATGATTCTTTAATTGCGATATTAATCTAGGAACATCATTTGGATCATGTGAAAGATCTGCATCCATTTGAACGACAGCATCATAACCATTTTTTAATGCCCAATTAAATCCAAATAGGTATGCAGTCCCGAGACCTGCCTTACCAGGTCTCTCTTCTAAATGTAGATTATCAAAAACAGACTTTAATTCCTTAACCTTTTCTGCTGTACCATCTGGAGAGTTATCGTCAATGATCAAGAGATGATAGCTAGGGTCTAATTTGAAAATCTGTTCGACTAAACTCTGAATATTCTTAACCTCATTATATGTAGGTGATATAATTAGTGTTTTCATTACTTATCTTTTTCTATAATGGCTGTAAGACAATCGTCAATGGATGGCGGTATAACATTAAGTATTTTAACAATTTTATCTGTAATTAATCCAGATTGTAAAGGTCTATCTGCTTCTTGTGATAGTTCTTCAGTAAGTATTGGTGAGATCAAGGATGTATTCAAAGAATATTTCTCAGCGATCATTAATGCAAAATCATAACGGCTAATATAATCTGAATCTCCCCAGTGTATGATACCTTTAACATCCTTATTAATACAAAGTTCAATAATATCTGCCATTGATCGTGTCCAGGTAGGGTTATTGAATTGATCTTTCACAACTTTTATTTTTTGGTTATTCTTTAATGATTCAACTACCCAGTTTAAGAAACTTGCTTTGGTATAGCTTATATTGTCATATAGTACATTACCTCTGATAATCAAATGATCAGTGCTATCATTCATTAATAATTGCTCTGAAGCTAACTTTGTTTGACCATAAACTGAAATTGGACAAACTTTATCATTTTCCGAATAGGGGCCATTTTTACCATCAAAAACATAATCAGTTGAAATATGAATAATCTTGCCATTGAAAGAATCGCAGAGATGTTGTACTCCTGCAATATTTATTTCCCTTGCAAGTTTTGGTCTTTTTTCACAATCATCAACATTGGTCATCGCCGCAAGATTAATAACTATATCAGGAGATACAGAAGTAATAACTTCATTAAGATGAACCTTATTTTGAATATTGGCCAATAACCCATTCTGGCCATTTGGAATCACCAAACCAGTACGAATCAGATCATGATTGTTTGATAGGACCTTATCCAAGGCAAAACCCAATTGTCCAAAGGCACCTGTGACCATAATCCTCATGTAGTATGTATTCTAAATGATTTAACGACCATATCTAATTGTCTCATGAAAATAGATTTATCATTACCGGGATGATGGATCAGATAATTTAAATGATATGTCTTATCTTCTTTTGAATCGTAGAATAAATAAGATCTGAAAGGTCCTCCTTTTGATTCTATTAGGTCTATTGTTTCCCAAATACCTTCTGCCCTCCATGCTGGGTAATTATTATGTGATGACTTATCCAATTTGAATTTATAATCGTTGAACTGGATATTCCCGTAATTCTTAATAGGCCAATTCCATATATACTCACCAACTGATAGATCGTCGCCAACTATATCGCCTTTTGTCCAGCCGATACCTATCCATTGGAACGGCATTTCTTTACCCAGCCATATAAAGTTTGAATCAGGGCGTTTTTTGATCATTTCCCAACCCCAAGGAATTTTTAATGTCCATCCAAATTCCATACTTAATGAATCTTCAAGATCTTTATTCCGATCTGCTCCAAATATATATCTGCCTTGACGCTCAATAAATTGTTCATGGAAATGTTTTCTTACATTTGCTTGTTTCTTATTTACTGTCGACATTAATTGATCAACAGAATTAGCATTAATAATCATAAATAATTGTTTTTTTGCATATATGTCCTTGCCCAGGATAATAGGATCTTGATCTTCTGTTAAACTAAACTGCTCTGGTGAAAGAATCTGCTTGACTAGTTGATACCCTGGGTTACCCACATCTCGTGTCAAGGCAGCCACTACAACTTGTGACTGCGATCTAAGATCAACATAAGTGCTTGGATCAGAAAATTTTAGATGATAATAAGGCTCTGGCTCAGGAGTATAAAGTGTATCTGTAAAGATGGCTGAGAGATATTTTCTAATAGCTTCACGGTCTACTTCAGAACAGATTACACGTATTTCATTATCAGCACCTAACGCTTCTCGCTTATTATCGCAACTTATATTAAAAAATAAAAAAATAATACATAGTAGCAGTCTTTTTAATGGGAATGAATACATCCTACAAATTACTTCTATTTTCAGATTGATTTCTATAGACGTGAAATCAATTTGATATGAAGTTTTCCCCTACTCATAGTCGTACTTGAAAGTGCATATTCAATTTTTAAGACAGAGTCCTCATTAATCTGGCTCAAACCAATGCCATATCCTGTAAGGCTTTCATCCAAAATATTAACTCTATCTGAACCAATATCAATAAAAGATGTTAATTGCATTTTACTAAAAGGGACATACCCTATCTCAGCAGATATGACATGAAACTGCGTTGCACTTAATACCAACTCATCATATCCTCTAATGGTTGATGTACCACCAAACCTCTCGTATCTACTTTTTGGCACAGCGGACTTATGATAATACATACCTTTTCCGACCCATTTTAATTTAAAAAGTAATTTATGCTGGGAATAAAACTTGCTAATTTCATATGAACTGCCAATAAATCTTAAGCCTTCAGCAAAGCCCCCATCAATTCCAATATCAATGATACCGCCCTTGGTCGGCAGAAATCTATTATTTGTATCATCCATTCTAGTATTCAAGGTGAATGCCTGGTAGTTTGTTTTTTGAAAACCATTCATAACTCCTTTATCTGTTGGAGAGATGATACCTTTTACATACCCTATACCAAGATTATTAAAAATTGGTACAAATGAGTTGACCATAGATCTATTCTCCATCATTGTATACATACCGGCAAAAACTTCATGATGATATTTTATATTTATACCTGTATTCCATCCAAATGGATGCGGGATAGAAAACCCCATTCTAATAACTTGAGATATAGAATCTTTTCTCTTCCAAAAAAAATCTATATTGTCAGCGCTCTTAAAATAATTTTCCAGATGTAAATTTGATTCTCCATTTAGAATCCATTTATTCTCAACCCTATTCATGCCTACAATTCCAGAAAAATGACTTTCAAATGTAGGAACAAACTCAATCACAGCACCAATTAGGTCTTTTCCTAAAAGACCAAACTTATATTGTGGTGGTTTATTTATAAAGTAATAGCGTGCAACAAGATCTTTCCCTGTTTGATTATACATGTCACCAATTGGAATGGTCCTATACGGATTTATGATTTGTTCTAAAATGCTATTTTGAATCTCACTATCAGAGTTAAATAATAGTGAATCTGCAAATTTTTCTTCTTTTACAACTCTGTAGACAGACACTGAATCATTAAGTGAAAATGATCTCAATTCATATCTATTTGATAATTCAGATATATCTTGTGATATATTATTAACCAATTGTGATACCGTATCTGAATCAATGGACCTAATATGAATTAGTTCATCTTGAGAAAATAAAATTGTAAATGAAAAAATAGTTAGACTAAAAATTCGCACGTATTTCCCCTTGGAATGAGATAAAATCCTTATATCTGCTGTCATCAATTGTACTCAAAGAGAAAATCATAGAGATAGTTCTGCTCAAAAAATAGTTCATACTTGAATTTGACCTAAGGCTAATGCCTAACGGGTAGCCATTTAAAGCCTCAGGCGGTATAAATGCTGAATTATCTTTTTCATTTACATTTATCAAGCTAATCTCTGTTTGAAACCTGCCATTATTTTTATACAAAATTTTATTTATTAGTTTTATTCCATATGCAAAACCAGAAAATGAATTATCCTGTTGGATCCCAGATTCAGTGCCAATCATTAATCCAATATCGAGATCTATAGATTGGTTATATCGTAAAAGTATTTGAAGATCGTTCCACCATCCTTCCATAGAACGGTCTCTTAAACTTGAAATATTTGATACAATAGAATTTGATTTTAGGGTAAAACGATTTTTTAATGAAAAATTCCTAAACAATGCCCTTTGTAGTTCTAGTCCCATTTCACTCGTATTGGTAATATCATTACCCCTGGGGTCAAATCCATTAAGGGTATGGTTTTTTTCCAACCAATTGGTGATTCTAGTCTTCCCTGAAAAAATGGATTCTACCCTTAAATAATTATTAGAATGAGTAATCAAGCTGTCATTAATATCTGATTGAAATATACTTTTGAAGTTTGGCTTACTACCTCTGAATAGTTGTTTTGAATTTGCACGAATTATAAGGTCTGGGAAATCACCCATCTTACCAAGATCCAAGGTTAGCTTTTGAGCCCCTTGTAAATTTGTATTTGGAGTTTTATCGCCGGTATAAATTGAATAAGCGACATAAGAACCATTTGGATCTGCAATGTAGGTATCAAATACTGGATCGAAACGATATTGCCCCAAACCGACACCAACAGAATCATATATAATTGCCCGTTGTTTTGTAAGCGTCTCTTCCTGCCTTAGCTGTATCTCCCATCTAGTTGGTTGATTTGTATTGTATTTCCCAATATCCACATCCAGTAATAAATAATCATGATTCATTCCCTCGGAACCTGATTTCATTCGCTTATTTATAATAATATTTTGCTTAAAACCATTGTTAGTTCTTTTATTGATCTGTAAAAACCCAACAATATCCTCTGTTTCGCCACCCCATGTGCCTCCTGAAGATAAAATCTGGTCTTTACGAAGGTTGACACCTGACCTAATAGTCATATTATTTTTATCAGCGCTCATTCCAATTCCACCTTTCCAAAAACGATTCGAAAAAGGGTCTTGTTCTGCTAAATAACTAATGAATGGAGAATAAACATTCATATTTAACTGAATTTTACCATTGTATCTGTAAAATTTATTTTGATCACTGTTGACAGAAATTATCTGAAAAAAGGAATGGTTAAAGGTTTTAGTATGCAATCTCTGTTCAATACTTACCCTTGAACGTGAATTATTATTGAAATCAAGATTTGCTAATTCAAGTTGTGTAGTTCCTATTTGATCCAAAATCAGCTCAGAACTGAATGACGTTTCTTGTAATCCTTTTGTTACCGATGAATCCAAATTCCATAATCGCGTATGCAATATATTATTTTCTCTATCCATTGAATGATATTTACCACCTCTTTTCCAATCTTGTAATGAAAAATTCATCATGACCGTACCAATATCTAAGGAATCTATTTTAGCTGATACCTTGTATGAACCATCTTCGTCTCCATTTCTATAGTTCAGAGCATTCCTATCTAACACAGAACCTAAAAATTTACCTTTTAAGCTTATATGATCACCCAATCGGTACTGGCTATCAAAATATCCAAATCTATGCGATTTAGGAGCATTTACAATCCTATAGGGACTATATAGGTCCGCACTTTGAGCCCTATCAATTTCCTGGACATATTCATAATATATTTGTCCCAAATCAGATATTTCTCTTTTGTATTCTCCTGCTATATCATGCTGGAATACAACCGTAAATCTATTTGTAGTATCACTGTGATAAACGTGTGGCTCATAGATATAAATAGATTCTTCTAAAATATAATCCCCATAATTATTCTCTACCGCAGTACTTAGTTTCAAAGAGCCTTTAGTGATTATTTTAAGTGAATCAAGAACCTCATTATTTAAATTATTTTCTTGAAATTGATCAGATTCACTATAAAGCCCTATTTCCAATGAATTCTTTTCATCCCATTTACTTTTTATACTACCACCAATAAATCCTTTTGTGTATTCTTGATCAGAGTATTGGTATTCAATTAATATATCAGTATCAAAGTCAATCAATATTTTTGGAGTAAAAATGATATGAGCTAAAGAATAATCAATTGAATAGTCATGATTTTTTCCTCGCACAAGTTCTTTGCCATTGACCCAGACCTTTTCAGTACCTGAAAGAATTATAATTTCACGCTCACCATCTTTCCCAATCAATTGATAGGGCCCCTGGTCACCATCACGACCTTTAAGTTCCAGCATTCTATAGTAGCCTTTTGAATTTGCCAAAACTGAGGAACCTGACACATTATTTATATTAAAGTAATTGTTTATACCTACTAGCTTTCTATTGATATTATTATTTTTATATAATATATCGCCAGCATCTAAAATGAAATTTTTATGAGAAATAGTTAGATAGACCTTGTCCAATTCTTCTAACTCGCGAGTTGTACCCTCTGGCTGAAATGGAACATCTTGGTCAGTCAGTACCCCACTGATACTCATTGTCTCTGAAAGTTTTCCATTGATCTGCATTTGTAGTCCACCATTAAATTCTGATCCGCCTAATGGCGATAATGATATCTGCCTAAATAAACTACCTGAAGAAAAAACATTCGTTCTTTCAATTTTTAAAGGTGAACTATTTGCATCCCATGATTTTTTAAAAATATCTTTATCATTTTTAATAAAATCTAAAGATTTCCATTTAGGTCCTATTGTAATTGGTAGACCTTTTGCTAGAAATTCATAGTTAAATATAAGTGTTTGTCCCGCTAATGAATCATCAAGTTCAACCTCACCTTTTATTGGAAATATGGTTTTTGGAATTACTTCATTATTCTCGCCTCGAATTTGTAAGGATGATTCAATAATGAAAGGTTTTCGTAATCTAATGATATTGCTAACCCCATTGTAATATATCGTATCAACGGTGCTAATTGTTTGATTATAAACTTGGGAAGAAAGAATAATTAGCAGGTAATAAAGAGTACCTGTTTTATTTAACATCTAAAATAAGTATATGATCTTTTGTTAAAACGGCCATGGATTGATCCAATGTTTTAATATCTGTTACCGGGACACTTGAATTCGGTATAAAAAGTTGATCACCAGAATTGATTGATTCACCCTTCCCTTGACGATTGAAGACCAACCAATCATTTGCTAATGCGACTAAGAATGAAGGATCATTAATTTTTGTAAAAGTAGAAAATTTTATTTTACCATTACGACTATACTGCTTTACGGAACCATCACAAAAAAGGACAGCCAGGTCGCCATCTTGATTTGAAGCAAGATCAGTGATGCAGTAAAATGATTGATCTTCTTTAGAAAGATCAATAAATGGTATTGTATTTAGTTCCGCTCTTTCAAATATAAAAATACCATTATAGGATTTCGAATAGAGATAAATCCTACCCCAAGGATCTATAGTCGCTAATTCTGGAAATATTCTATGCTCTAAAGTAATTGTTTGAATGGGGTTTAATCTATAATCTAGGAAAATTATTTCATTTTCAATTCGATCTATAAGCCGTATTCCATTAGGAGCCACACCCATCCATATCAGCTCTCCAAAACGAGAATTTGGGTTTGAGAATCCGCTTGTTAGGCTCAAATTACCATAGTGATCTAATGATATCAAATCAGTCCTATTTTCATCAAGCAATAAAAATTTATTTACTAGTGACCATTCGAGTTGAGTCGGTTCAATCCCCAGACTAAATATTTTCTCTGGAAAGGGTTTATAGTCAGAAATTGTCAGTTTTAACCCTTGCCCTATACAAAAGCTAAAACAAAGATAAATAAATACAAGAAAGTTACGAGGTGTCAGATACACTTTTATTCAAGGGATTCATTAAAAAGTATATTCCAATAACTATCATAAAAAGAGAAATTATCTGAGCACCAGAGAGGCTATTGAACAAATATTTTTCATTGGTTCTTATAAATTCTATAAAAAACCTTTCAATTCCCGCAAAAATGAGATACTTAAAGAAATAACTTCCTGAAACTCTAGGTTCATTCCTTCTACTCCAGAGATAATAAAATAATGTTCCACAGATTATGGTCTCATATACTTGTGTTGGATGCACTGGTATATTTGTTGGAGGTAAACCATCTGGGAATGCCATTGCCCAAGGCAGATCTGATGGAACACCATAGTCGTCGCCAACCAAGAAACATCCTATTCTTCCGATTGCATACCCCAGAAATATGAGCGGTGCTATGATATCCGCAAACTTCAACCATGGAACATGATACTTTTTAAGCACAAAAGTGACAGCTATTATAGCGCCTATTAGTCCTCCTAAAAAAACAAGACCCGATCCGCTAAATATATGTGACATGGGACGCTGTGATGCCATAATTTGATCCAAGTTCTCAATTATATGGTACACTTTTGAACCAACAATACCCCCGACAGCAGACCAAAATATTATATCTGAAGCTAGCTTTTCATCATACCCCATATCCTTTAAATCACTATCTAAAAAAAAGTAACAACTATAAAATGCTACTACTAACATGAGGCCAAAGGAATATATCGCTAGATGAAATTGAAATCCGAAAATATCAACTATCCCAAAATCAATTATGACTGGATACACGAAATTTCTCCTTTAAAATTTAATTGAATACAATAAATGATCATTTGATTGCAATTCTTATGGTATTAACAAATAAAACATATGACTGGTTCCAATTCATAAAAACATAATTTTTTTTTAAATAAAATCTATCAATCAATAGTAGTTCTTACTGGGTCGTGATCCTTGTAAGTATGATCAAATCATAAATCGCATGTGCCCATGCCGTAATTCCAAAACCACGTATGAAATACAAAACCCCTAATAATATTCCAGCTAAAAACCTTACCATAAAAATATTAAATGAAAAGTAATCTCCAAATTCCCCAATGAAGTGGAAGGATGAGAATATACCCGCTGCAATTATCATCGCTATCCAATTTCTAAGCACTTGGTTCCATTGAAAGATAAAGCCAAGTAGACTTCCAATAGCCGCAATCAGTATAACGCGAAACAATATCTCCTCATATATGCCAGCACCTACAGCTAATGTAACCTGTTGAATCAATATAGAGCTGGTCGGATTCATTAGCAGTATATATACATTTGCCATAAAAAAGTAGAGCCCAATAGCCCATAGAAGACTTTCACCCATCATAACAAGGAGATAATCACTATGAATCTCTATGTCTTTCCAATACTTTCTATGGTAAATAAAAACGGAAGTAAAACCCAAAAAGAATATCACTCCTATCCAATAAAATCCATTTAAGCCAAATGCGGATAAAATCTGTCTCATTAAGGCATCAGCTCCATTACGCATATATATCATATCAATGGAGGATGTTAAAAAAATACCTATCTCATAAATAAAAAATAAAGGTACTGTAAAAAGAAAGCTATAGAGCGGCGTGCGGGTATTATTCCAGTATTGATTAATCCACATTAATCATTTTCTACTTGTAATACTGCTAGTAGGGCTTCCTGAGGTACTTCTACTTTTCCTATCATCTTCATACGCTTTTTACCCTTTTTTTGCTTTTCCCATAGTTTTCTTTTTCGTGTTATATCACCTCCATAGCATTTAGCAGTAACATTTTTCTTTAGGGCTCTTACTGTTGTTCTAGCAATTATACGATTATTTAAAGCTGCTTGAATGGCAACTTCGAACATCTGCCTGGGAATCAATTCTTTTAATTTACTACATAATGCAACACCTCGATGATAGGCATCGTCGGAATGACAGATGATAGATAAAGCATCTACAGGTTCACTATGAATCAATATATCTAATTTCTGTAGACTTGCCTTTGAAAATTTTTTGAACTCATAGTCAAAAGAAGCATATCCACTTGAGATTGATTTTAATTTATCATAGAAATCAAAAATGATCTCGCCCAGAGGTAAATCATAATGCAATTGCGCTTTCTCAGGAGAAAGATAGTGCGTTGTTTTATAGACTCCTCGTTTTTTTTGGCAAAGTGTCATTATACTTCCAATATATTCTTTTGGGGTTAGTATTTCTGCTGATACAATTGGCTCTAAAATAGAATGAATATCGCCAGTAGATGGCATTTTTGCTGGTGTATCAACTGTCAATGTCTTATTGTCTCTTGTATGTACCTCATATATCACGTTTGGCGTTGTGGTCACAAGATCTAAATCAAATTCTCTCTCTAATCTTTCTTGTATTATCTCCATATGTAATAGGCCTAGAAATCCACACCTAAAACCAAACCCAAGTGCCTCACTTGTTTCAGGCGTGAACTCTAATGAAGCATCATTTAATTTTAATTTTTCTAAAGCTTGTCTTAATTGGTCATAATCATCAGCATCAGCAGGATAGAGGCCAGAAAATACCATGGGTTTAACCTTTTTATATCCTGGCAGGGGGTCTTTAGCCATGCTACTCTTCACAGTAATAGTATCTCCTGGTTCAATATGCCCCATATCTCTTATACTTGCTACTATATACCCTACATCTCCAGAACGCAATTCTGAAGTTTTAACTTTATCTAAAACAAAATGCCCGGTTTCAGTAATCTCATATTCTCTATCGTGAGCAAAAAATTGTGCTGTCATACCTGGTTTAATCACACCATCAAAGACTCTTACATAAGGAATTGCACCCTTATAATTATCGTACATTGAATCAAATATCAACGCCCTACAATCATCATCAGCTTTATTTAATGGAGAGTCTATTCGTTTAATTATAGCATCAAATATATTTTTGATACCAATACCGCTCTTTGCACTGGCCTCAATAATCTCATTTTCATCACAGCCAATCAATTCCATCATCTGTATTTTTACATCTTCAATCATAGCAGAAGGAAGATCAACCTTGTTAATAATTGGAATAATAGTAAGATCGTTTTCAATAGCAAGATATGTATTAGAGACTGTTTGTGCCTCAACACCTTGTGCAGCATCAACTAATAACAAGGCCCCTTCACAAGCAGCAAGTGATCTCGATACTTCATAAGAAAAATCTACGTGACCTGGTGTATCAATTAGGTTTAATATGTATTCATTGCCATCAGTGTGCTTAAATGTCATACGTATTGGATGACTTTTTATTGTGATGCCTCTTTCACGCTCTAGTTCCATACTATCTAGAACCTGTTCTTTCATTTTTTTCTTTGAAAGTGTTTTTGTTTCTTCTAATAAACGATCTGCAAGAGTTGATTTCCCATGATCAATGTGAGCTATGATGCAAAAATTTCTTATTAGTTCTGAATTCATGGTAAGAAAATAAAGGTCTTAATATGCTGTTTAAATCAAGAAATTGATATTATTCAAACATATAATGTTTTTTGACAGGCTTGCTTACATTCCAATTACAAGATAGTCCTTTTGGAAAAATAACAAAATCCTTCTTTCTAATATTTATAGTCTGATAATCAGTTATAATGAGAATCTCACCTTCTAAAATAAAACAGGATTCTTTTTGATCATAGGTCCAAGGAAATTTTGATACTCCACATGACCATATTGGCCATGAAAATACTTCGAGTTTTTTAATTTGATCATCATTTAATCTATTAATTTCAATTAAAATAATATATCTCCGGATCTATTTATTATATTTTTGTTGAGCACGCAATAGACGGGCATTTGCAATTTTTTGTTCTCCATCTTGCATTAATGATACAACCCTCAGAGCTTCCATAACTGGGATATTTAAATTATCGGAGTTTGTATAGAACGCATCCAAATGCATTGCAATTATTTTGATGTTATAACCAACTTCATGAGATAGATATTCATCTGCAATATCATAAAAGCGTTCAATATAATAAGGCTCAACCCAATTATCATCATGAAGGTATTGCTTACGAACTTCTACTTTATGATGTGCCTTTAATTTAGCTAAAGCACCATAAGCTCCATTAATGAATGCAATTTTTTCATTTTGGTCATATTGTTTCCAAAATTCCGATGGTTTTGTATCTTGACCGACTACAAAAGAATAAAAGAAAAATAATATGATTTTTTTCATAAAGGTTATGATTTAAAATGGTTTACTATTGGAAACCGTCTTCCCATACCAAAGGCTTTTGCCGAAACTCTAAGACCAGGGGCTGCTTGTCTACGTTTATACTCATTTAACCTGATTCTGTTATAGGTCGAATTTACTATAGTTTTTTCAATGCCAGACTCTACCAATTCCCTTACAGTTTTCCCCTCTTCAACTATAGCATCAACCAGAGGGCTAATAATCTCGTAGTCAAACGGGTCTACTTGATCTGGAGCCAGTTCTGCTGATGGAGCTTTCTTTATCGAACCTAAAGGTATTCGATCTGATTTGATGGTATTAATCCAATTAGACAATGCATAAACATCAGATTTACTCAGATCAGATATTACTGACAGCCCTCCACTCATATCACCATACAATGTACAATAGCCCAATGCCAACTCGGTTTTATTTCCAGTCGATAATACCATCCAACCAAATTTATTTGAAAGAGCCATTAGTATATCACCTCTTATTCGAGACTGGATATTTTCTTCTGCTACATTTCGTTGCATTCCTAGAAAATGTGGTTGTAATAATAACTCTAATTCATCCACAGCTTCTTGAATTGGTATTATTCTGTAATCTAAGCCAAGGTTCATGGCTAATTCTTTTGCATCTGATAGACTATGGTCACTAGAAAACTTTGAAGGAAGTGATATACAATGAACATTCTCAGGTCCCAAAGCGTCACTTGCTATAGAAGCTACCAATGCACTATCTATACCACCAGATAAACCCAAGACTGCCTCCTTGTGACCTGTTTTCAAAAAATAATCTTTCAACCCAAGACAGAGTGCATTGTACATTTTTTCTTCGCGAGGTTGAATTTTGATATCAATCTTATTTTTTGATCTAAGATCAACCATTATTATCTCTTCTTCAAAAGCGGTACCATAGCCAATCACAATGCCCTTTTCAGAAAATGCCAAAGATTGACCATCAAATATTAATTCGTCTTGTCCTCCAATTGCATTACAATAAAAAAATGGTAAACCCGTTTCTTGAACTTTATTTAAAATGATATCTTTTCTTTTAAGTAAACGATTCTGTTGATAAGGTGAAGCTGAAATATTTACTATAAAATCTGCCCCCATCGCTTTTTGTATCCTACTTACTTTACAGTCATATTCTTGGTCCCACAAATCTTCACATATCTGTACCCCTACCTTTAGTTGAGCACCTTTAAAAGGTATATTTATTATTTTAGGATGCTTGCCACTTGTAAAATAACGTTCTTCATCAAAAACATCATAGGTGGGTAAAAGTACTTTGTCATAAGTAGACTGTATCTGACCATCATAACAAACAGCTGCTGAATTATATATATTTAAATTTTCTTTTCTAATATACCCAATGATGAGCGGAACTTTGGACTCTCTTGCAATATTTTCTAAAACCTTGCTATTTTTTTCTATGAATCCTTCTTGAAAGAGAAGGTCTTGAGGAGGATATCCTGATATACATAATTCTGGGAATATAATGATGTCCGCATTTTTATTAATGCAATTATAATAATTATCTAAAATTTTACCGTAATTATGATCAAAGTCGCCTACGGTCGTATTTATTTGGCATAAAGCAATGTTCATTTATGTATCTCAAATGAAGAGAATTGCCTTTCAGGCAATTCTTCCCACTCAACGCTTATCTTTTCAATAGTGGCATTTGGAGGACCTGTTGTAAGCCAACCTGCAAAAATAGCTAATTCATCTCTTTTTCCTTCTGCTTCAATCTCAACAGCATTAGAAAAAAGGTTCTTCACCCAGCCCGTTAATTTTAATTCATTAGCTTTATCTTGAGCACTAACCCTGAACCACACACCTTGAACATCTCCAGATATCATTACATGTATCTTATACATATTTTATATCCTCCTTTAATTTATTGACAACATCAATCAGCGAATTAATCCTCACAACAGATTCAATTTCCCAGTTTATTTTTTAAGGTTCAAGCCTTGACATTGTTCTGGGAAAAGGAATTGTTTCGCGAATGTGTTTTGTACCACATATCCAAGCAACTGTTCTTTCTAAACCAAGCCCAAAACCTGAATGAGGCACCGAACCATATTTTCTTAGATCAAGGTACCATTGAAAAGGTTCTAGTGGAAGGTCATGATGCCGTATCCTATTAACTAATATATCTAAATCATCTTCCCTTTGTCCACCTCCTATTATTTCTCCATATCCTTCTGGTGCTATCATGTCTACACCTAAGGCAAGGTCACTATCATGCTCATCACGTTTCATATAAAATGCTTTTATTTCAGCGGGCCAACGATGAATTAAGATTGGCTTATCGAACTTTTCAGATAATAGGGTTTCATCTGGCGCTCCAAAATCGCTGCCATATTTAAAATCACTACCGTTATCTTTTAGAAGGTTTACTGCCTCATCATACGTCATTCGAGGAAATGGAGGTACTACTGCATTTAATTTGTCAATATCTCTTTCGAGGGTTGATAATTCTACTTCACAATTTGCTAAAACCTGCTTTACAATATAGCCTACTAGATTCTCTGCCCATGTCATATTCTCATCAAGGTTAACATACGCCATTTCTGGTTCTACCATCCAAAATTCAGTTAAATGACGACGAGTTTTTGATTTTTCGGCACGAAAAGTTGGACCAAAACAATATGTTTTTCCAAAGGCTGTTGCTCCAGCTTCTTGATATAATTGACCACTTTGAGTTAGGTACGCAGACCGTTCAAAATAATCGACTTCAAAAAGTGTTGTAGTACCTTCTACCGCATTGCCAGTAAATATTGGAGAATCAATAAGTGTGAAACCATTGTTATCAAAAAAGTTTCTTATGGCTCTGACAACCTGATGTCTAATCCGCATTATTGCATTTTGTCGTTTAGATCGAAGCCATAAATGTCTATTAGACATTAAAAAATCTGCACCATGCTCCTTATGTGAGATTGGAAATTCATCCGTGACATGTTTTACAACTTCAATTTCTTTTACTCCTAATTCATAGCCACCAATCGACCTAGGTTCCTTGCGTACAGTTCCATTAAGAATTATAGAATCTTCTTGGTTCAAATCATTCTCTAGTAAAAATGATTCATCAGTGGCCTCACCTTTAACTACAACACCTTGCAATAGCCCAGTACCATCCCTAAAGATGATAAACCAAAGCTTGCCAACATTACGAGTATTATAAACCCATCCTTTTAATTCTACATCTTGACCTTCATATTCACTTAATTGATTAATCGTTACAGTCTTCATTTTAATTCCTTTACCAGGTTGTCATAATATCATTTAAAATATCTTCTGCAATTTTACTAACAGCTACATTTGTTGCAAAACTTCTTGGTTCTCCAAACTCATCATCATCCATATCATCTATTTTACCATCATTATCATTATCAATTCCATCAGAACCAATATCACCACTTAAACCATATGCTCCAAAACCAGAGTATACACCTTCAAAAATGTTCTTTTCTTCTAAAATATCATACCACTCAATTTTTACATCAATCTTATACCTATATTCTGAAACAGATTCTTGTTTACTATATGTATATGGACCTTCACTAACCTTTTTAATTGTACCCTTTAAAATAGAGTGAGCAGATTTTTCATCAGATATCCTAAGTATTCCTGCATCATTGAACTGCTCAATGATTCCATCAGTAATATCTTCGGCTAAACCAAACTCAGCTGTCTGGTTGTCCATCAATGGGATAGCAATAGATTTAATATGAGGCGGAATAGATCCTGCCATTGAATAAAACCCACAAGAGATAAAAAATATTTGACTCAAAATAATGAAATACTTCACAGTCTCATTTACTTTTTTTGATTTTTGGTTCGATGCCAAATTCCTCAATTTTTCTATATAATGTTCTTTCACTCATGCCTAGTGACCGCGCTGCTTTTCTTCGATTATTATTGAAATATTTTAAGGTACGCTTGATGGCCTCTTTCTCAAGGTCTTTTAATAACATATCTCCAATTGCATCATCACGAATGAAACGATATCCATCCTCAACAATCTCCATAGACTTTTGAGGTAAAGAAATTCCATGTTCCAATGAATTTACATTAGGATAAGAAGTAGCTTCAGGTGAATGATGATTGTTATTATTTAAAAGCATATTTTGAATTAACTCAGTATCTTGTTTTAGCATAAAGAGTTGACGCAGAATTAAATCTATTTCAGCTCTATCTGATGGGTTATTTATAACAACTGGTAAAGCAGGGTTATGATTGGAACTTAATGGCATTAGATCCATCAATTCTTTTTCAACGATTTGAGCTGTTATTCGTTCGCCTCTTTCTAAAACAAGCACCTTCTCAACGAAATGCTTTAATTCTCTAACATTACCTGGCCATTCGTATTGTTTCATTATCCGAACTGCATCAGGCATAAACCCACGATATGCGATGTCATTGGAACGGGTGAACTCCAATGCGAATCGCTCAATAAATGGACCGATATCTTCAACACGTTCACGGAGTGCCGGAATATGAATATTCACAGTTTTTAATCGAAAATATAGGTCTTGTCGGAATTGATTATTTTTTACTAATTCCGATAGATTTTTATTTGTTGCTGTAATAACTCTGACATCTGTTCTTCGAGTTTTAGCTTCTCCTACCCGCATGAACTCCCCACTCTCTAGAACCCTAAGAAGCTTGACTTGAGTTTCAAGAGGAGCTTCACCAATCTCATCTAAAAATATGGTACCCTTATTTGCTTCCTCAAAGTATCCTTTTCTATCTGACCCCGCTCCCGTGAATGAGCCCTTTTTATGCCCAAATAATTCTGATTCAATTATCCCCTCCGGTATGGCACCACAATTCACAACAACTAGGGAATCATTATATCTTTTACTAGATTTATGAATAGCTTTTGCCACTATCTCTTTCCCTGTTCCTGACTCCCCAGTAATAAGAACAGAAATATCTACTGGAGCTACTTGAGAGATCATTTCTAAGACTTGACTAATGCCATCAGATGTCCCAATTATTCCAGATTGTTTTTGAAGTCTATCTAAATCTACCATATCATTAAATCTCCTAATATTTTAAAAAATAAATTGTATTATTTTTAAAAATAAAGGTTTGTAATTATTTATTTTGGCTACGTATATCATGTTACAGCAATGCCAAGATCTTTTTCGAATTCTAATATTTCATCACGTATCTTTGCTGCTTTTTCAAATTTTAATTCTTCAGCTGCATTCAACATAGCTTTCCTAAGTTCATCTAAAATCACCTCTTTATCTTCATTGCTAATCTGTGAAATGTCCATTACCGGAATATAATTTTCATCATTATCTTTCATTGTATCAGCAACAGATGTACTGCCCATTATATCATCAATTGATTTATGAATTGTCTTAGGTATAATATTATTCTTTTTATTGAATCTACTTTGTATAGCTCTACGCTCTTGACTTGTTTCAATTAAATGATTCATAGCTTCAGTCCTCTTATCTCCATAAAGTATGACTAAGCCCGTCTCATTTCTCGCAGCGCGACCAGCTACTTGTAGCAATGAACTCTTAGAACGAAGGAATCCTTCCTTATCTGCATCTAAAACAGCAACTAAGCTCACTTCTGGTAAATCCAAGCCTTCCCTTAAAAGGTTTATACCAACCAAAACGTCAAATTCACCAATTCTTAATTCACGAAGAATTTGTACCCTTTCCAAAGTACCAATTTCGGAATGAAGGTATCTGACACGTATGTTCAGTCCAGAAAGATATTCCGTAAGGTCTTCTGCCATTCGCTTGGTCAAAGTGGTTACCAAGACTCTTTCCTTTTTTTTAGCTCTGTAACGTATTTCACCAACCAAATCATCCATTTGACCTCTAGACTCTCTTACATCAACTTGCGGATCTAGTAAGCCGGTCGGACGAATAACCTGCTCAACAACTACTCCTTTACATAAGTTTAATTCTCTTTCTGAAGGAGTGGCAGATGTGAAAATTACCTGATTTTGAGCTGAATGAAACTCATCATACTTTAGTGGACGATTATCCAAGGCACTGGGTAGCCTAAAACCATGCTCAACCAATGTCTCTTTTCGCGCACGGTCTCCGTTGTACATGGCTTGTATCTGCGGAAGTGTAACATGTGATTCATCCAAAATAGTAAGGTAATTATCAGGAAAAAAATCAATAAGGGTATATGGTTTTTCTCCAACCTTTCTACCAGAAAAAAATCTAGAATAATTCTCAATTCCTGAGCAATAACCAAGTTCTATCATCATTTCAATATCAAAGTGAGTGCGCTGCTCTAAACGTTGAGCCTCAAGTAGTTTGTGATTAGTTCTTAAAAAATCAAGCCTTTCAGCTAATTCCCTACGAATCTCTTCGATCACTCTGAGTGTGGCCTCTTTATCTGTTACAAAATGCTTTGCAGGGAAAATGACTATATTTTCAATTATTTCTTTAATTTCTCCAGTCAGTGGATCAAACATGCTTATTTCATCAATTTCAGAACCAAACAGTTCAATTCTAATGCATGAATCCTGATAAGCTGGATAAATTTCAATCAGATCACCACGAACACGTATATTTCCTCTTTCCAGAACCTTATCATTTCTAGCATAGTGAATGTGAACTAATTTTGCTAAAAATGATCTACGATCAAGAATCTCACCCTTAGTTACTTTTACAGTTCCTTTAGAATAATCATCTGGACTTCCAATACCATAGATGCAAGAAACAGAACTAATAACTATTACATCATCACGAGACATTAAAGAACTAGTTGCCTTCAACCTTAATTTGTCTATTTCTTCATTAACGGACATATCTTTTTCAATAAATGTATCTGTAACTGGCAGATAGGCCTCAGGTTGGTAATAATCGTAGTAACTGATGAAATACTCAACTGCGTTATCTGGAAATAATTGTTTGAATTCACCATATAGCTGCGCCGCTAATGTTTTATTATGAGACATGATCAAGGTAGGCTTTTGAACACCTTGGATAACATTTGCAATAGAAAATGTTTTACCCGAACCAGTTACTCCTAATAAGGTCTGGTACTTATCACCCGCATTTACACCATTTACCAATGATATAATCGCTCCAGGCTGGTCTCCTTGAGGAGAAAATTCAGATTGCATTTTAAATTCTGCCATATTGGCTAATTTACCCATATTTGCCGTCGACGGTCAATGGCAGACTTATATATGATTAGTCAAAGTAATTTAGACTAGATAGTTTTTGCTATCTTAATTACTTCTTTAACTATTTTAATAGGTATTGCAGTTTCTGCATTTATCACCTCGGGCGTCAATTTTGATATTTGTTCTGGTCCATCAAAAGCTATTAGCAACTTTTCTTGTCTTTTTTTACCCATGCCTTTGATACTTGAAAAGACAGACTCGATCATTTTCTTATTTCTTTTCTGTCTTTGGTATGTTACTGCAAATCTATGAGCTTCATCTCTTATTCTTTTTAAGAGTGCTAATCCCGGGCTCGACTTATGGATAATTTGTGAATCTGAATTTCCAGGTACAAAAATCTCTTCTAATCTTTTTGCAAGTCCAACTACAGGAATATAGTCAAGACCTAATTCTCTTAATGCTGATACTGCCATACTTAGTTGACCTTTACCACCATCGATTAAAATAAGGTCAGGTGTAGGCTTGTCTTTGTTTTTTACACGTTTATATCTCCTATAAACCACTTCTCTCATAGCTGCGAAATCATCTATACCCTCAACTGTTTTTATATTGAATTTTCTGTATTCTGTTTTCCTTGGACGAGCATCAATAAAACATACTAAAGACGCTACCGTATTAGTACCTCCAAGATGAGAAATGTCGAAAGCTTCAATTCTACGAGGAGGTATTTCTAGGGACAGGTCATCTTTTAATTGCTCAAGAATTTTTGGGACCAAATCTTTTCTTTTTTTCCTGTTAATCATCCACTCACCAAGCAGCAACCGTGCATTTTGCTTAGTAATTCTTAACTCTTTAGCTTTTTCACCTTTTTGTGGATAAATAAATCTTACTGCACCTTTTCTCTTTTTTCTTAACCAAATA
>CACEUX010000012.1 GCA_902562835.1 uncultured Fidelibacterota bacterium
TAACTTAGAGTTTTATGTGCGCCAGCGCTCACACCTTTAAAGGATATATAATTGTTTTCAATTTTTGTTAATTCAAAACTATGTGGCTTCTTATTAATCGGTTTTAATGAATCATCAAAAAGTTGAAGTTGGAGTTCAAGAGTTCCATTTATTTCTTTTATAATTATTATCTCAACAAAATTGGTACCAGATTCATTTGATGAACGAACTAGAGCAACTATAGTACCAGCACGAGGTGGTAGCCAAGTCTCCTCTAATAAATTTTCTCCAATTGGACCCTCCCAATTACCAGTTAGCCAAGAAAGACTTTCAATAGTTAATGGTTTGTCGTTTTCTCCCAAGACTAAACCAATGGATAGAAGTAATGATAAATATTTTCCCATAACCAAATATACCCATCATACCACAAACAAAAAACCACACGAATGTGGGGATTGAGGTTTATAAATAGGTAAAGTTATTTTGAAAGATTGTATTGAATACATATACTATCAAGAGTAGTAAATGTTAATGCATCACCATACAGATATAGACTAATTCCATCTCCTTCACCTGTTAGTATATATGGATTCGAACCACTCCAGCCAAAGTTATCTGTCGCATTATTCTGATATTCAATTACTCCTGTCAAGTCTTCATCAAATGTCATAGAAAAGTTTCCAGCAGGTCCATACTCGCTAGTAGCATCTGTACATTCACCAGTACAATTGGAGTCTGAATAAGTACAAACTGATTCTAATGTCCAAGTACCAATTATTGGGTCCTTTGATTCTGTTGATTCATTTTCACAACTCCAAAGAAAAATTAATAATGCAGTCAATAAATAGTTTCTCATAATATTCTCCTTGCCTAAATCTAAACATCATCCCACTAACAAAAAACCCCACGAATGTGGGGCTCTATTTAAGGTTAGCAATACACTCAATTTCAACCAGAATACCATCTCCTAATTCTGCACCACCAAAAGTTGTTCTTGCAGGTTTATGACTTTTAAAATATTTCACATATTCTTCACTCATTGGCCCCCAATCATTGCCATTTGCAAGAATGCAGGTACATTTGACAACATCATCCATAGTTGCATTATGCTTCTTTAAAATATTTTGGATGTTTATCATTGTTTGATTTACTTGGGGCCTGATTCCTCCTTCAACAATTTTGTTATAATCATCATCAACATTGGCAATCTGACCTGATATATACAACATATCACCAACTTGTACAGATTCAGAATATGGTACTGTATCAAGCTTGTGGGGATGATATGTTGTCTTGTTTTCTTTAGAACTATCACATCGCCATAAAACAAACCCAAGCAAAAGCACTAATGGTAAATATCTATCCATACACAAATCTACCCATCATCCCACTAACAAAAAACCTTGGAAAAATGACCAGTGTATACCCAGTGAATTCAGTCCAATTCAGCACTTTTTACCACTAAATAGACCAATCTTAGACTTAAAGCAAAAAACCCCACATAAGTAGGGTTTTTCGACTGTAGAACTGCGGAGAGGGAGGGATTCGAACCCTCGAAGAGGCTATAAACCCCTTACTCACTTAGCAGGCTGAGTCCCCTCTATTAGTAATATTTGACCAGTGTATCTATAGTGGGAATTGAATCAATAAACTATTTAAGAAGTATCATCTTCTTGGTCTGTCGGAAATCCCCTGCTTTAATACTGTAGAGATATAATCCTGCAGAAACTTGTAAACCTCTTTCATTCTGTCCATTCCAATCAATAGAATAGGTACCTGCAAATCTATAATCATTTAATATTTCTATCACCTTACCACCATTAACATCAAATATATTGATACTTACATGTTCTCCATTTGAGATTGAATAAGATATGTTAGTTGATGGATTGAACGGATTAGGGTAGTTTTGATTTAGGGTAAAAGTATTAGATACAGTTTCTATTTGAATCGATAGTGTTGAGGCTTCGTATACCCTAACATAATCTATTTCCATTTCAGTTTCAGTAAAACTTGATTGAATACTCTGCTCAATTGCAATATTTATCAGCAGGTATTGAGGAGAATCAAAGGGCCAAGTTTCAGAATTTTGAGTTTCAGGAGTATATGTATAGTGGACATATCCATTAACACTAAAAATCATTTGTTCTGAAGTCCACTCAAGCGAATAAATATTAAATTGGGTTGTCGCATTTGAAATATATTGGCCACCATGATTAATTGTCCCTCCATAACTAGAAGGTGTATGTAATGCACTTTGAACATAATTTTGATTGGCTCCCCAATGTTCCATAATATCAATTTCTCCACAGGAAGGCCATGATGTTGTCCCATAACCTTGGGTCTGCCAATATGCTCCTGGCTCATTTATATTTTGCCCTAGCATCCAAATAGCAGGCCAAGTTCCAATTCCTTCAGGTAGTTTTGCTCGCACCTCTACTTTACCATATGTAAGAGCATATTTTGAGTTTAGCCTTGCCGATGTGTATTCTTTAGTCTGTCCTTGGTCAGTATATGTTTCTTTTTTGGCAACTATTTTTAATGTACCATCACTGACATAAGAATTATCTACTCGATCTGTGTAATGTTGAATTTCATTATTATACCAACTATAACCATTTGGTAACTGTGTTTGGTGAAACCATTTTGAAGAATCTATCGCTCCATTACCATCGAACTCATCATTCCAAATGAGTGTATACTCAAGGGAGCCACTTTCACAGATCTCATTACAACTTCCGAAACAAAAAGTTCCTTCTACTATGTCACTATCACCAACACTTACTAATCTGTCAAAATATTCACCAACAGCACAGCCACCATCGATGAGACCATTATCACCTTCCCAACCTGGGCCATCCCAATAATCATAATATCCATTCCTGAATTTGTATGTGTAGTCTCCAGATTCAAGTTCAGTTGTCAATCCCCAAGTCCCATCCCCATTGTCAGTCATTTCAATACCACTGGGGCCATTTAAATTCGATCCTGAAACATATACTGCAGGATAGTTTCCCTGTCCTGCAACCACTGTCTCTTCTGACATATCAACAATAAAAGTAACTTGAGCAGCATTAGTAATAGTTATAAATGATAGAATACAAATAAATCGCATAGAATATCCTTTTCCAAATCTACCCATCATCGCACAAACAAAAAACCCCACGAATGTGGGTATGGATTAATTAGAGATTAATTGTACTTAATTGGTTTTTCAATGAGATAAGAGGTATGCATCAAAGTAGTTGCTATTTGACCCTCTTCGTCAAAAAGTTCACCTCGAGTAGTTGCAATCTTTTTGCCTTTTTTTATTATTGATGCTCTGGCTTTAACCTTTCCCTTAATTAGAGGTCGATGATGCATAGTATGTAAATCTGTAGACGCTGGATATACTCTTCCTTTAGCTTCAATTATAATTAGTAAACTTGTTACATCATCAAGCATTGCTGTCATCATACCACCTTGAACTGAACCATCAGGATTTAAAGAAAAATCATTAAATTCGCCTTCAAGTTCAAGTTTTCCCTGGCTGTAACTAATGAGTTTGAAATTGAATAATTTTCCTGTTCCACCATTTTTCTTATGAAAAGAAATATATTTATCTAAACTGTATTTCAATTAATACCTCTTCCTTAAATTTAAAAAATATCCGAGGTTGTATTTCAGAATTTTATGTACAATAATTATTCGACCAGTATATCTTTAGACAAAGTTATACTCTGTTTTCAGATCCACCTTCTTACATTTTCTTTATATTTCAAAAATTCATCTTTGAATAAGTTAATCAAAGCATTTTCTTCCGGTATAATTTGAAAGAAGTTTAAATATAAAATAAATAATGGAATTAAGAATAAACCTCCAATTGGGTTTAGTATAGTGCTAATTCCAGACAGCACTAATAATAAACCCAAATACATAGGATTTCTTGAGAATTTATAAACCCCACTGACTATTAATTTTGTAGCATTAGAAGGTTTTAATGGAGTAATTGTAGTTTTATATTTTTTAAATGAAATAATTGCTGATAAAATAATGATTATGCCAAAAATTATAATGATAGAACCAAAAACATCTCCCCACCCAATTTCGATTTTGGGAAATATATTTTTTGTATAATTGATTAAAAAACCAAAGGTTAATGCAACTAAAGGAGGGGGAAATTTAGTTTTTATGTTCATCATCTTTAAAATAATCTATCAATCATCCCACAAAAAAAAACCCCACGAATGTGGGGCTGGCATAAAATTTTTTATGCTTAATTTTCAGGTATTGGTTGTATGTCTCCAAAATTAATATTCAAACCCATTCTCATACTATTTGAATTATCATCTGCCATAATAAATTCTAGATCTAGAGCAATATTATCAATTATATCATAAGTGGCACCTATTGTATACTCAGGGTTAACGCCATCGTGACCAAGTCCAATTTTTCCAAATCTCCAACCCGTATATATCCTATAGTCAATGCCATCAGTGTCAAATCCAGTAAACCTATTTTTGCCTAAATCAAATTGTAACCCAATGGCATCTGTAACTTGTATATCATTGTCAATTTGATCATATCTAATGGAAATAACTGGAGAAATATCTCTTGAAATAATAATTGTAGATAATAGCAAAATAATTACACTAATCTTTTTCATATGATAATATCCTTTTTATCAATTTTCTTTTTGATAACTATTTTAGAACCCCCATCTTAAATTAATTGATATGGATGTCTCTTCATTATCTGCACTTTTCAAATAGTCAATAGATGTACCCAAAGTTGTATTAATTTTACCTGTTCCTTTCCACCAGTCGTAACCTAGGCCAGTGAGAGCAGAGGTGGTACCATCATTATCTTTAATACCCAACCTGAAAGTGATTCCGGCAGGTAGATTGCCTGCTTTGACCATCATCCCATAAATGGTGTCATAACCAAAACTCATATTATCATTAATATCAAAATCAAGACCAAACCCATTACTTACCTCAACTGCATTTCCAGAGATATTCCCATATGCCATGGTCTTGTTAAATGTAATTGCAGAATATGAGTATGAAGTAAATAATAAGAATAGAATTAGTTTTTTCATTGTTAGATCCTTTATTTTTGACATCTTCAACTTATAGTGAGTCTGATATAAAGAAATATAAAACTCATATTATCACTAAAAAATTGAGACATCACAATTTTCAATACTATAATCTATTAATTATTAACAGTAAGTATATGTGACATTTTAGTAAAAAACATAACCAGTTTCGGTTCAAGTGAATTAAATGCATTTCAGCACTTTTTACCAAAATACAGACCAATCTTTGTCTATAAGCAAATTTTTAAATAATGTTTTTGATTCTAAAGGTTCATTTTTATCGAGTTCTCCCTTATTTTTATAGCCAAGCCAGTTTTTGTCCAGCTTCAACATTACAGTACTTAATAGTACTTATGTATTTTGTATGTCATTGAGAAGATATTTAATTCTGATTATAATTATCTTATATTAATCGGCTTTTAGTTTCAACATTTTATCATAACCAATCAGGGTATCTACACTATCATCATCATCATAGGTCCTCATTTCAGTTATATACCAATCGTTATTAATATTTATTAATCTATAAACACCTCTTCCGGATTGATAAATGTCTTCAGAGTTATTTATTCTATCAAATCTTATATATGCCATTACTGAATTATCCTCTATTAATATTCCTAATAATTCAATTTTAGATTCTTTATAGCTTTGCTTTTTCAACCTACTAAATAGAGATTTTGCCATTATTTTTGCAGGAATTCTTAATCTTATAAATGATGAAATTATATTCCCATTATAAAGTTTGATAATCTTACCATTATTGTTTTCACCTGTTAATTCTTTTCCATATTGATACAAATTTATTTTTCTGTTTGGTGCAAAATAACTAATGAATTTTTCAACATTTTGACTTGAAAAATCATTTGCGTAATCAATGGTTAATTTTTTTTCTAAAACTGTCCACAAATCAATTTCATTTTTTGATTTTGATTCTGAATTTGATAATAAATTAGAAAAAAATAATAACAGAATAGATAATAAATATTTCTTCATAAAGTCTCCTTATCCTAAATCTAACCACCATCCAACAAACAAAAAACCCCACCAATTTAGAGATTGATGTTGTTCTATTTATATAAAGCAGTTTTTAATTTATAGATGTATATGGATAAAAATTATTATTTAAAAAATATAGATAACTTCATATCTAGAACTATGAATACATATGGTATTCTTTTTCTGCGATATTCAGTAGGAACCATATTTATATGGTTTGGACTATTGAAGCCTCTTGGTATAAGCCCTGCACAAGATTTGGTCGCAAATACTGTATACTGGTTTGAAGATAAAATGAGTTTTGTAAAATTTCTTGGATGGTGGGAAGTAGTTATAGGTTTAACAATGTGCTACAAACCATTAATTAGAGTTTCAATTTTCTTATTATTTGTCCAAATGCCAGGTACTTTTCTACCTTTAGTACTATTGCCAGAAGTCTGTTTTACCAATTTTCCATTTGGATTAACCTTAGAAGGACAATACATTTTGAAAAATCTTATAATAATTTCCTCTGCTCTTGTAATAGGAGGCACATTAAATGATTATAAGATCTCGAAAAAATAGTTTATTAAATAATTGGTTTTAATAAACTTTAACCTGCAGTGACAGAATCAGTGAATTCAGTCCAATTCAGCCCTATTTACCACTAAATGGACCAATATCACACTAAACCCCAGAAAAGTTGGGTTTTTCATTTGTAGAACTGTGAACAGGAAGGGATTCAGGCACTTGTGCTCCCTTATCTAGATATCTGATTAAAATGTACCCATTTCGTAAATAGAGAATGCCTAAATATTAATTATTAAGGGCCATCCATTCATTAATCACATCTCTTGATAACTTTGGAAATTCGTGACCCATTTCTAATTCTTTCAATTGTATTTTTGCTCCTAAACTAAGAAACGTATTTGATATGTGTGTTGAATTAATCGGTTTTATTGTGGTATCGTATTGACCATTGATCACTAGTCCTTTTAAGGAAGTATACTTAGATCTATCTGTTGCAGTTTGGTAAACAACAGGTAGAAATGTGTTATGAGCGATAAATCCATCTATTTTATCAGGATGTTCAAGGGCTATCTTACATGCCATGACTCCCCCTTGGCTATTACCACCAACGAATATCCCTCTAGGATTAATTTTTTCTTTTTCAATGATTTTATCAATACTAAATAATATTGCTTCACAGCTCTCATTAATTTGTTGCTCATTAAAAGTAGTATCACCAAGAAAAGGAATATGAAAATCAAACCAGGTCCATTCATTTGAGCCCAGTGATAATTCGTAAGGGGCCTGAAGAATTATTTTTATATAACTATCATCAAATTGATTTATCATGTGAGGCTCATAATACCATATATGGCCTGAATGACCGTGCATGAAAAACAATACGTCTTTTTTTTCAACATTATCTAATGGTTTCTTTATAATATAATTCAGAGGTCTTTTACCATCATGATAAAAGTTTTCATCTTGAACGGTTTTCTTTTCCCAATCAAAAGGTTCTTGGCGTATTGTACCATCTTCATACCATCTTTTTATAGAAATAATGGTACCACCTATTGTTCTTCTTTCAAAATATTTTTGACCGTTTATGTTCCAATTGGATTCTATCTTAGTGTCACCAATGATTTCTGAACTTTCCAAAACAGTGCCATCTATCCCTAAGTAAGAAAACTGGATAGTTATACCATCTTTAAAGGTTGCTTTAATTTGTACTTCCCCTGAAGAATAATGCTTGACTGCTTTTCCATTAAATGGAGTATCAGAAATCTTGACACCTTTCCCATGAAATAGAGAATTAGGTTTCAAATGATAAACCAATCCTCCTCTTTTAACAAGTTTTGAAGAATCCACAGGATTGGAATTGTTACAAGCAAAAACTAATAATAATATAATAGATAATAATTTTTTAATGATATTCCCTCTATTACAATTTACCTATCATCCAAGAAAAAAAACCCCACGAATGTGGGGCTTGAAACGCAATAGTAATTTTGATTTTAATCTGCCCTGGTAAGATTCCACCTCTCACAATAAGAATCATCGTCTACACCCATTAACATCTCAATTGTAGCGCTACTTTCGTCTAATTCCAGGCTACCAACTTGAGGCTCATTTGGCGAAACACAATCAGAGTCAGATATTGGGTTCTGTGCAGTACCATTTGGCACACAATATCCTGTACAATCATCAAAATAGACATCAATTTCATATCCTTCAGGACATGTTATGCAATCATAATCACCCTGAGCATCTTCCTCAGAATCATAAAAACCACAGGTCGAACAAGGACCATAAGTATCGTTACCAGAAAAACAATTAGTGAAAGTCTGTAAGGAGTTATCTAATGACATACTTATTTCATTATTGGAAGAGTTTAAGGTATAGTTAAAATTTGCGTTATAACTATAACCCATATAATTCATTGAGGTTGTGATAGTGGTCTCAGTAAATATTAATGTTCCAGATAAAGATAAATCTGGAGAGCCATTACATCCAGAGCTACCTTCAAAAATCTCAAGATTGACATTCCAGTTACCTACCAAATTAAAGTCTGGAGTATCATTTGAATCTTCTTTTTCTTCGCATCCGAAAAAAATTGTGATAGCTAAAAACATAAAAATTAAATTTTTCATAATTAATCCCTTTGAATAATTAAAAATCAAAATTAATGGTTTTTATTCAAATAAAAAAACTGACGCTAGGAAAAATTAAAGATTAACTTACTTTTGCTTATACTCAAGTAAACTGATACTAGAATTATTTTTAACTAAAATAAATTAATAAATATGCTATTATTAACCCAGTTATCGCACTTAACGCACTAATGAGATCTTTTTAGTCTTTTGGAATAGTTTTTCCTTTTTATAACCAAATCTACCCATCATCCAATTAACAAAAAAACCCACGAATGTGGGGCTTCTAACTTAGGATTTATATATAATTTTCTTAAAGAAAGTGTAAATCGCTAGAACCATATCATTTCTTGCTACAAAGCGACTACCACAACTTGGGCAATTAGATAAAAAGGAAAAGTATTCTTTTATTTTGGTTCTTTTCCATTTATGTGAACAAGAAATACAAATCATATCTAAATCTACATATCATCCCACAAACAAAAAACCCCACGAATGTGGGGCTTGAGTCTTCTTTAAATTCACTTTATTCAATTGATTCATAATGTTTGGCTATCTTATCTAATCTTTTTTCAATTTTATTTAATCTCATTTCAACATATAATTTTAAATTATCAGTTGATTGGTTGCTATCATCACCTACCATAAGGGTAGTCAAAGTCGCTGTAAAGACACTAATTAATACCATACCAACGAAAACAAGTATTGTTGTCAAAACCATACCCCCAGTCGTCTGTGGATTATGTATATCTGCAAAACCTCCTGTTACTATTGCATTAAATGACCACCATAAACTTTCTTTGTAATTATCAATCCCTCCAACATTATTATTATGCTCTACATAAGTAATTATAAATGCGCCCATAACCAAAAGAATAAAACTATATACAAAAGTTCTTTTCATTAATTTGACATCAAATAATTCAGATATGGTATGCATCCCTTTCCATATAAATGAAACAAGTTTGAAAATTTTAAAAATTCTCAAGAATCTTAAAATTCTTAATAGTCGAAATAACCTTATTGCCCTACCAGTTCTTGCGAGTTCATAACTTGGAATGGGGATTGAGGTTACAAAATCTAACCAATGGTTTCTGAGATACCATTTTTTTGATCTAGCGAGGTAAAGTTCTATCCAAAAATTCAATTGGAAGAATAGGCAACATATTGCATCAATAAGGAAAATATTATACAGAATATTTTTACTTAAGTTTTCATTCATTGTTTCAAACGATAACAATCCAAGAACAATAAAGATTAAAAATGCAATAATGTAGTCTTTAATTTTTGAAAAACTTGCTATGCCTGTAATTGTGTTTTGTTTTTGATTTAATTTTTTCCTTTGGATTATTTTCTCTAATCTTGAATCTTCTTCCTCATATCTATTGTAAAATCTTTGAATTTCTCTGACTTCTCGCTGCTTTGAGACAACTCTTCTTAATGGAGTCGTGAAATTTTTTGGTAATAATTTTGTCTCACCATAAAATTCTTTGTATACCTTAGCACCCTTTATAGAATGACTAATCTTTTCTATTTCATCAAATAAATTATTTTGTTTGGATTTAATCTCTGACTGCATAGCAAGTAATGTATCAATATCAAAACTCTCAAGATTTATTTGTTTTAGTTCTTCTATTTTATTTTTTATGGATTTCATATAAATATTTGTAACAACTTAATTTGATTCCTTTTGTAAATATAACCTTATCACAATAAATAAAGCCAGTGACTGGTCCAGTGAATTCATTCCATTTCAGCCCTTTTTACTCCTAAATAGACCAATCTTAGACTTAAAGCAAAAACCCCCTAATATGGGGCTTGATGTATAAATTTTTTAACCAAATTAAAATCCTTCACTAGCAAAACTACCCGTCAACTGTCCACAGTCGCCCCATCCCCTGGCCAGGGTCCACTCGTCCCTCCCAAATCAATATCAGTAGATAAAAATGCAATGTAACCCAAGATTAAAATTAGAATACAGCAATTTATAATATATTTTGAATTTTCTTTCATATTTCCCATTTTAATATATTTTCTAAGTTGTTCTTCGGGTTCTATTAAAATACCATTTTCAAAAACCTTTGTACCATCAGATAATTTCAGTTCTTGAATCTCACTGATATTTATTGACAGTTTTGCAGAAAACATGCGGGAACTATTTAAAGGAACTTTCGTTGGTCGTGAACTAACTAAAGAGACTGTTGATGGTAAGGTGCCAGGTGGTAAAAGAACTTTAAGTATTATTTTATCATTACCATATTTTACCAATGCACCAGTATATATGCTCTTATCTTTCAAGGTCAGAGTAGAATTTTTCATTGGTTTTTGAATCTCGGATTTTCTTTTTTTGTAACCATTTTCTTTCATATTTTTAATAAATAGTTCTTGAATGGTAGAATTACTTTTTTTTTTGGCTTTCTCAGCTTGAATTGTAGAAAAGTAGTTACCATCTCTTATACTTTTTATATGTTTTTCATTATTTGCTAAGATAACGCCATTCTCAATCAAACTTCTACCATCAGATAATTTCAGTTCTTTAATATCCTTAATACTGATAGACATTTTTGCAGATGGTAAAGCTTTAAATATTATTTCATCATCATCAAATTTTATCAATGTTCCAGTATAGACAGTCTTATCTTTCAAAACTAATTTATCAAAATCAGTCTGTGCCCATACAATGCCTGTAATCAAAAGTAAAATAATATACCTGCGCATTTCCAAATCTACCCAACATCCCATAAACAAAAAAACCCACGAATGTGGGGCTAAATAGTCCACACAAAGGTCAGATTTCTTAATTCTGATGACCTTGCAAAAGTCTAATGGGAATTTGAAGTGGGACCCAAATGGGCCCCAATCCAAATTCCACCCATAATTTTGCTATATAAAACAAAGAAAAAAACCCCCTGATGACGGGGGTTTTCTCTTCGTGAAAGGTGCGGAGAGGGTGGGATTCGAACCCACGAACAGGCTATAAACCCGTTACTCCCATAGCAGGTTGAACCCCCTCTATTACTAATGTTTGACCAGTGTATCTGTAGTGGGAATTGTACATATTTCTAAAATATTTTTGCAGAATTTGAGTTTAAGCGATATTCATAGAAATCACTTGCCGATAGAACGATACTAGATGTGTCAAGTTCTATTCCTTTTTCCAGTGCTAAATGATGCTTCCAGTTTTTTGCCTGTTTTTCAGACAATTCTAATTTGGTGAATATTCCTTCTGCAATAATATTTTTACCTTTTGCTGATAATGGAAATACAATTTCACCATCAGTGACTTTGATTCGTATACTTGAATCTGAATTATAATCTTTGACCTGTAGCCAACAGCCTCGCATTGGACAAACTTCAGTGATAATTCCATTTACTAAAAGCTTTTGCCCTAAACTTTCACTAGCTGACAATAACAAGTCATTGACATCATAGATAATTCCTTTACTAGGATGGCTACCATAATATCCAATTGAATCAACTTTATTTAATAAATCTTTTTCAGATTGTTTTTTAAAACAGCCTAATTGAATGAATATTATAATTAATAAAATATTGTTGTAACTCATAACTAAAATCTACCCATCATCCCACAAACAAAAAACCCCACGAATGTGGGTTCTTATATATTTAATCTCAGAAAAATTATCTTAATTCTACAAAGTCATTATAATTACTCATAGACTCTTCAGTAACATAAGTACCTAATTTGTTCCATAAAGACATTAATCCATTTTCTTCCATGATCGTGTTAAACCAGTCAGATGTCCCTTGTTCGGGAATCATTGCATTTCTAACAATTTGTGAATCAAAAGTAATTATTAGCGCATAACTATCCACATCTATACCTCTGTCTGATTTAGTTATAAAATTTCTTGACCCTGGTACAACTCTATTAAAACTTGGATTGTATTCTTCTAAAGCAAAATTCTCAAAGTCTTTGACATTTACATTATCTTTAAGTTCTAAAAACCTTACAGCCACTACTTCACCCTTACCTGAATATGTTATCTGACCATAAGCAAATCCAATTAATAAAATAGTTGATATATATTTCCTCATAATAATCTCCTTATTAAAGTTTAATCTTAATCATTCAATATTATTTTCTAATAGAATATCAATTTGATTTTTCATTTCAGCCTCATCGCCAGCAATATAACCATTTCTTATCCACTTCACTTCGCCGCCTTTTGCAACAAGTATTGCTGTTGGCATTTGCTTCTCAGAAAATCTGTTGAATAATGTATTATTTTGATCTATGGCAACATAAAATTGAAAATCATTCTGTTCCAAATAAGTTTTTACTTTTTCAAGAAAACCTTTTCTTTCCATATTTATCATCAACACCTTAAATCCTTCTTTGGAATATTCCCGATGGTATTGATTATGAAATTCCATTATACTTTTACAGGGCTCACACCAAGTAGCCCAAAAATCTACTACTAATGGCCCATCCTCTACTAATTTATGGAAGGATGTTATAGTCCCATCCATTAATTTAATTTTCAAATCTGGTATTTTTTCCCCAATATCTATTTTCCCACCAAATGCGATAGTACTTAACAAGAGAAAAATCTTTGCATATTTATTCATAATTAACTCCTCACCCAAATCTACCCATCATCCCACAAACAAAAAACCACACGAATGTGAGGCACCATTTAAAAAGTGATTTTAATGATTTTCTTTTGATGATTCTAGTCGTTAAATAATCCTCCCTGTTTATTTAAATAGTAAAACAACCAAATAACTATTATGATCGGTAGAATATTATCCTCTAGAATGAATAACCCTGTGAAATTAAAAACTGAAAGTATTGCACCAAGTTTTATTAGTGCATTCTGATTTTTCTTAAAAAGTTTAAGCATTACAGACATAAGTAAATATACAAAACCTAGCTCTGTAATTATTTGTGCATACATACCCCCGCCCATATAAGTAGGTTTTTTCAACTGTACAAATGCGGAGAGGTGGAGTATAAAAACCTTCCAAGAGTATATAATACCCTTACTCAGCTGGCATGGGCAAAATAAACGAGGGATTAACTATAATTTTTCTGCTGCTTCTACAGTATTTTCAACTAACATAGCTATTGTCATAGGTCCAACACCTCCTGGAACGGGTGTGGCAGCAGATGCCTTTTTTTCTATTGATGACCAGTCTACATCACCCACAAGTTCATAACCTTTATCATTATCAGCGTCTATACGATTGATTCCCACATCTATAACAATTGCACCTTCCTTGATCATGCTATGATCTAAAAATCCAGTCACTCCCAGGGCTACGATAACTACATCAGCAGACCTTGTATGATTCTCGATATCGGGCGTTCGAGAATGACAGAGTGTTGTAGTAGCATTTGCTCCATCCATTTTCATACTGGTCAATATAGATATTGGCCTGCCAACTATGTTGCTCCTACCCACCACCACTACATGTTTTCCATTAAGTCCAATTTCATAATGTCCAAGTATCTTCATGATACCTTTAGGGGTACACGGTATGAATCTTGGCCTTCCAATAGCTAATAAACCAGCATTCTCTGGATGAAAACCATCAACATCCTTTTTAGGGTCAATGACATTGATCACTTTATCACTTTCTATATGTTTTGGTAGAGGAAGTTGAACAAGGATGCCATGATAAGAGGGATTATTATTTAACTCAGTAATAAGATGCAGAAGCTCATCCTGGCTAATATCGCTGGAGAGTCTATATGTTTTCGTGAAAAGATCGAGTTTCTTGAAGGTTCTGGTCTTGGATAGCACATATACTTTTGAAGCAGGATTTTCACCAACCAGGATTACAGCAAGGCCAGGTATTATATTTTTTTCTTTAAGCGTCTGAATCCGATCAGAAAGCCCCTGATAGACCACACTACTAACTTTTTTCCCGGAAAGGACTAACAGATCAGACATTTGAGATGAAATATTCTCTTAGAGTGAATCGTCTATGAGTTCGATCAACGAAGAGATCTTTTGCTCAGCCTCAGAGCTACCAGATTCATCACTTTGTCTCGCCGTGAAGTATTCATCAGTAATGTTCATCCCGGCAAGAATAGCAATTCTGGTGGAGGACTGGGTGGTCGAGAAACCAGACTGGACCTCTCTCATTTTTCCATCGAGATATTCAGCTATTTTCTTGATATAGTCTGGATCTGCTGGTGCTTTGACAGAGTATTCTTGTCCAAAAATAGATATCTGGACCTGGTTGCTTTCTTCCGCCATATTATGCTTTCTCCAATTGGTCTAATAGATTCATGAGATTTTTTACTTTTTCCTCGATCTGAGAAAGTTTTTGAGATTCCTGAACTGCTTTTTCTGACTGAGCATTCTTTTCACGCTCACGCTCTAGCGATGAAACCAACTCTCTGACCTTCAACTCGAGTTCATTTAGTAATGATACATCTTTCATGTTCTTAATTTAGCAAGAAAGTTCTTTTCAGCAACATGGATAATTTCATCAATAACGGGATTTACATCTTTATCTTCAAGTGTTTTTGAAGAGTCTTGGAATGAGATAGAAAAGGTGACGCTTTTCATTCCTTTTCCAATAGCATCCTCATCTAAAAATATATCTACCGGCTTAACATTAGTAACTAATTTTTTACCTTTTCTTGTAAAGAGTTCCAATAGAACTCCCACCTCCTGTTCTATAGGCATAACAAGATTGAGGTCACGAGTAATCTTTGGGTACGGGTTGATCGTTTTGAATTTTCTTTTCTTATTGATCATTTGTTTAAGAGGTTCTAGGTCTACTTCAAATCCAAAGACAGTATCTAGGTCAAGGTCCATAGAGTCTATCCATATCTTTGATATTCTGCCCATTACACCTACTTTTTGCCTGTTAATCTCGACAACCCTTGAATGATCAAAAGCTGCGCTATCTCCTTTAATTAGATCTAATCTCATGCCTAGCTTTTGAACGAATAACGAATTCAAATACCCTTTAAGAGTGAAAAGATCTTCTTCTGAGCTAGGAGAATGAACAGAATGATTTCTATAGTTACCGTAAACCACTCCTGATATATATTTTTTCTCAAAGATATTCTCAAATCCTTTATCCTTCTGTATGTGTACGTGTCCCAGCTCAAACAAGCGCAGGTCTTGTATACTATGCTTAAAATTATGATCAGCTGCTTTTAATAAACCTGGAAGAAGCGAGGTGCGTAAATAACCCATCTCAACGTTAAGTGGATTCATCATCTCTACAGGTGAATATCCGGTAAGAGTAGCCTCATTCTCATTTTGAAGTGAATTGGCATAGATTTGATGAAATCCACACCCTGCAAGGGTTTTTCTTATATCGTCAAGATATTTTTCAGGATCTGGATGTGTATACCTGAAGGAACCATATAACGACTCATCTGCTGGGATCTCATCAAATCCATAGATACGTGCAACTTCTTCTATAAGGTCTATCTCACGAGAAATATCAGGTCTGTATGTAGGAATCTCACATTCCCAGCCTTCTTCCTTCTTTTCTGAATGGATACCTAGACCTTTAAAAATTGTATCAACAGCCGCATCCTCTATACTGATTCCTAACACTAGATCTAATTCTTTACGTTTTAGATTAACCTTTTCTTTTTTTATCGGAGATGGATATATATCGATCATTTCAGAACAGAGCTCACCATTTGCGATATCTTCTAAAAGGCCTATTACCCTCCAGAATGCTGTTTCACAGCCATTAGGATCTGCACCCCGCTCATATCGTTTTGAAGCATCTGTAGACATGGAAAGACTTTTTGCACTTTTTCTAATAGTGACCATGTCAAAATAAGCACTCTCTACTAGGACTTTAGTAGTATGATCAGACACGGCAGTATTTGCACCACCCATTACACCTGCCAATGCCAAAGGTTCACTACCATCTGTTATTAGTAGGTGTCTTTTGTCTAGTTTATGTTTTTGGTCATCTAGTGTGGTCAGCGTCTCACCTTTTTCTGCTCTTCTTATATATATAGACTTGTTTTTCAGTGAATCATGATCAAAAATATGAGTGGGGTGGCCCATTTCCATTAATACATAATTAGATATATCTACAATATTATTTATACTTCGCTGTCCAACCGCTTTAAGCCTCTCAACCAACCAGTCTGGACTTGGTCCAACCTTCACATTTTTTACAATACCTCCAATATATCTAGGACAGTCTTGATGGTCTTCCATAGATATATTTATGGATTCATTACCTTTTTCCGAGATTGGTTCAGCGGATATCTGTTTAAAATATCTTTTGGTCTTACATGCGATATCCCTGGCCACACCTTGATGCGAAAATGCATCTGGGCGGTTAGGAGTTATATCTAGCTCTACTGAGGTGTATTTGTATCCATATGAAGAAACAAAGTCATCTCCAGGCTCAAGATTATCTGGTAGCACCATTATACCTTCATGTTCATCTGATAAATTCAACTCACGTTCTGAGCATATCATTCCTGATGATTCCACGCCACGTATATTGGCCTTTTTTATCTTTAATTTTCCTGGGAGTATAGAACCGACTGTAGCGAATGCTATTGTTTGTCCTGCATCAACATTTGGGGCACCGCAAACGACCTGATGAACCTGTTTTCCATCATTGACCGTGCATAATTTTAATTTGTCCGCGTTTGGATGCTTTTCAGCTGTTTCAACCTTTCCAATAATGACACCAGGAATTTCTGTTGGAACGGATGTAGCTTCTGCTTCCAACCCTATGCCTGAAAGCAAATCTGACAATTGATCAGGAGATTCATCGATGTCAACAAACTCTTTTAACCAGTCTAAGGATATGATCATACAAACTGTTCCAAAAATCTCACATCACCACTATAGAAGTGTCTTATATCATTTATTTTATATTTGAGCATGGCTATTCTCTCTACTCCCATACCAAATGCATATCCATGAAATCGACTTGGGTCATATCCTACGTTCTCAAGGACAGCTGGGTCAACCATACCACAACCTAGTATTTCCATCCATTGTTTTCTCTCTTCATCCCATATATCTACTTCAGCACTTGGCTCTGTAAATGGGAAATAGGATGGTCGAAATCTCATGTTCTTCTTTGGACCAAACATTTGTTTTACAAAAAATTCTAAGCAACCTTTCAGTTCGCCAAAGGATGCTCTCTCATTGATATAGATACCTTCTACTTGATGAAAGAGACAGTAGCTTTTATAACCAATTGCTTCGTTCCGATATACCCTACCAGGAACAATATATCTTAAAGGTGGATCTTGTTCTTCCATAAGGTGTACCTGCACGTTTGATGTATGGGTCCTTAAAACAGTCTCAGGGTCGATAAAAAATGTATCTTGCATATCTCTAGCCGGGTGATGTTCCGGAATATTCAATGCTGTGAAATTATGATAATCGTCGTCTACCTCAGGTCCGTAGGCAACATGGAAACCTATCGACTGGTAAATTTCCTTTATCTCCGATAGAGTTTGCTCTAGGATATGAATGGAGCCAAGGCGTTGCTGCTTACTGGGAAGAGATAAGTCAATGGAATCGTCTTGCGCCTTTTGCTTAGAGGAGTTTACCTCTGCTACTTTATTTTCAAATAAAGTGGTCAGATCAGTTTTTAATTCATTGAGTGAGTTTCCTAAAGCGGGACGATCTTCATTTGAAGCTTTTCCCATTAAGGAGAATAGTGATGCAACCTTACCTTTTCTGCCTAGATATGTAGAACGAAAATTCTCTATCTGATTTAGATCTTCACCAACATCCTCGAGCTCGGCCAGGAACTCATTCCTGACCGTCTCGATTAGTTTTAATGCTGACATTTGTACTATTTAACTGATAATGTCAGCGAGGTAAAGGCTTGCGGATCATTGACCGCCATATCGGCAAGAATCTTACGATCCAAGTCAATACCATTTGTCTTAAGACCGTTTATAAAAGCTGAATACGTGGTACCGTTGAGCCGACATGCTGCATTGATACGAGTGATCCATAGTCTGCGAAACTGTCGTTTACGCTGACGTCTGTCACGATAGGCATAAAGCCCCGCCTTTGTCACTGCATCTTTTGCAGATTTATATGTGCGGCTCCGGGCACCATAATAGCCTTTGGCCTGCTTGACGATCTTCCGATGACGACGATGTCGTGGTACGGAACTATTTGCTCTTGGCATGTTATCGCCTCCGTTATTTTAGATACCCAACATTGCTTTCACGAGTTTACGATCAGCACTTGCGAGAATACCTGGTTGTCGCATTTTGCGTTTCGCTTTATTCGATCTGCGTATGAGCATATGTCTATGGTTTGCTTTGTTTCGTTTTATTCTGCCGGAGCCCGTTACTTTAAAACGTTTGGCGGCTCCGCGCCTTGTTTTCATTTTAGGCATCCTGCACTCCTATTTTGCGTTAAGGATTATTGACATGCGACGCCCTTCCAAAGGAATATCCTTTTCGACCTCTGCCACATCAGACAATTCTTCAAGTACTCTTTCCATAACTGCTTTCCCTAAATCAATCCTGGCCATTTCACGGCCGCGGAACATGAGAGTTACTTTTAATTTTGCTCCATCAAGTAAAAATTTTCTTCCTTGATTTAACTTGGTCATGAGATCGTGATTATCGATTCTAGGTCTTAACCGAATCTCCTTGACCTTTATAACATGTTGTTTCTTCTTGTTTTGTTGTTGTTTCTTTTTTTCTTCGTATTTTAGTTTTCCGAGATTTAAGATCTTACAAACTGGCGGCTTACCATTTGGCGCAATCTCCATGAGATCAAGACCTGCTTCTCTAGCTTTATCTAATGCAACTTCGATGGCAACAATGCCTAACTGCTCGCCACTTTCCGAAATTAACCGTACTTCATCAGAAGTAATATCCTCATTCAGCCGTTGCTTCTGTTTTTTTCCTATGAGTTAGTCTCCTATATTTTATATCATCTAATAGTTGGTCTCTGAGATCTTTTAAAGGTATAATACCCATATCTCCCTCAAAACGCTTTCTGACTGAAACGAAGTTTTTATCCGCCTCTTTTTCGCCAACTATAAGCATGACATTGATCTTTTCAAGTTCAGCCTGCCTGATCTTTGATCCTATTTTATCAGCGCGGTCGTTTAATTTAACTCGTATTCCTGATTCTTTTAATACTTTAACAACTCTATTTCCATAATCTAAAAATTTATCTGATAAGGGAAGGACTGCTACTTGAACAGGTGCAAGCCAAAGTGGGAAATTACCCCCAAAATGCTCTATAAGGAATCCAATAAATCTTTCATGTGTCCCTAAGGGTGCCCTATGAATACATAGCGGAGTATTGTCAGAACCCTTTTCATCAATATAGCTAAGATCAAATTTGGCAGGTATTGCAAAATCTACTTGATTAGTTGCCAGCGTGAATTCTTTGCCAATAGCACTCCAAACTTGAACATCAATTTTTGGACCATAGAATGCAGCTTCACCTGGAACCTCTTCAAAATCTAGACCACCCTCTATGAGAGCTTCTCTAACCCACTCTTCTGTTTCGGTCCATAATTCAGGTTCATTTACATATTTTTTCCCTAGCTGATTCTTATCATGGAGACTCAAACGCATAGAGTACTTTTCAATACCAAATATATCAAAATATTGAAGATACATATTACAGACTGCTAAAAACTCTTCTTTAAACTGTTCTTTAGTACAGTATATGTGGGCATCATTCATTTGAAGACTTCGAACCCTCATTAAACCGAATAATTGACCTGATTTTTCATATCGATAGCAAGTGCCATACTCTGCTAATCGTAGCGGTAGATCTCTATAGCTACGCGGGTATGACGAATATATCTTGTGATGATGTGGGCAGTTCATCGGCTTCACAAAATATTTAAAACCATCAACATCCATAGCTGGATACATTGAATCCTTGTAGTGTTCTAGATGTCCAGATCGTTCATACAATGTTCCTTTTGTGAGATGGGGAGTTCTAACCTGCTCGTAACCAGCTAACCTTTCTGATTCTTTGGCTAGTTTTTCTAATTCCTCTATCATTATGGCACCATTTGGTAACCATAAGGGAAGGCCTGGCCCTACCTCATCATCAAAAGCAAAAAGCTTTAACTCTTTACCAAGTTTTCTATGGTCTCTTTTTTTGGCTTCTTTTAGATTATGCAAATGAGTCTTTAATGCACCTTTAGTAGAGAAGACAGTACCATAGATCCGTTGGAGCATTTTATTATTTTCATTTCCTCGCCAATAAGCACCAGAGGTAGATAAAAGCTTAAAGTGTTTGATCTTAGATGTATTTGAAACATGCGGACCTCTACAGAGATCTGTGAATTCAGATTGTTTATAAGTAGTGATCACATCATCAGGGTTTATTTGATCAATAATTTCGACCTTATAATCCTCTCCCATATCATTGAAAAGTGCCTTTGCATCGCCTGCAGATATCTCATGTCTATGTATCTCTTGACTAGCCTTTGCTAGTTCTCGCATCTTGCTTTCTATTTTAGATAAAACGTCATCTGAGAAAGAGACGTCCACATCAAAATCATAGTAGAATCCATTTTCAATGGTGGGACCAATGGTCACTTTTGCGTTAGGGTACAACTCCTTTACTGCCTGCGCCATTAAATGAGCAGTAGAATGTAATAGAGTATCATGCCCCTCAGGTGTATCCCCAGTAAATAGTTCAACACTACAATCCCTTATAATAGGAGCATTTAGATCTTTTAATTCACCATCAATTTTAGCAACTACAACTGCTCGAGCTAAACCTGGGCCAATAAGGTCTGCAATATGCTGAGAAGTAGAACCAAGCGGAACGCTTTTGGTCGAATTATCTGGTAGTGTTATTATTATTTCTGCCATAATTAAATGTGGGCGATGACGGAGTCGAACCGCCGACCTCTACGATGTCAACGTAGCGCTCTAACCAACTGAGCTAATCGCCCATAATACGATATAGGAAAATTACATAGATATTGAAATGTTATTAAATGGATATTTTAAAACAGTCTATTGAGGTAAAAATATACTTTCATATGCAACGGGATCGTGCAATATACTTAATGCCTTTAATACGTCCAGGTCCTCTCTTGAAGATATCCTGGTACGCCCTTCTACTCCTTCGTAATAATCAGCAAATTCTACTAAGATCCAGTGACGTAGTTTTTTTTCTTCTTTTTCAAATTGCGCAATCGCAATCTGCTCAAAATATGAATCCAGGATATCGAGAGCGCCCTGTATCTGAATACTTGTTGAATCAAGTTCAAATAACATATCTTTCATACTCATGTAATTCTTTTCTCCATTCATGAAAATATTCAGATCATTGCTGTATAGATATTCTTCATATTTTGTTAGAATACTAGTATCGCTTTCAACTTCATCAAATGTTGAATAATGCATCTTATTTTTCTGCACAAAATTAAAGAATAAACCTTGCCTCCAGCTCGCAGCAAGTATGGGAGGTATTTTATCTAGTTCAACCTCGTGATCTGGAGTAATACCTCCAGCTCCAGAAACCTCTCTACCACCTTTAGTATAGAAAATGGTATCTTGTGCTGATGTGTCAGCTAGTATCTCTTCAGGCAAATATCCAGGTTTCTGGATAAGCCTACCACTGGGTATAAAATATTTAGCTGTTGTGATTTTTATGGAACGTTCTCTATCAAGGTTAAAAACAGTTTGAACTAATCCTTTACCAAAAGTTGACCGACCTATGACTACGCCTCTATCAAGGTCTTGCAGGGTTCCTGCTATAATTTCACTTGCTGAAGCACTCCCCTGGTTTACCAAAACTGTAATATTGATTTCATCTGGTACAAGAGGATCTTGTTTGCTATAGTATTTTCTATCAGACTTACCAGTCTTGCCCTCAGTAAAAACGAGCAACTGCCCTTTTTCGGTAAATAGATCTAATATATTGACTGCTGAGTTTAAGAGCCCCCCAGGGTTATCTCGAAGATCCAAGATCAAACCTGACATATCTTGCGCGATCAGGTTCTCCAATGCATTTCTCATCTCTCTATCAGAATTACGAGAAAACCTCGTTAATTTGATATACCCGGTATGCTCATCAAGCATCCCTGAGTATGATATATCTTTAACGGGAATACTCTCTCTTGTCAAAAGAAATTCAATCAGATCTTCCTCTCCAAATCGTCTGATGCTTAGTTTGACCTCTGTTCCTTTTTTACCTCTGATCAGTTTTGCTGCATCATCAATTGAATAGTTTGCGGTTTCCAAATCATCTATTTTTACTATTTTATCGCCTATTATTATTCCTGCCCTTTTTGCTGGAGAATTAGCAATTGGACTGATAACAGTTAGTTCTTTTTCCCTAAGCCCTATCTGAATACCAACTCCTCCATATTTCCCTTTTGTAAGCATTTCTATGCCATCTTTTTCTTCATTTTCCATGTAAACGGTATATGGGTCAAGATCCAACAACATGTTATTAATGCTCATTTTGGTAAATGCATTTATATCTATCTGATCAACATAGTTTGTAATTATTTGACGATAAACGTCATTGATCAAGGACTGATTTTTACGTACCTGCTTATATACATCATTAGTTCCAGTATTGGCAAATAGTGCACAAATGATCACAGTTTGCAGAACAAAGAATATCTTACTTCTACTTTTTAGCATTAATACAATTTATAGTTTTTTCCCATATTGTACTATGGATTACTTCAATGGATTCACGCCCGTCAATCTTAAGAAAACGTTCAGGAAAACGATCGGCAAGTTGCAGGTATAGCTTTCTAACCTCTTCTTGAAATTCTGCACCCGCATTTTCTATTCTATCTGGATTATTAATATTTGCTCTATTTTGTGCGTCAATAGAAGAAATGTCAATCAAAATTGTTATGTCTGGATCTAACTCATAAGTAGCAAAATTATTTAACTCCAATAGATAATCAATGTCAATGCCTCTACCACCTCCCTGGTAGGCTAAGGTTGAATCTTTAAAACGATCTGCTATGACACAAACACCCATGTCTAATGCAGGTTTTATCTTTTCTTTTGTCAACTGTGCACGGCTTGCTGTCATAAGCAATGCTTCCGCTCTAGAGGACATATTTTCTTCGCGATTTTTTAGCAAGACGCTTCTTATTTCTTCTGATACTTGCGTACCTCCAGGTTCTCTCACAAATGAGCAATCTATGCCTTCTTTATTTAATTTTTCTAAGAGCATTTTAACCTGTGTACTTTTGCCACAACCATCAATTCCTTCAAATGAAATGAAAGTTCCCCTTTTAGAAGTAGACATTTTCATCATTTTTCCCAACTAAGATCACACATTCACCTCTAGCTTTCCTTTTATCAAAATACGTAAACAATTCAGAAAGAGTTCCTCTTTTTATTTCTTCATGCAATTTCGTTAATTCTCTAGCAACGACAGCTGGCCTATCTCCTAGGGTCTCTTTCAATTGCTTTAAGGTTCTTAATAAACGGCTAGGTGACTCATAGTAAATTAGTGTTGCTTCTTCATTCTCAACTGATAGCATCCTCTTTTTTCTTCCTTTTTTTGGAGGTAAAAAACCTTCAAAAATAAATCTATCTGTTGGTAAGCCTGATGAAGTTAGACCTGCAAGAAATGCACTGGGTCCAGGTAATGACTCTACAGTGATAGAAAGAGTTATTGCCTCTCTAACTAGACGATAAGCGGGATCGGATATACCTGGCGTACCTGCGTCAGTTATAACAGCTAGGTCATTACCCCCTTTTAAGTGATCCATAAGTTTAGGGATCCTTGAAAATTCATTGTGTTCAAAATAACTTATAAGGGGTGTGGTGATATTGAAATGGGATAATAGAACTTTTGAATGCCTTGTGTCTTCAGCAGCGACCAGTGGAACACTCTCAAGTATTTCTACTGCTCTAAACGTAATATCCTTCAAGTTACCGATCGGGGTCGAGACTAGGTAAAGCTTACCGTTTTTATGTTCCACAATTATAGCTGAGACAGAGCATTTCCTATCATGGATATACCAATATCTATATCGCCTCTTTTTATGTTTAAATGGGGTCGGAAGCGAATAGACCTGTGCCCACAACCAAGAATGAGCACACCAAGTTCTTCCATAGCAGTTATAAGCTTATCTCTTTGTTCTGGTGTTGGAAGGTCAAAAGCGCAGAAAAGACCTTTTCCTCTTGAATTGCTCATTAGGCCGCTATATTTATCCTGCAGGTCTGATAAACAGCTCAAGAGATAATCACCATTAGAAGATGCAGCACCCACTAGGTCTTCTTTCTCTATTAATTCTAGGTATATTGTAAATCTTACCATATCTACTAAATTACCACCAAATGTAGAATTGATCCTGCTTGATTCCTTAAATACATGATCATCAACCTCGTTCAACCTATTACCTGCAAATATTCCACAGCATTGTGTTTTTTTACCAAAGCTAATTATATCCGGTTCAATTGCTTTACAATGTATCTGACAATCGTTATCACATTTTGGCATACAAAAATGTTGATGAGCCCACATTTCACCCGTGATGCCAACACCGGTCTGTACTTCATCGTAGACCAATAGAAAATCATTTTCCAAAGATAAGGTTTTTAGTGCTTTAAAATACACAGAGCGAAAATGGTTGTCTCCACCCTCACCTTGAATAGGCTCTAAGATCAAACAGGCTACATCATCAGGGTTTTTATGAAGAATGGTTTTTAATTCCTCAATAGATCTTTTTTCCAACTCTATTACCGCATTTGTATTTTCTTCATTCATTGGAAAAACCATGGCAGGATTGGTAATTCTTGGCCAGTCAAACTTAGGAAAGTATTGAACCTTTCTTGGGTCTGGGGAATCAGTGAGCGACATCGTATATCCAGAACGACCGTGAAAACAATCCTTTAAATGGACAACTAGATTCTTAGGAATTTTCTTTCCTTCGCTTAGGTTTTTTCTCGCTTTCCAATCAAAGGCTGCTTTCAGAGCATTCTCAACAGCAAGAGAGCCACCTTCAATATAAAAAGCATAGGGCATATAATCGGGTTGTGATATTCTCCCTACAGTATCTACAAATGATGCCATTTCAGGCGAATAGATATCCGAATTTGCAGGCTTATTTATGGATACATCTGTTAAGCGTTCTACATTTTCCAGTACATAGGGATGGTTATAGCCTACAGACATCGATGCATACATTGAAAAAAGATCAAGATATTCTTTACCGCTACTACCATCAACTAACCAGGAACCATGACTTTTTTTTAGATCAATGACCTGATTCATTCCATCGGCAAGCATGTGCTGACTGATGGTATTTCTTGTTTGGCTAAAATCTATCTTCATAATTAATCTATATTGAACTCGATCCCCTGAGCAAGTGGTAACTCCTTACTCCAATTGATCGTATTTGTCTGTCTTCTCATATATTGCTTCCAACTATCTGAACCAGATTCTCTTCCACCACCCGTTTCTTTTTCCCCTCCAAAAGCGCCTCCTATCTCAGCGCCTGAGGTTCCTATGTTTATGTTTGCTATGCCACAATCAGAACCAACTGAGGATAAAAATTGTTCAGCGTGTCTAATATTTAGCGTAAACATAGAAGATGAAAGCCCTTGAGGCACGTTATTATGCATTTCTATGGCTTGATCTAAGTTATCATAAGAAATAAGGTACAAGATAGGCGCAAATGTCTCTTCCTGAACGATAGCCCATTCATTTTCAGCCTTAATAATGGTCGGAGTAACATAATTACCTTTTCCATCTATTGTGCTTCCACCATATAAGACATCACCTCCAGATGACACTGCTTTTTCTATCGCTTTAGAGTAGTCTTCTACCGCTGAATTATTGACAAGTGGGCCCATAAGTGTATTTTGGTCTAAGGGGTCTCCAATATTCACTTGTTTGTAGGCGCTTACCAGTCGGTCCTTTAATTCATCGTACCTATCCTTGTGTACGATCACACGCCTGGTGCTGGTGCACCTTTGCCCTGCTGTACCCACTGCACCAAATACAACAGCAGGTACTACCATTTCCATATCGGCTGTCTCATCAACAATAATGCAATTATTACCGCCTAACTCTAGGATGGTCTTACCAAATCGTTCTGAAACAACCTTGCTAACATGTCTCCCCATTTTTGTTGAACCGGTAAATGAAATGAGAGGAACATTATGGTCATTGATCATTGCCTCACCAATAGTAGATCCGCTTCCTATCGCCAAACTAAAGATATTCGGAACATCATTGGCGGCAACAACCTCATTGCAAATATTCTGGACAGCCACTGCACAAAGTGGAGTTGATGAAGATGGCTTCCATATGGTTGTATTACCGCATATAGCCGCTATAAATGCATTCCAACTCCATACGGCAACAGGAAAATTAAATGCACTAATCACACCCGTTATACCAATTGGATGCCATTGCTCATACATCCGATGATCCTGTCTCTCAGAGTGCATTGTCTTTCCGTATAACATTCGAGACTGACCAACTGCAAAATCAGCAATATCTATCATCTCCTGAACTTCACCATCGCCTTCTTGTTTGATCTTTCCCATCTCGAGAGCTACAAGACTTCCTAACGCATCTTTATTGTCTCTCAAGGCATCACCTAATTGCCTGACGAGCTGCCCTCTTTCTGGCGCCGGAACAGTCCGCCAATGATCATATGCTTCAATTGATTTTTTAACTATTCTGTTATAATCATCTTTATTGCATTGATATACGGACCCTATTAATTCATCTGTGCTGGGATTGTAAGAATCTATTTTCCCAGCATCTTTTGTTGTGCTCCAATCCCCTGGCCCTAAACTGGCTCCAAAGTTTTCTTTATTCACACCTAATTTTTTTAAAAAATCCATAATTACAAACCTTTTATCACAGAATGGATCGAATCACATAGACGATCGACCTGCTCGTTGTTTATTGTTAATGCTGGGGCAAGGCGAACTGTGGAATGATGAGTTTCTTTTGCATAGACCCCATGATTTAATAATTCTACCGATACCGTGTGACCATCAAGGTGCTTTTCATCATGCATCTCAAATGCAGTAAGCAATCCTTTACCTCTTACCTCTTTTATCTTATCTGGAAAATCATCTTTGATCTGATTCAAATTCCCCATAAGATAGCCACCCTGTTTTCTTGCATTTTCAGCTAGCTTTTCTTCTGCTAAAACTTTGATAGCGTACGTTCCCACAACAGATGCTAGGGGATATCCACCAAATGTAGAGCCTTCACTTCCTGGCGTTAGGACATTGATAACGTCCTTTCTTCCAGCGACAAATGAAACGGGCAAGATACCCCCACCCGCGGCTTTTCCACAGCCCATGATATCAGGCTTAACACCAAATATTTGATGGGCAAAATTTGCACCCGTCCTACCGAAACCTGTTTGCACCTCATCCATGGCCAATAAAATATTATGTTTTTTACATAGCTTTGATACTTTGGTAAAATAATCCTCATCAGGAACAATGACCCCGGCTTCGCCTTGGATCGGCTCTACCATAAAAGCTGCTATTCTGTCTCCCTTTTCCTTAAACAAAGATTCTAGTGCATCAGCATCGTTATAAGGTACCAACTCTATCCCAGGTACAAATGGACCAAAACCGTCTCTGGAATCTGCATCGTCAGACATGGAGACAGCTGCAACAGATCTTCCATGAAAATTTCCTGTGGCCCCTACAATAATACAATTGTCATCCTTGATGCCTTTCACATGATAACCCCAGCGCCTGCATATTTTAAATGTAAGCTCCCAAGATTCTACTCCAGCTACTTTCGGCACAACCTTATCCATCTCTGTTATACTGGTTGAGGCGAGTAGAAATGCACTCATATACTTGTGGCGTATGGAACGGGGTACGGTTGGTAATTTTTCTTCCTCTAAGTGCTTAACAACTGCATCGACAATGGTCTGATTTAATTGCCCTTGGTTTACGGCTGAATAACAACACAAACCATCAATAAGCTCGGTCTCTATGTATTTGCTTACATCATCAGGGTCGGGTTTTCTAGCCATAAGAGTTGAGGAATCTTTAACCATAGACACTACAACATTCTCTAAGGGGGCATAGTTCTGCCCACCCATGTCTTTTTCTATTTTTTCGTGTTCGTCTGGAGTGAGGTCACCGATTCTAATGCCATTTACGGAAAGGTCGTCCCCATAGCCGCTGATACTAATAGAGCTCATATATTTTTCTTTGTTTTATTATGGAAAAAGGCCCGAAAACTTAACGATGAAACTCATCTAATTTTATGACAATAAATGTATTATTTATGTGATATTATCTAGGTAGTGGCTCATCAAGGTCTGCGACAACGAAAGACATGATCGTCATGGCAGCAACGCATTTATTAAATTCCTCAAAATCAACTTTATCGAATGTATCTGCAGGCGTATGGTGATACCAAAAGTATTTTGAATTATTGACCTTTAATGACATAACAGGTACGCCTTCATCATTCAAAATTCCAATATCAGGAGCACGACCACCGTCAGTTAAGTTATTTGCTTTTATTGTGATCATTAACTCATGTATTTCCTCGGCGATCTTTTTGGCTTCCTGACTTCCCGTGAATCCAAATCCTTCAGGCGCAAAAACTCCTGCATCTGATTCAATAGCCAATACATGCTTGTTTAATTCATCCATGTGCATGTCCCGATATGCCTTATTTCCTCTACCCCCATTCTCTTCATTTGTCCACAGAACGCATCTGATGGTTCTCTTTGGCTTTAAACCCAGTCTATTTAGCAGTCGAAGTGCTTCCCAAGCAGCTACACATCCACCTGCGTCATCATGAGCACCATGCCCTACATCCCAAGAATCTATATGAGCACCGACAACCACTATTTCATCTGGATAGGTACTACCCACTATCTCACCTAGGACATTCTTGCTCCAACGATCGCCGGCCATTCTTCCATCCATTTTCATTTTCAATGTCACTTTTTGACCTCGATCATGCATTCTCCCCAACATCATCGCATCTTCCATGGTCAAGGCAGCATGTGGTATCTTTTTATAATTATTATCGTAAGCCATCACCCCTGTATGAGGGGTATCCATTGACCAATCTCCGATAGAACGTACTAGACTTGCCACAGCTCCATGCTTAGCAGCTTTGCTTGCTCCTGAATATCGATATCGCACGGTTTCGCCATAAGTAACGAACGGAGCATTAAATAGTACGATCTTCCCTTTTACTTCATCAGACCTTCGCTCTAAATCTTCAAAATCATTCACAACCATTAGCTCGGCCACTATACCGGCTTTAGGCGTAGCCACGCTGCCACCCAGCCCTAACATCGTTAAACCTCTTTTATAGGGTTTTAAAATAGAAATAGACTCATCCCCGCGTATCCATGTTGGCACCTTCACCCGCTCGCCTTTTACATTCTCTATCCCATCTTTTCTCATTTCTTTCATGATCCAACTGATAGCGTCCTCTAAGTTTGTTGAACCACTTAGCCTTGGCCCAAAAGAATCACATATATAGGCTAGGCGCTCATAGGCTGTGCTATCTGAAAGAGCTTCAGATATTATCCTTAAGCAAGTATCCATATATTTTTCTTTAATCTCTTCTGCATGTATGAATGCAGGAAATAAAATGAGGAATAGACTTGTTTTTAGTATTGATTTCATAATACTAAGCTCCTACAATTCCAATGATCTCGTACAATAATAGGAAAAGGTCTGTGATATCTATAGATCCATTAAAATTCAAATCAGATGCTTCAAACGCATGGTCCATGATCGGTTGATAGTTGCCTATGTGATCACAAAGAGATAGAATATCCATAATATCGACATCTCTGTTGAAATCTATATCTCCAAGAATATAGTGTTCTATTTTCCAATTCCAATATAAAACATGCAATGAATCAAGAGGATTTAATGTCAATGGTGCATTATCCACATTGATATCCATAAATAAAGAATCTTCAGAATTATCGGGGTTTGAGACTCGAATAAACGCAGAAATTGAAGGGGTACCGTATGGAGTGCATCTTGTATCAGCACCCACTACGTTAGCCGCCATTAATGAGGCCATTAACTTTTCTTCAAATGTACCGTATTGTGTTAGAAACGCTTCTTCCATATTATCAAGAATTGATTGACCTAATAAGATATTTCCTTGGATCGCATAGGTGTCTCCGATCTTATGCCCCTTGAAATCAGAACAATTCTCACCTGTAAAAGCCGCGCTCCTGCCACCTTCTATAAGATCTACTATACCATACTGTCTTATAGTTGGATCATTCTGGGCATCATTCTCAACTAGCCAATCAATAATCTCTTGCGGTGAGTATCCTTGTTCCATTAAGGATGAAGCGCTGTCCTGATTAATAGCATTCCAATAGGATTGTGTATGAATTGCGCCAAGGCCTGGATGAATATCGCTTATAATGATCGATCCCTGTATGCATGAAGCTCCCGCGCTTCCAACCTGACCAGTCATAGGATCAATCGCGACAATAGAGAAAGTATCATCCGAATATAAACACTGTATCAGAAATAAAAATATGATGGCTCTATTCATTAAATCAGTTTTATAACCTTTTATGTTTAATAAATTGTAAATGGCTCAGATACATACTCATCTTCTTGATTATACCCAATGACAACAATGGTGTAACAGTTTGATGGATAGATTTCAGCTGATTCTGCCGGTAAAGTAAAATTCCGTTGACCACTTGAATCAAATACTAACCATGAACCAAAATTATACACAACATTTTCATTTAATCGAAGAATTACGCCACCTTGTTGCCCCACACTGTATGTATCGGAGTAAAGTGTTACAGTATACGTATCTTCAAAATTATACAGGTCTTGGGTTGGCTCAATAAGAGTAAATGTAGTTCCAGTTGTTTCGTGGACTATATTACAATCGTAAGAAGGTGGATCTTCAAGAACATCAGAATCATTATTAGTGATCGTAAATAGTCCATCACTGAAATCATCAATTTGTGGGTCATCAACTAATAATAGTCTTAATCGGTAATAACTTTCACTTACCAGATCAGATGGTAGAGTCCATGAAAATGTGCCAATATTATCAATCTGTGAAGCTATGAGTCTTAGGTAATCTGAGTTTTTATACAGTTGAATTGTTACTTTTTGATTAAAAGGTATATCACTCAGCCACTGAATTTCTTCCGTATCTCCAGTAGTCCAAGATTCAGCTCCATTTGGTTTAATAATTGTAATGAAATATTCAATATTTGAAGTATCGTGGTCACCAGTGTCATTATCACCATTATCTTCATCTAGCTTTTTATTTTCGCTAGGGCGTAACCATCCTCTTTCTAAGCCAAAGATAGGATCTCTTTCACAAGAAAATAGAAGTAGAAGTAGAATTAGTAAAAAATAATTTCTCATCATTGGGATACTGGTAAAAGGCCTAACACTATAAGATAAATAGAATAGACCATAGTGACCTTAAATATTTGTTTCGTGAAATTTATATTTCTGATCTTAGGTGGTTTTTTATCCATCAGACGATAGGCACATTCTTGCATACCATATTTAAGTAAGTTCCCGATATTATAATCGGAATCATAACTAATTGCTTTTTTTATTTCACCTGATTCGGCGTCTACCATTCGAGCAGATATAGTGTATATGTTACCAACCTTGCCAATACTACCAATTATGATACTGCTTGCTCCTAAAATCTTACCAACTTCCAATAAACAATCATCAACACAGCCACTTAATTGAAATTTCTGTTCTTTAAGAATCTCATCAATTTTACCTCTCTCAACAATTATGAAATCACTTATTCCTACTAGCTCAGTTCGTAACCTATCTGTTAAAGTACGAACTTCATAAGTAGATACTCCATTATTAGAAAAGTCAAAAACAGCAATAGTGGTCTGCGCTGAGTTCAACCCAATAAATAGGAATAATGATAAATATCTACACATATCATAATCTACCCATCATCATGGAAACAAAAAACCAACTTGAATTGAAATATTATACTGTGAACTTTGTTTTTGAAAATCAAAGAAAACGTATATTAAAATAATTATATTGATTATAATTATTCCAATGATTAGTCTTATTTCAATTATTTGGGGAAAAATCATGAAAATAAAAATCTTATTTACCTATTCATTCATTCCTCTAACATTCCTACTCTCCTCTTTATCATCCCAAATTCTGGACCCCCAGGATATTGCATACAATGAACTCAGAGATATGGTTGAGACTGCTTCCAGAGCTAACAAGAAGGTCTGGCTGGAGGATTTTACAGGTATTAACTGAACATTCTGCCCGAATGCGAGTTTCGCAATTGATAGCCTGATCCAAGATTTTCCCGACATTCTTAATACCGTTGAATGGCACTCCCCAAATTATACGCCTGATTCTATAGATTTCTGTTATGTAGCATGTGGTGAAGTAAGTGGTGATATGAATGACTGTACCACTGAAGGATATATCTATTCACAAAGGGGTAATATGTATGATGTTGGAGGTATCCCTCATATGCAGTGGAACGGAATATTTGATGTGGTTGGTGCTGGAGTACCATGGACTGCTCGATATGAAGAATATTATCCTATGGTAGTAGATTACTATTCACAAGAAACTCCTCTTGAAATAGAGATAACAGGACAATATTTATCCGGAGACCCTGAAGTGTCCTATGAAATAGAATTAATATGGACCGACGAAAGCAGAAATGATAGACCCCCCACCAATAATGCATTAGAAGTCATTGTCGCTGAAGATAGTATCTTATCCTGGTGGAATTCTGCGGGAGTATGGCATTACACTAGAAACGTCAGTCGTAATTTTCTAACCTTTCATGAAGAAAATAAAAATATGATCACAATTGGCCCTGGTGAGACACAGACATTCAGTGGATCATTTCAGGTTGCAGATAACTGGGTAGGTGATAACTTAAAAATCATTGCTATCGTTCAAGATCTCGATTCATATGAGGTCTATCAGTCCGAGATTGCAAGTGTAGTTAGGGATCTTGACCAGGATGTGGATGATGATGGTATTCCTAACACTCAGGATAATTGCCCATCAATATCCAATGCTTCCCAGGAAGATGAAGATGGCGATGGGATTGGAGATGTCTGTGATTACTGTAATGAGATAGCCTATGCATTAGGAAATGTGAATGGTGATGCTTCCGGCGATGATTACACACCTATAATTAATGTGGCTGATATACTAGCATTATCTGATCTTATTGAGGGTGCTGGACTCCCCTATTATGAATGCCAATCAATCGACATGCTTGAAGACGGAACGATCAACAGTTTTGATATGATCGTGCTAGTAGATTTGGTAATGAGCGGCGGTAATTAGTCTATTTATCACATTTTTGATAAATAAAAAACTCCACATAATTGTGATTATTCATTGAATGATGGGCGATCACTGCTCAATTGGGTAATTAAATGTTAATGGTGCGTTCAGCTGATGATAAGTTGGATCATCCATTAACTCTTTGATCTCGCCACTTAATAATTCTTCTAACTGATCAGATGATGTTGGGAAACCTATACCAAGCCATCCAGGTTGCATTCCAGCACGCAGAATAAGCACTTGATGGTAAAATTCAACCACATCGCAATTTGGATGAGAACAATCACCACTATACTGTGCTGAGGCATTTGGACACTCATTCTCAGGATGCTGCCACCAATCACATTGTGCACTCATAGTCTCTTGCGCAATAATCGAGGACCAATTTTCGACTCCAAACTCATTCGGATATCTTGGACCGTAACCAAACTGTGTTAAAAAATGTGTGATCTCTTCAACCATAACAGCAATTGAATGTTCACTAGGCTCTGGAGAACTTGAATTCATCCACCAGCTAGGTATTATAATATCATAACCTAGTTCATTAATAAGGGTTGGTAATTGTTCAGACTCCCATTGTTCATAATCAGTAGGCATTGCCAGCCATCCAACTTCCCAATTAGAAACAAAAGAAAATAATGAACTATCATCTATAGCACCATCAATGTCTTGATCAAGTAATTCTGCTAATATTCTACCAGACATTTCTAAATATGATACCGGCATATTTCGATCAGCACTGAGTAATACACCAAATGGCATCATACATTGTGTCATTCCTACTTCCATCAGTGCACTTTTCGCTTCAGGAGAGATGTTGATACTATCACTGCCACATGAATAAACCTTTAAAGGAGGTATCTTTGATATATCTAAAATTTCTTTGCTGGTATCATGTGTGGAGCAGCAAAAAAGAATACATACGAATCCTAAGAAAAGTTTCTTCTTATTTATCATTTTTAATTTTAAAAATTAAATGATAATTCAATCATACTGTTTTAAAAGTTCTTTCTCTATATAATCAATTATCTTTTCAGCAACGTCTACATTTGAACAGGATTCGATTCCTTGCAAACCTGGTGAAGAATTCACTTCTAATATAAGCGGGCCTCTATCAGAACGCATAAGATCTACTCCTGCTACAGAAAGTCCAAGAATTGTACAAGACCTAACTGCTATTTCTACTTCCTCTCCTGTCAAATTTATTCTCTCTGCAGTCCCCCCTCTATGTACATTCGAACGAAACTCACCTTCAGGAGCTGTCCTTTTCATTGCTGCCACTACCTTATCTCCTACAACAAATGCTCTTATATCACTTCCACTAGATTCCTTAATGAATTCTTGAACCATAATATCAGCATCAAGCTGCCTGAAAGCACTCATGACTGATTCTGCAGCTTTTTTAGTTTCAGCTAGCACAATGCCTTGTCCCTGAGTACCTTGTAATAATTTCATTATCAGTGGTATACTGCCAACTGATTCAATAACGCCCTCAATATCCTTAGTATGACTTGCAAAGCCCGTAATAGGCATATTGATACCCGCTTCGGCAAGTATTTGTAATGATCTTAGTTTATCTCTTGAATTAGCGATGGAATTTGATGAATTGATACAAAAGCTCTGCATCATTTCAAATTGTTTTACAACCGCGGTACCATAAAAGGTATTTGAAGCACCTATACGAGGTATAACTGCATCAGCCTTCCCTAAAGATTCTCCTCCATAGAAAATAGCCGGTTTTCGAGATGTTATATTCATATAACAACGCATATAATCTATGACCCTTATACTGTGTCCTCTTTTATGTCCAGCCTCGGCGAGCCTGCTTGTGGAGTAAAGATTTTTATTTCTAGAAAGAATGAAAATATTCATTTATTTCCTTTTGAATTAACACCGGTCATATATGATTTGTGAGAATGAATAATATGCTTTTTCTTTAGGCTCGATCTTCCAATCAACATTGGATAGGTCATTCTTGCCCTCTTTGCTAAAGTAAGTTCAGTCATCCACGTGTTATTACCTAATTTGATTTTCATTTGAATTACTGGTCTCGTGGTAGTTTTACCAAACGAATTAGTTATCCTTTTATGGCTAAGGAGTTTTGTATCAATTTGTAGGTATTCATCTGCTTGATAGATACGAAACTTTACCCTGCCCTCGCCCTCTTTGACATATTCTTTAATATGAGTTGCATGAATAGCAGAGCTTCTTGCTCCCGAATCAATTTTTGCTTTTAACCCAAAATTCTTATGACTCGGTAAATAGACCCATTCTCTCCATCCAATAGGTATGTAGTTATTTTTTGGTTTTTTTAATGATTTGCTGGCCACAAGATTGTTAGCAAGAAAGCAATCTTTAATTAGTGGTCAGAAAGGTTATCCACCCTCTTGCATCTCTGAATCAACTATTCTTTCAAGAGGTGGCAGATTAATGATCTCCATGCTAAAGTAATCTGCAATTGTTGAAATAATATTACTGATACTTATAAGTCCAACAGGATGCACAGAATCATTAACAATAGGTACGTGCCGAAAACCACCGATATGCATTTTATTTAGAGCATAAGCTAGTGGATCTTCAGGTGACAGGACCTCAGGGTTTTCGGTCATAAATTCGTCGACAGTAACTAGATCAAGGTCAAATCCCTTACCGGTAACTTTAAGAAGGATATCTCTTTCAGTAAGGATTCCTGAGAGAGCTTCATTCTTAATAATTAAAAGACAGTTTTGTTTTTCTTGCTGCAGAAGATTCAATGCGTTCTTCATATTCGTTCCAAGCTCTACGACCAATGGTTGCTCAAGGCCCAGCGAAGATATTGGATCTTGAATCTTCACTGCTTTGCTCATTTCTATCTCTTCATCATCAGCCTCGAGGCCTTCATACCACTCTTCATCTTCTGACATTGAATGAAAATCATAATTCATTAACGCAAATATAGTAAGATGATAAGTTCAAAAACAACTATCTAAATGAAATTCAGCAATAACAATTATAATCAAATAGCCTCTTGAATCGTCATAAGACCACTTTAATCAACAAAAAGCCACCAAAAAGGAGAACAGTAAAGAGAATTGCCAGAAGATTAAAATATCTATCAATAAATCCATTTATTGGCTTTCCATATCTTTTGATTAATAAAGCCACCAAGATGAACCTTGCACTCCGACTTACCAATCCAGCTATAATAAACATTGCAAATTGTATATTAAATGCTCCGGCGCTAATTGTGAAAAGCTTGAAAGGTATCGGAGTAAACCCGGCTGTAAAAATTATCATAAAGTTATACTGATCATATAAGGATTTAATGTTTGAAAACGCATCGGTTGTAAAACCAGGAATGTATTGGAAAAAGAAATTTGCAAAGGACGAAAATTCATTGGGCGCTGCCCACCAAATCCATGAGCCGATAGCATATCCAATAGCTGCACCTAATATCGAAAATATGCTACATAATATTGCAAAATAAAGAGCTTTATTTCTTTTACTAAGACAGAGGGGAATCAAAAGTACATCTGGTGGAATGGGAAAGAATGAAGCTTCTGCTAATGAGATACCACATAATGCTCTTACACCTGCAGGTTTTTCAGCCCAGGACAGTACCCAATCATATAACTTCCTTATAAAATTCATAGCATTAATTATTATAAAATATTCCTATAGCAGACATTACTTCACGTTGGCTTGTTCTTCCTGCGGGTCTGTTCAAAAGACGACTATCTGCTACCATTGCACTGGATCCACCACCATCCAAGTTCAATGCTTCGTGGCAATTAAATTGCATCATCATGACAGCCAATTCCTCGAGGTAAACACCTCGGCTATCAGCCTGCCTTCCATCTACCACCATTATGATTAATTCATTATCTTTTGTATAGCCAATTGAAGATCTTGGTTGAATGCCAGCCACTGGAGTATTAAAAAAAACTTCATCTTCAACTGTAACATTTATTTTACCATCATGAATCAAAACAGGACCAGCGTGGATTGCATCGCGAACATTCCAATATTTCGAAGATTTAAACGGAATAGTGGGATTCGGGAAGCCTGGTCTATTTGTTACAGGCCTATCCCATTCAAATATAGAATCATTCTTAGTGGAACACCAACCTATATCAATTAGGCCATCGTATTTTATACCCAGAGCTCCTCTGGTTATAAAATATCTTTCGGAATCTCTGTAAACAGAATGACTGGCTGGTTCTTCTAAAAATCCTTTGGTTTTTAATAATCCAACATGTTGAGCTGGGTTTTTATCGGCATTAAAATATCCACCGTTCATTACTATTCTAGCTCCTGTTGATTCTAAAAACTGCATTGGTGAATCTTTTCTATCTTTATCATTAGATGACAAAACCCTTACTGATAAATTATCTTGATTAAGATCAACTTTTGCTGCCCATGCTTTTAATGGAATCTGTTTATTTTGTCCTTGATAGACTATTATACCCTCAGGCAAATCAATATCAAACTCAGTCCAATCCATGGGGATAGTTTTTTCAATATCAATATTATGACAATTGAAACAACATATAAATACAGGTATTAGAAATCTTAATAAATTAATTATAATTCGAAATATTCTTAATTTGAAATTCTTTTGAGCCAATTATTGTTCCATGATTATCATGAACATCCACTCTCCATTTTCCAATTTGATGTGGAAGTATGGTCTTTTTTGTCCATGAGCGATAGATATTTGACTTTTTTACATTATAACGTACTTGAGTCATGATCTGGTTTTCAAAGTACCAGATATGTTTTACTTCTTTTTTTGGGCCAGTGTTTTGTATTCTTGTGTAACAATAAAGAGAATCTACTGAGTTTGTAAAAACGACATCTGATCCCACAGGTGTACGTTTATATATTCTCTTGCATATTTTAATATCTTTAAGCGCCAATGTTGGAGAGGATTTATCATTATTATCTTTTGGTAAAACTTTAATCTTTTTAATTGATTGTGTTTCTTTTTTTACTTCTTTTGTTTTTTTTTCTTGAAAATTATCACTTTCAAAGGTTATTGGTTTCGGTTTGATAGTTGCTAATTCTTTGGGATAAGGTTCTGTTTCTTTTTTCGGCTCAACAATGACTTCCTCTTGGGAAAAGTTAATTATACTAGCATTTACATCTTTCCTGTCAGCTTTAGATGATCTGTTATTAAAAATAAATATGACATATATGACGAGCAGAGGAAAAGATGCCTTAGGTACTTTAAGCCAGAATGAAGCTAAAACTAAAATCATCAGTGTTAAAGTAATAAAAATGAAAGCGTAACTAAACATAATATACTATTTAACCAATTTACTTATTTTAACGCTGAGAATTATTTTTAACCATTGTAATTTTGTCGGAGCGACAGGATTTGAACCTGCGACCCCGTGCACCCCATGCACGTGCGCTACCGGGCTGCGCCACGCTCCGAATACTTATTTTGAAATGATGGATAAAATAGTTTCCAAATTATCACGAATCTTTTTAACTATTATTTTTTGCTTTTCATTAGCCGTTTCTGCATCAGATAATTTACTTTTGTTTTTGCCACCCTTCAAAACAGAACGAGCCCCGTCTATTGTATACTTTTCATTATATAGGAGATTTTTTACATGCATAATCACATCAATATCCTTCTGGCGATAAGTACGATTACCTGCACGGTTTTTAGGAGGTTTTAATTGGGAAAATTCTGTCTCCCAATACCTCAAAACATAGGCTTTTAGGCCAGTAAGCTCGCTTACTTCTCCAATCGAATAGTATAGTTTCTTAACCTTTGGACTGAGTTTAGACATTAAGTATGTTAGTTAAAGTGTTACTTTAATATAATTAAAGCTTTATTACAGAACAATATAAATATAGATAACTATCTTTTATTATAGGCTGAGAAAAGTTTAGATAGAATTTTTGGTGCTAAGATCATCTTATCTGGTGGCTCTACAATCGCTACCCTTAATTGCGTGCTGCCTATCTCTGGGTCAGAATAAAATCCATTCATTGGTGCAAGTAATAATGTATAACTCTTATCATCAATCTCTACTTTACCATATTTAGCACAGTAATTCATAAAAGCAGATGCGTCAAAATCTTTATTACATATTTTTCTAAAATCAATTATACAATACAATGCAGCAGCAGGATTAGAAACAATGAGGCCGGGTATTTGTTTCTGAAATTGATTTTTTAAATCTAATAAAATCTTTTTATAGTAATTACGCTGGGATTCATACCATAATTGAATTTTTTCATGAGATTCATGAGCTAATGCACCAAAGATTTTCTGTCCAATAGCATTGGCACATAAATTGGCTGTATACTCAGAAATTGCTTTCAAATGGAACTCCTCATTATCTGTAAGAATAGCACCTATTCTTAATCCACAAGCATTCCAAACCTTTGAAGATGACTCAATACTAATTCTACAACCATTTATTCCTGGAACGCTATTTTCATTTATGTTCCAAATACTGGACTGTTCACCTTCATTATAAAAGAGCGGTCTATATGCTTCATCACTGACAAGCCATATACCATATTCTATACAAATTTTAGCTAATTCAATTAATGTTTGTTGTGTTAAAAATTGACCAGTAGGATTATCGTAGGGAATAACTAAGAGAGCATTAGGTTTATATTTTTTGATTTTTAGCTCAATCTCCATCATATTTAAAGATGCAAAAGAGCCATCATCATTAATTACTCTTGGCACAGTAACAACATCAATTGCTAGCCTTTTAGCAAACTCCAAGTAATTAGTATAAGCAGGGTCTAGAAGCATAATCGGATTGCTAGATCCTGGCCCACAAACTCCTAGCATCATTAATTCCATTGCAGATGAACCACCATCCGTAATATTAGAAAATATATTAGAGGTGTTAATTCCTTCGGCCTGTAATATATTTAAAAATGCATCTCTTGTTTCTTTGTTGCCTATAGTTGAAGTATACTTAACTACACCATCTGAAAAAATAGTCTGACCAATTTCTTTGAGCCTGTTTTGCATAGCTGGATGCATTGGTAAAGATATATTACCAATCGCTAGATTAAGAACATTTACAATGTTTTTATCTTTCCTTTTTGAAAATTCTATTTGAGCCTGCCTAATAACAGAAGGAACGCGCTTTTTGAAATGCTTTGATAATTTAGGAGTCTTCATTTTGTATAATTTAAAAGGTTATTATGATAAAAAAACGGCGAAAATACATATAAAAGTATATTCACCGTTTTACATTTGGGGGAGATGGTTGAGTCTAAAAACGTCTTTTCTTAAATGGCTTACCTCCACGTCTATTATCATTTCGAGGTTTTCTAGGCCTTTCAACATAACCCTCAGGTTTTTCTATTAGAGCCTTGCGACTAAAGTCTAACCTCCCTTGGTCATCTATCTTAATAAGTTTTACACGAACTGAATCACCAGATTTTAAAACATCTTCAACTTTCTCTACTCTATGCCACTCTAATTCAGAAATATGCACCATACCTTCTCTGCCTGGTGCAAACTCTACAAACGCACCAAACGACATAAGTCTAGTAACTTTTCCATCGAATTCCATTCCAACTTCAGGTTCAAATGTAATAGCTTTTACCAATTCAAGAGCTTCATTACACTTTTCTGTATTCATACCTGCAATCGTAACAAGTCCGTCATCATCAACATTAACTTCACACTCTGTATCTTCAATGATCTTTTTAATGTTTTTGCCCCCAGGCCCAATAAGGGCTCCAATTTTTTCTGGGTTAATTGAAACAGACATTATTCTTGGTGCATAAGGAGAGATATCATTAGGCTTTGGCATTACTTCATTCATTTTGTTAAGAATATGAATTCTGCCTTCTTTTGCTTGTTGAAGCGCTTTTTCCATTAAATCAAATGATAGTCCTTCAATCTTAAGATCAAGCTGAATAGCTGTGATTCCATCGTTTGTACCAGCAATTTTAAAATCCATATCACCAAGATGATCTTCCATCCCTAGGATATCACTTAATATTGCGTGGCGCTCACCATCAGTAATTAGGCCCATCGCAATTCCTGCTACAGGGCCTTTAAGTGGTGCACCGGCGCTCATTAGAGCAAGACTACCACCACAGACGGATGCCATTGAGGATGATCCATTTGACTCCATTATTTCCGATACAATTCTCATAGTATATGGAAAATCATCATAATCTGGCAAAACTGGTTTTATTGCCCTCTGAGCCAAATTTCCATGGCCGATTTCTCGCCTGCTTGTGAACCCAATTCTGCCAACTTCACCCACACAGTATGGGGGGAAATTATAATGCATATAATAAGATTTCTTAAAATCCTCATCCATACTATCAATAATCATCTCGTCTCTTTTTGACCCTAGAGTTGTAACAACCAAAGCTTGTGTCTCACCTCTAGTAAAAAGGGCAGATCCATGGGTTCTATTTAAGATATCTGGCTCTACGGTGATTTCTCTTATGTCAGTTGTCGACCGTCCATCGCTTCTAACGCCTGTTGAGAGAACCTGTTCACGAAAGGCATTTTTAAATTTATCATCAATTAGAGACTTTATATTCTTTTCCTGTTCAGGGAAATCAGCTTCCATTGATTCAAGAACTTCTACAATCATATCTTCCTTAGCATTAGCACGGTCCTTTTTATCAGGAATATTTACTATTTCCTCAACCTTTGAACCAATTTCTTCGTTCACCTGTTTGATTAATTCTTCATCTGGCTTAGGAATAGTAACCTCATCTTTTTGGACATCACAAGAAGCTAAGAGATCATCTTGCAATTCAATTATCTCTTTTATGACTTTATGTGCGGCTTTTAGCGCATCAAGCATTTCAGCTTCAGAAACACAATCTGCCTCCCCTTCTACCATAACTACAGTATCTCTGTTACCAGATACTACCATCTCCATATCTGATTCTTCCATTTCTGTACGCGTGGGATTCATTATAAGATCTTTTCCAATACGACCAACACGCACTGTTGCAATAGGTCCATTCCATGGAATCGATGATAGCATCAATGCTGCAGAAGCACCTACTCCTGCTAAAACATCGGCCATGTTTTCACCATCACTTTGTAAAACTGTGATCATGACCTGGGTTTCATTTTTAAAACCTTTTGGAAATAATGGTCTGATAGGTCTATCAGTCACTCTACTTGTTAGTACTTCATGTTCTGCGGGTCTGGCTTCGCGCTTAAAAAATCCTCCAGGTATTTTTCCACCTGCATAATGTTTTTCCCTGTACTCAACTTGCAATGGGAAAAAATCTATATCTTCTCTAGGTTCTTTTGCTGCGTTTACAGTAGCCAGGACTGTTGTTTCTCCTAATGAAACTAAGACTGAACCATTACTTTGACGAGCCATTCTACCCGTTTCTAATCGCATCTTTTTTCCAGCGATTTCTTTTTCTTTACTTTGCATTTTCTTTATTCTTCTTCTTCTTTTCTATGAATTGCCTTGATTAACCTCTGATGGACAATTCTTTGATTAATTTCAAGTAGGACTCAGCATTTGAGCGTACTAGGTACTTCAACATCTTTTTCCTTTTGGAAACTAATTGTACCAGCCCTCGTCTCGTATGATGATCTTTCTTGTGTTCTTTTACATGTTCTGTCAATTCTCTGATCCGATGAGTAAGGATTGCAACCTGCACCTCAGGTGATCCCGTGTCTTTCGAGTCCTTTCCAAATTGATCAATAAATTTTTGCTTTTCTTCTTTACTGATAGGCATAATTCTCTCTCCTATTCATACTTGCCTTGCATATCAAGGCATCTTTGCTTATCGTTTTCTAATTGTTTAATTAATTTGTCTGTAGAAGGAAATTTTTTCTCGTCTCGTATCCTTTCTAAAAACTCTACTGTTATCTCTTTCCCGTACAGACTATCTAACTTATTATGGAAGAAGTGAATTTCCATAGTTAGTTCATGTTCGTTAAAGGTAGGTCTCACCCCAAAGTTACACATTCCAAATGCCTGAAGTCCAATAATCCTTCCACGAATGAAATAAACACCAGGTTTTGGCATAAGTTGATTTTTTTCTAAGGGAACTACATTTGCAGTAGGAAAGTTTAAATCTTTCCCTCTTCCAGCTCCTTTTACTACCTTTGCCTTAAATCCAAATACTGCGCCTAACTCAAAATTTGCTCGTCGAACAAACCCATCATTGATCAACTGTCTAATTCTAGTACTGGAGATATGGTGACCATCATCAGAAACTGGCTTTATAATTTCTAACCCAATGTTTTTTATTTTACAGAACCGACTTAAAAATTCAGGGCTGCCTTCTCTAGCCTTTCCAAAATGATGATTATAGCCAACAATTAGATATTCAGGTTTAAAATATGGTATAAGTCCAATCTCAAGAAAATCTTTTGCCGTGGTTAGTGAAAAAGTTTTAGTAAAATTAATTATATATACCAAACTAATTCCCAAGGTGTGAATAATATCCAATTTTTGATCCAAGCTCATTATAAGAGACAACTTATCTGAGCCTGGGTCTAAAATATGCCTTGGGTGGGGATCAAAAGTAACTAATACTGATTGAACATTTCTGGCATTTGCATGGTTGACCACAGCAGAAATTATATCATGATGACCGCGATGAATACCATCATAGGAGCCTATGGTAAGAACTGATGACTTTAATGGTATGAAACTCTTTAGTTCCCTAATGATTTCCATTCTCTTTCTAAAGTCTCCATTCTGATTGAATCATTTATCGAAAAAGACCCAACACTTGTCCTTTTAAGTGATATAAGTGATCCAACAGTATTTAGTTTTTCTGCAATATCTTTACCCAAGACCCTTATATAGGTCCCTTTTGAACACTTAACAGAAAAAGAAATAATGTTATTTTTAAAATCCATTAGTTTTATAAAATCGATGCATATTTTTATAGGTTCTCTTTTAATTTCTACATTTTGCCTGGCAAGGGTATATAATTTCTGTCCATTAACTTTTTTTGCTGAAAACATAGGAGGTATCTGAATAGAATTGCCTAAAAATGATTCTAGAACATTATTGATTTTTTTCTCATCAAGCAGTGGAACATTTTTCTTTTCAACAACGAAACCTTCTGGGTCAAGTGTATTAGTTAGCTCTCCAAGTTTGAGTTCAGCATCATAAATCTTACTCTCATGTGTGATATCTGTTAGTTTTTTTGTATCCTTTCCAGTACCTATTATTAGCACTCCTTCTGCAAAAGGATCTAAAGTTCCCCCGTGTCCAACCTTTTTTTCTTTCATAATCCTGCGGATATTTTTTACCATATAGAATGAAGTACATCCTGTGGGCTTGTAAACATTAAGTATCATGCTTTTCACTTTTAAGATTTGATTTTTTTATGAGGCGTTCTATTTTTTCTCCATATTCCAAGGAATTATCTAAATAGAAACGAAGATCTGGAATGCTTCTAAGCTGAAGTTGCGGACCCATGAATTTCTTAAAGGCTTTACGTTTTTTATTAAACTCCAAAATTAATTCTTTTTCAGAAATTTTTGGATTGAGAACAGAAAAAAATACATTTGCAGTTTTCAAATCAGGAGACACATCTACTTTCACAAAGGTCACAAATCCTAAAAAACTTAAATCTATATTTTTTGAAAGAATGTCACTTAAAATGTCAAGTATTTGCTTGTTGACACGCTCTACCCGACTATAAGGCTTTTTAGATTTCAACTTAGTTCTAGTTTACGCTTAACCTCACGAATTTCGTAAACCTCTATTATATCACCTTCAATAAATTTCTTGACACCATCAATTCCAATACCACATTCTAACCCTTCCTTAACTTCCCTTGAATCATCTTTGTGCCGTTTAAGGGAATTTATCAAGCCTTCATGGAATAGCTCGCCATCCCGTATAAGTCTGGCTTTACCATTTCGAATGATTAGTCCTTCTACAACTTTACAACCAGCTATAAAGCCTATTTTTGGTATTTTAAACTGTGTTAAGACCTCTGCTTTACCTAGACTACTCTCTACTTTATCAGGCTCCAACATTCCTTCTAATGCTTTTGTCAATTCTTCAACAGCTTGATATATTACATTATAGGTTCTTATATCGACTCCTGCTTGATTTGCCTGTAAACGAGCATTAGAACTTACCTGAACATGAAATCCTATTATTACGGCCTTAGATGCTTGTGCAAGTAAAACATCCGATTCTGTTACCATACCAACATTCTTATGAATTACTTTTATACCAACTTCTTCAGTTCTAATTTTTTCAAGAGACTCAGCAAGCGCTTCTACAGATCCATCAACATCACCTTTAATAATAAGCGGCAAGGTCTTCATAGATCCCTCACGAATTAGAGATGACATTTGATCTAGTGAAAATGCCATTTTCTTTTGTTCAATTTCTCTTCTAATTCTTTGTCTCTCACCAGATATTCGCTTTATCTCTTTTTCATTTTCTACAACCGCAAAAACGTCTCCAGCCTGAGGAACATTCTCAAAGCCTTGAATTTGGATAGCATCGGACGGATCAGCATTTTTCAATCGTTTACCATGTTCATTAGTAATAGCACGAACCTTCCCTGGAAAATCACCACAAATAAATGGGTCTCCAACATTCAATGTACCTTTTTGTACTAATACAGTACCAACCGGCCCTAAACCTTTATCAAGGCGGGAGTCCACAACAGTACCCCTAGCACTACATTCTTTATTAGTTTTAAGCTCTAAAACATCAGTCTCTAAAAGGAGGCTCTCCATTAACTTATCAATACCAGCACCTGTCATTGCGCTAATTTCAACATCTTGAATTTTTCCACCCCAAGATTCAACTAGGACTTCTTGTTCGGAAAGGGAGCGCCTTACTTTTTCTGCATCGGCACCAGGTTTATCCATTTTGTTAATGGCCACTACCATCGGAACACCAGCTGCTTTTGTATGGTTAATCGCTTCAATAGTTTGAGGCATTACTGCATCATCGGCTGCAACTACTAAAATGACAATATCTGTAACCTGTGCCCCTCGGGCTCTCATAGCTGTAAAAGCTTCGTGACCAGGTGTATCTAAAAAAGTAATCTCTCTAGAGTTATAATCAACTTTATATGCACCTATGTGTTGAGTAATTCCACCAGATTCACCTTCTGCTACTTTTGTTTCTTTTATATAGTCTAATAAACTTGTTTTACCGTGATCTACATGGCCCATCACAGTAACAATAGGGGCTCTTGGAGTTGCATTAGCAATATCTTCTTCACTGGTGTCATCAAGATCAAAGAGGTCTTCTCCTACATCTGTTATCTTTTCAGGAATAAACTGAAAGTGGTCGGCCAGAAGCTCTATCATATCCCAGTCCATACGCTGATTTTTTGTAACCAACATCCCTAACTCTATGCATATTTGAATGATATCACTAGGTGTGACTTCAAATATTTTAGCCAATTCTTCAACGTTTGAAAATTCTACTACCTGAATAGTTTGACGATCTGCTGAATCTAATACTGCTTGCTCTTCTTTAGCTTTTGTCTTCTTGTAAACCTTCTTTTTGGATTTAGTATCCATTTTAGCCAAAATACCTTTGACTTTTGTTTTTACAGACTGCTGAGCACTTTCTTGTATCTTTTTTTGCTTTGCGGAAGGCTGCTTATTAGACCCTACACCAATTTTTGTCTGGATGTCAGATAAATTGATAGATCTTAATTTTTTTGATGATTTAAATTTTTTCTTTAATTCTTTAGCTTTTGTATTTGGTTTTATCTTGGATTCTCTTTTGATCTTACTTTTATTCTTCTTCTCTTTATACTCCTTTTCCCGCTGTGCTACTTCATCATTTTTTTCAAGAGATTCTTTTACAAGTTTTATTTTCTTCTCTTTTTCCTCATCTGCTTTTCTTTCAATTTCTTTTTGCTCGAGTCTTCTCTGCTCATTTAATGATAAAAGTTTTAGTTTTTTCGTTGATTGCTGCTGTTCTTTCAATCTTGTATCATGAATCTCACGCCTGACCCTTTCTTTACGAAATCGATCTACTTGCTCTTTATCTTTGGCAAACTCATCCATTATCATCTTTCTAATATTCTCTTCTACTGGAGACATGTGACTAGAAACCTGGACTTTTTTAGACTTAAGGAAGGAAACTATATCCGTATGAGATATATTTAATTCTTTTGCAATTTGAAATATTCTTATTTTAGCCATTTTTGAGAATCACTTTTCTAGATATTTATTATTTGTATCATAAAGCAATGGTTTATTATTCTTCTTCTTGAACATCATTAATGGTTGAATCATTTTCAGTTTGCAAATCTAAGATTTCTTCTTCTTCCTCAGATTCAATTTCTCGTTCGATAAAAAGCTGAACACCCTCATATGCATCATCAAGCAATAATTCATCAACTCCTTCTATTGATAAAAGGTCATCCATATCAGCATCAAGTAAGTCTGATACCTTTTCAATTCCTGAAGAAAAAAGTAACTCAGCGATGGTTCCATTCACACTATCTATATCTTTTAATGGTGTTTTTTGATCTAGTTGAATTCGTTCATATTGGTTAACTCCATAGCCATCGATCTTATAATCTGTTATTTTCGATGCAAGATTGATATTCATCCCATTTCTACCTATAGCCGCATCAAGACTTTCATCCTCAAATAGAGCAACGCAATACTTCTTATCATCATCAATATATAATTGCACAGGTTTAGCAGGTGACAATGCTCTACTAAGTAATATTTCAGCTTGTTCACTATGATTTACAATATCAATTTTCTCATTATTTAGCTCTCTTACGATAGCTTGTATTCTGCTACCTCTCATTCCCACACAAGCTCCTACGGGATCAATCCTTCGGTCATTTGATTTAACAATTATTTTTGCTCGTTCACCGGGGTGTCGTGCAATT
>CACEUX010000013.1 GCA_902562835.1 uncultured Fidelibacterota bacterium
ATTGCAAGTAATGATTCAACCAGTACCTTACATGCGATTCATGATACAGGGGGTGATGTTACAGGGTTTCCTTTAAATATTTCAGAAAGGGTCATGGCCTGTCCAAGTGTTGCTGACCTAAATAATAACATGATTTTGGATATTGTAATTGTGACAATGGAGGGTAATGTATATGTAATAGAGGCAACTGGTGAGTATTCCATTTATATGCCATTATCAACTGATGATTCTTTTAGTTCGCCTGCTGCAATTGCCGATTTAGATGGAGATCAAGATCTAGAGATCATTTTAGGTGATGATAATGGTAATGTTCACGTGTTGCACCACGATGGGCCATTAATGAATTCTCTTGAAACTGATAATGGGACTTTTAATGGAGTATCTATCGCTGACATAGATGGTGATGGCAGTATGGAATTGCTATTTTCCGGAGATCAGGGGTATCTACATGCCTGGGATCCGATAACAAACGATGAGCCTAATGGCTGGCCAATAGATCTCGGATCACCAGTGATAGATGAACCTATCACCATGGATATAGATAATGATGGTGACCAAGAGATAATGTGCGTGATAGAATCTAATGAAATACACTTTTATCATCACGATGGTGTTTCCTTTGAAAACTTTCCATATATCTCTTATCACAGTATTTATTCTATGCCTGCAGTGGGTGATATTGATAATGATGGTGATTTTGAGGTAATAATAGGGACCTCATCAGAACTAAGAGTGATTGATATAGCACAGGAAGCAGGGGGTAAGTATACTTGGTCCACTTATCGTAGCAGTAACTATAGAAATGGTTACTTTGATGTTAATTTGGCTTCTACATCCTCTAATGATATTAGTATACCAACAAAATATAGCTTGGGTAATAATTATCCTAACCCTTTTAATCCAATTACCCGGATCAGCTATGGATTGCCTAAAGATAGCAATGTAAACATAACCGTATATGATATTAATGGTAGGGTTGTGAACCTTTTGATTGATAGTGATCAGCCCGCGGGTCAGGGATCAATTATATGGAATGGAAAGAATGATGCCGGGAAGTCTGTTGCTGCGGGATTATATTTTTATAAAATGCAGGCTGAGACTTTCCATCAGACCAATAAGATGATCTTGCTAAAATAATTGATATCAAAATATTACTTATGAAAAAACATAGTATCATTTCTTAGCGCAATTCTTGATCATAGATCGCCTCATATACCAACTGGGTTTTTTCTTTGTTATATGGTGGGTAGATTTCAGTTTATGATACGTTATTTTACAGTCTATTTGTTTTTCATATCAATTTTGCTCTCCCAATCAAGAGTACATATAAATGATCTTGTCCAATCTGGAGAACTCTTACTCGATCTTAATAAAAAACCATTTACAGGCATTGCTTACAATTCCTCAACAGTTTCAAAGAATAAAATTCAAGAAAGTAAATATCTAAAAGGCCTACTTCATGGTACTCATAAAGAATGGTGGAAAAATGGAAATAAGAAAATGCAGGGAAGATACAAATTAGGAGAAAAAAATGGTAGGTGGGTTGGATATTTTGAAAATGGCAATATTAAATTTGAAACAAACTATAAAAATGGCATTGAGGATGGTTTAGATACCCGTTGGCATAATACCGGAGGTAAGAATTCAAAAGGTGCATATCAAAATGGTAAAAAAGTAGGTAAATGGAATTATTGGGATGAACAAGGTGGTCAAATTCATTATGTATGCATTGAAACAGATCTTGGTAAGATTATGATTAATCTTTTCTCTGATATTGCTCCTATGCATGCCGAAAGTTTTCAAATTCACGCAAATAAAGGATATTTTAATGGAACCATTTTCCATCGTGTGGTACCTGGGTTTGTAATACAGGGTGGAGACCCAAATACTCGATCTAGTAATAGAAGAACTCATGGCCAAGGCGGAAGAGCCTCTGCATTTTTTGGCATAGGAGATAAAAAAGATCCATCAACATGGAAGATTCCAGAAGAATTCAATTCAATTCCACACAAAAGAGGTATTGTTTCAATGGCTCGAGGGTCTGATGTCAATAGTGCCGGTAGCCAATTTTTTATTTGTGTTAAAGATGCTCCAAACCTTGATGGCCGGTATACAGTTTTTGGTGAGGTCATAGAAGGTATGGAAATAGTAGATAATATTGTCAATTCACGTGTAGATCCAAGAGACAATCCTATTGAAAGGATCTCAATGGAAGTATCGATCTGTAACTGATTGTATGAATTTTGCTAAAGAAGTAAAAGAGGCAGCAGATCGGATTCATCCATATATAAAAGAGACATATTTTGATCGCTCTTTTTTGTTTTCAGAATTATTGGGTGGAGATGTTTGGTTTAAATTAGAAAATCACCAGGTCACTGGATCCTTCAAGGCAAGAGGTGCTATCAATAAACTATTATCTCTATCAGATGCTGAAAAAAGGAAAGGTGTCATCTCTGCTTCAACAGGAAATCATGGCGCTGCTGTCGCCTACGCATCCTCGGAGTTAAATGTTAACTGTACTATTTATGTTCCTGATAATGCTTCCCCAGCAAAACTATCAAATATGAAAAAATATGGTGTCGATGTGAATATGTTTGGTAATGATTGCGTAGAGGCAGAAAAAAAAGCAAGAGATATATCAATTCTAAATGGTCAGACCTATGTATCTCCTTACAATGATCAATATGTTATGGCTGGACAAGGTTCCTTGGGTGTAGAGATAGCCTCTCAATGTGACCATTTAGATGCAATCATTATTTCAGTAGGTGGTGGTGGACTTATAGGAGGTACGGCATCTTACTTAAAATCGGTCTGGCCAGATATTGAAGTGATCGGATGTTCACCTGAAAATTCAGCAGTAATGATTCATTCGATGGCTGCTGGAAAAATTTTAGATCTTGACTCTAAACCTACACTTAGCGATGGAACTGCAGGAGGTGTTGAACTAGACTCTATCACATTTCCTGTCTGTTGTGATGTCATCGATGATACAATAATGGTATCTGAGGATGATATTAAACAAGCTATGATCATGTATATGGGTCATGAGCATCAGCTCATAGAGGGTGCCGCTGGAACTGCAATTGCGGCACTCATAAAAAAGAGTGAGTCATTAAAGGGTAAAAAAGTAGGGGTTGTAATTTGTGGTGGTAATATTAGTTTGGATGTTGTGCGTGAAATATTAGGTTGATCTTTAATATGAAAACATATTTTATAATATTTTTAATCTCTTCATTTCTTTTATCGGAAGAGCATAAGGACCTGCAATCACCTTTTAGTGATCCTTTCAAATATAATCAAGTAGGAAAGATTGGAGACAACCCTTTTCCGACTAACCCCATGAGTGATAGAGCGATCGGTTACCTGCTCCAGGGTAAAGCACAAAGTGCGATTTCAAATTATGGAAATATTATTAATTGGGATGAACATCCGATGGGAATATGGAATGGATATTCGTATTTACCATCTGTAGCATTTTTAGCTGGGGTACCTGGTCATAAATATTCTAGTGATTTTAACTGGGATAATGTGGAATATGTAGTAGATAGTGAAGGTGTTCCATTGTATGGCATATGGGAATCAAGTGAAGCATATGATAGATGGTTTTATGAAGGCGATACTGTATTTGTTGGTATATTATTTAATGCAGAAGATGATTTTGGTTTATGGCAACCTGATAGTATATCTAAAAAGGCTTCAAAAGACCTATTCAACGGCCCGTTCCAGTGGGCTGTTGATCATGATATTAAAAAAATTATTCTTTCATCCTTTGGTGAATTAGATCCAAATAGAACAAGCGCGCGAATTGGTCTCATTTACCCTTGGGCCTTACGACCAAAATTGATCCGCAGGGAAGATCAATTTGATTTTTATAATTATGGTCAAGACCTCGAAGAATGGACCGCGGATGATGAGTATATGTATTATGGATATAATGTTGCAGAGTCTTGGTTATCTAGAATTCAAAACTCACCTAATGCTGAGTGGCATGCTTCTACCATGGCCCGCGTAAATACCCATAATACAAAGATCAAAAATGGAGATATTTTTGGTGATACATATGTTACTGACCCTGCAGATACATACCCCCTTTTAGCGCATAGTGCTTTTTCAGACACATGGCCGGAACGTTATAATGAAGCGCTTGGAATAAATGAGTCATTTTGGCCAGGCTGGTGGTCTCAGGACTACAATATAACCCTCCCAGGTTGTTCGCAATCAAGAAAAGACCCTGACTGTTGGGAAGAGGTGGAAGGCCGATTCATTTCAGATATGGAGGTCTATATGGAATTTGATGATCGCTGGGCTCATAGGGGCAATATGGTGAATACAAATGATGATTATGAACAGACTGGCTATCCAATGGGTTTACGCGTAATGGCTGAAGCGCATTCATATGGTGTATCCTATGCAGAAGACATACTATTTGTGACTGTAAAGGTTCGAAATGAAAGTGGTGATTGGTGTGCTGAAGATGAAAACGGTCAACCAATATTTGATAATCATGGTAATCAAAAATGTGGTGAAGGTATGATTATGCCTGATGGAACAAAACTAAACAGTGGTAAGGGGTTTAATTATGAAGGTACTTTTTTAGGTTTTTACTTTGATGCGGATGTACTAGTCGGAGATGAAAATGGGTATAGCGCATCCTATCACACCAATGATGATGATTTTATGAAATATTATTGGGAAATATTTGAGTTAAATAATGAACGCATGCTCATATCTATGGCGATGGTAGGCGACTATGATGGCCTAAGTGGTACTGCGGGCTACCCCATGAATGGAGATTCACCACCTGGGAATGATTTTGGCCTTGTTGCAACACAACTTTTAGATTCTCCCAGAGCTACAGACCCTGTGGATCTTGATCAGGATGGGACTGTAGATATTTTCCCGGGTGAACCATTGAAAATGACCGACTGGCATTGGTTTGATTGGTATAGTCGGCCCGGAGTGCCACAAATGGAGAGTAACAGCAGTAGTTGTTACACTGGAGCCGAGGGATGCCCACAAGCAAGAAATAAGGAAGAGATCATGTATAAGGTCATGGCTGGAGATACTACAAACCTGACTGACAATGAACATCAATGGCACTTTCATACCCAAAACCCGGGGACAGATCTTGGCTCTGAATTGAATCCTCATTTTGACTCTTTAGAGGGGTTGCTTGAAGAGACCGCTTTCCTTCGTGACCCACCGGGTTTGGATTGCTCGATATTTTTAAGTTGTGGTCCATTCGATCTTCCTGTAGGGAGAGAAGTGCCCTTTTCTTTTTGTATAATCTTTGGACAAAATGAAGATGACCTAGTTAATAATGCCCGTTTTGCACAGGTGATGTATAACTCAAGGTATCAGGGCTTTACACCACCAACACGTCCTACTATCTATACTGAAACCGATACAGGGTCTGTCAATATATATTGGGATGATGCCTCAGAGAATACAACGGATGTTTTAACTGGTTATTCAGATTTTGAAGGCTATAAGATCTACAAAAGTATGGACGGAGGTTCTACATGGGGATCAGCGTCAGACCGTATCTATGATACAGATGGCCTTTTTGTAGGCTGGAGGCCTTACATGCAATTTGACCTTTCTGCATTAGAAGATTCCTTACATTGTGTGTATTCTAATGATTATGATTGTGAACGTTCCGAAAGAAGAAATCATAGTATTAGCGGTCCAGATCCCTATTTCCCATGGTTTAATTTAGGAGATGATACTGGACTTGATATGGTGCGGATGGAAGAATCAGATTGGAAGACCATTGATGGTGTAACTTATAAATACAGGTTCGTTGATAAAAACGTAATAGATGGCATAGAGTATACATATTCTATTGTTGCTTATGATATGGGAGTAGAACCAACATATGTTACCAGATATATTCCACTGGGTAATGGACAGTTTGAAACAATAGTTGATACAAATTTTTCCAACCCAAATGAATGGGCAAATCCTGAAGGGTATGCATCTATAGAAAATTCAAAGGGGACAACGGTCCTAGATAGGAATTTTTCACAGGCATATCCAGGGATACAGCCCCAAGATAACTTGGATCAGGTTAAGGTGGTACCAAACCCATATATCTCACGCTCTCAATTCAAAGAATCAGAATTTCAAAGGAAGATTCGATTCACCAACCTTCCTAGTAAGTGCAAGATCAAAATATTCACCATTTCAGGTGAATTAGTATATGAGCTTGAACATGACAATGAATTTTCAGGAAATGAATGGTGGGATATGAGAACTGTGAATAATCAGGAAATAGCACCGGGGCTTTACTTATACCATATAAAAAATAATGAAGGTGGAGATAAGGGTAGCAATCAAGAAATTGTTGGTAAATTTGCAGTAATAAGATAAATCATATAATAACTCAATGAATATTCCAAGATTTCATCTCGCGTTTCCAGTGCATGATCTTGAAAAGGCAAAAAGCTTTTACACAAGTACCTTGGGATGTTCTCTAGGAAGGGAGTCAGATAATTGGATTGATTTTGATCTTTATGGTCACCAAGTTGTTGCTCACCTTTCTCCAAAAGATTGTATGAACACAAAAACTAACCCAGTTGATGGAGATAGTATACCTGCAAGGCATTTTGGAGTGATATTGCCTTGGACTGATTGGGAAGAACTATGTAAAATTTTGATTAGCCGAAATATTGAATTTTTAATCAAGCCCAGAATACGTTTTAAAAATGTATCAGGAGAGCAAGGCACATTTTTTATTCAAGATCCCAGTGGGAATGCTCTAGAATTCAAATCGTTTAAAAATGATAAAGATGTTTTTAAGAAGTGAACTATGCCAAAAATAGATTTTCTCCCTGATAATAAAAATTTTGAGGTGGAGTCAGGGGAGTCAATCCTCCAGACAGCAGCCAGAAATGGAATTCCTCATGTAAATGCATGTGGTGGTGAAGGAAAGTGCACAACATGCAGGCTGCTTATTCTTGAAGGTATAGAAAATTGTTCTCCTGAGACTGAAAAAGAAATTGCTCTTAAAGAGAAAGCGCACACAACTGATGAATTCAGGTTAGCATGCCAGACCACTATCACAGGTGATGTAACAGTCAGAAGGTTGGTCCTAAACAAGGAAGATATTGAATCTGTATCTGAAAGAAGCGTTTCAGGAAGATTAGGGGAAACAAAAACAATTGCTATACTTTTTAGTGATATTAGAGGATTTACACCATTTTCAGAAAAACTAACTCCATATGACGTGGTATTTATTTTAAACAGATATTTCAATAGGATGGTAAAAGCTGTGGAGAGTAATCATGGAGCAGTAGATAATTATATTGGTGATGGAATGGTGGCGATATTTGGTCTTCATGACGAACCTAACCCTGCCCAACATGCGGTTAGGTCTGCTCTTGAAATGTGCGCTGAAATGGATGATATGAAACCATATCTCAAAACAATGTATGGTAAAGATTTTGATATTGGTGTAGGTATCCACTGGGGTGAGGCTGTGGTTGGAGATATTGGAGCAGGAAAATCAAAGCGTCTAACTGCCATAGGTGATGCAATGAATTTTGCAAGCCGTGTTGAGTCCGCAAATAAACAATTTCAGTCACGTGTACTCATTTCTGAAGAGACCCATGATGAGATCAAAGATTCATTGGTCATAAAAGATTTTATGAGGACAAATTTGCCAGGAATTGAAGGGCGGGTGACCCTGTATGAAGTTGAAGATATTAATTTTGCATCGCAAGAAGAGTTAGAGAGTGAGTTAGTTGAAGATGAAATAACTTGGAAAAAGTGTGCAGAAATAGAATCATTTGCAGATAACCCTCAACAGGTTTTTAAGGTAAAGAGGGAAGATATCCTTGTTGTAAAAATAGAAGAGAAATTTTATGCGCTAAATGATAAATGTCCGCATGCATATCTAAGTCTACATGGCAGCGACATAGATATAAAGAATGAGACCATCGCATGCCGCTGGCATAAGAGTTCATTCTGCTATAAAACAGGAGAAGTAAGAGAATGGATGAAGATAAGTAATTTCCAGAAAATGTTAGGAAAGATGGGCCTGAATGCTGAAGCACAAGAGATATCACAAATGGAACGACTACCAGTTGATGTTTATCAAACGAAGCAACAGGACGGATTTATTTGGGTAGGTGTAGAAAACTAATAATAGAGGTATAATAAATGAAAAACAATAATATTGAGTGGACAAAGCTAGCAGAGGTAAATAGCTTTCAAGTTAATCCACAACAATTATTAAAGATCAAACGTGATGATATATTGGTGATTAAGGATGAAGAGAAATTTTATGCTATAAATAATAGATGTCCGCATCTAGGTCTAGCTTTGAATTTGGGTGGATGTGATATGAAAAATAAAACAGTGCATTGCAAATTTCATTCTAGTGATTTTTCATTTGAGACAGGAGAGGCTAAGGAATGGCTCAATGTGAAAGGGTTTGAAAAATTTATGATGTGGCTATTTACTAAGTTTGATCCTGATGCAAAAAAAATGATGACCATGGAACCAAAACCAGTGGAAACATTTCATACAAAAGTAGAAGATGATCATGTATGGGTTGGTATAGATAATAGCGTTTGACCGGTCATTATTCATGTTTCTATCGTTTCTACTATGAAACGAATATTATTTAACATCATTATTTTAAGTACTTCATGTACAGGTGATAATAATGAATTATATCTTTCACGCATGAAAATGATCGAAACACAGATCAAGCAGAGGGGCATTAAAGATCAAGCTATCTTAGATGCTATGTTAAAGATAAATAGGCATGAATTTGTCCAAGAAAATTTTCAAAGATTGGCATATTCAGATCGCCCTGTTCCTATAGGCTTCGGGCAAACAATAAGCCAACCCTATATTGTCGCCTTTATGAGCGAAAAACTAAATGTTAATACTCATCATAAAGTATTGGAGATCGGTACAGGCTCAGGATATCAGGCAGCGGTACTAGCTGAACTTTCGGAACATGTGTACACGATAGAGATCATATCTGAATTGGCTAAAAGAGCAGAAAAGGTATTAAATAAGAATAAATACGATAACATTACTGTTCGCATTGGAGATGGCTATAAAGGATGGCCTGAAGAAGCACCATTTGACAGGATCATGGTCACAGCAGCCCCAGAAAAGATCCCAGAAAGACTTATTGAACAACTTGCTCCTTCCGGAATAATGGTCATTCCCGTTGGTGAGACAGTTATGATGCAATATCTATGGTCTATCACAAAAGAGAATGATGGTTCTATTAAAAAAGAAAAGATTTTCCCTGTAAGGTTTGTACCAATGGTAAAGGAGTGATTTAAGCTATGAACAAGTCAATACTCCTTCTTTTACCAATACTATGCCTCGCAAAAAACCTTACGCTTGAGCACAGAACTAATCCACCAAATAGAGAGTTGATGGATGTGGAGATCTTTGGCGATATAATGACCCGCACTCAAAAAGTTGTTTTAATTAAATAGAATAATATTATGATATATAGACTGATATATATTATTTCATTCTTCCAATTAATTTTTGCACAAGCCGCATGGTATAATGGGAATTTAAAAGGTATTGATAATTTCACTATGGAGCTCAATATTAAAGGCTTAGATGATGGTGTCTGGGAGAAGAGAGTATATAGTTTTGTCGAGCTGAGATTTTTAGAAAATGATATAAGAATCGTAAAAAACCAAATGCCTAAACTTGTAATTGATATAAATATTGTAGATTCAAGAGTCGAGGAGGTCTCATCATTTCTTGTGATATTCAGTCTGTATAATTACAGTATATCAGAGTCAAATTATTACCGTTCCATGGCGGATACACTTATTACAAATAAACTTATGACCAGTAAGGTCTTCTCACATGAGGTCATGGGGCAAACATCATCGCGTAACCTTTATCGCGATATTGAAAAAAGTATAAATAAATTGATATCGATCTACCTTGATCAATGGTTTAGAGATAATCCTCTAAAACAATTTTAGAGATCTTGGGCTTTTAACGTCTTGCTTTGACAATATCCTTCTCTGGTGTAAGTTTAAGGGAAGGGCGGAAAACAACCTTCGCATACAATGATGTCAGTGATCCGAGGAATAATCACAATATATCTTGTGACCTTTTGTTTTGCACAGGAGGGCACTAAATACGTTTCCTTTAAAACAGGCAATAACTTGGCTGTCTTGAGATTCGAAGGGTGGGCCATATCTGATCCGCTTACTGAATTTCTTACAGAAGAATTAAGAAAGACGATCCGTGACCTGGATATTTTTCAAGTCCAAGATCGAGGTATCACAAATGAAGTAAATATTTACTATCCTAGGTCAAAGGATTATTGGGCATGTTGGAGTCAGGAATGTGCAGTCGATCTTGGTAAAAGATTGAATGTTAATTATGTTATTGCTGGAAATATTCAGAAGAAAAATGATGATGAGTTCTTAATTAATGGTCGTTTATTCTCTGTGGATATGGAGACCTTGCTAAATGAATTTGCAATGAACAGTAGTGGTATTACAGATAGTCTACTCCTGGAAATGAAGAAAATGGCATATAATGTAAGCGGATTACCAGTTCCTGATACATTATCCGTGGGTACAGATACTTCGCAGGTAACGACAACAGAAGATATTAAACGAAAGAGAGATTGGTTCAAATTGCCTCCTTTGCCAACTAAGATCAAGGCACTAATGATGTCTACAGCACTCCCAGGTAGCGGACAAATATGGGTACAAAAGAAATATCCAGGTTATGGGTTTATGGGAACCGAGGCAACCTTGGGTATGGCTGCACTGATAGCATATTACCAGTATAACAAAGCGTGGGGAGGGTTTGAAAAGAATTATAATGCATATCAGGATGGCTCTGACCCTCATGCCTTAATAGAGTTGAGACCTAAGATCATCAAGTATGCATCCGATACAAGAAAATATAATGCATTTATGAAGAATATCCGAAGCGTGGCCTCATCAATTTGGATCGTAAACATGGTGCATGCATATTTAGTAGCTCCCAGTGATGACTTTTTTGATGGAGAATATTTCTTTGATCTTGAATACCGACCAGATGTTAATCAGTTTCAATTCAACATCAATTTTTAGTTATTTGGAAACGTTGATAAAGTATATTGCTTTATCTTCATTTATCCTACTCATCTCTTGTGAAGAAGCAAAGTATGAGCTTAATAACCCCAGCGACCCTGCAAATATGGATCTCGATCCGCCTGCTTTATTTTTTCATCCACCAGAGATCAATGCAGCGATCAATGACACTATTTCAGTTGAGCTCTATGGATTAGAATTGAACCCGGCTGCTGCTGCGCAGCTCAGTATACGCTATGAATATGAAGCTTTAGAAGTAGACTATGTTGAGGCTGGTCCCTTTTTTACAGGCGATAATTTTCCAATTGAAATTGTAGATGAACCTTCTGATGGAACCTTAGATATCTTTATTTACTATCTTCCAGACATGAATTCTGATCAGAATGAAGGTGGAACTTGGTCAATTGCAACTGTTCATTTTATTACCAGACAGATACGGGGATCTGCGTTAGAATGGGTTCAGGATAGTACAAGGCTTAGAGATGAAAATAATTTACCAGTGAACATAAAGGACTTTGGAGATGGGTGGGTCAATGTTGAATAGGTCTCTATTAATTTTCCTGATCTCTATCAATTATCTTCAATTATCTGCTCAGGAAGCAAGTTTTGATTTTAATGAAAATGATTATGTGAATATTTCAAGCGATGTATCTCTACAGGCGTCGGCGGGCATGACCATCGAGTGTTGGGTCAAAGCAGGGTTGGAAAATTATTCTAACTATGCCCCGATTGTACATTATATGAGACTGGGAGGGGAAACTGAAGAATCGGGGTTTGCAATTCAATACTTCGATGGGGAATTACGTTTCATGGTCAATGTAGGAACTGGAGGCTATGATATAGTTGGTGATGGATTACAATTATGGCCAGGAATGACATTGGAACAAAACGTATGGACCCATGTTGCTGGCACATATGATGTGTCCACAGGGCAGGCAAAGATATTTAAAAATGGCGTGGAACAATCAAGTTTTAATACAGAAGGTGGTAATATTAACTGGGATTTCATTGAAACTGTAGATATGAAAATTGGAAAAAGTGAAATTAACCCAGGAGGTTCAGATGGCTATTTTGATGGCGGAGTCGATGAAGTACGATTATGGAATATCGCTCTCGATGATGCGGCACTACAGAATTTCATGTCGAATTGCCCCTTAGGTGAGACGGGTCTAATAGGGTATTGGAATTTTAATGATGGAGATGATGATACCATAGACGACCTTACTGATAGTGGTAATAATGGTACTCTAGTAAATAATGGTGAAGGTGACTGGGATTCTGATGTCCATGATAATCCTCTCTGTTTGGGCTCAGGGGTATGTGTGGATTCTGTTGTTATCTCATTACCCTTTTTTCATTCTTCCTCTCTAGATGAATCAATGGGGGATGATTGGACATTTCAAAGTTATCCCCATGGAGCTGATTATGCTTACGAGATCACGTTATCCACGCAAAGAAATTTATATGTGGATACCTGTGACCCATTAACTGATTTTGATACGATCCTTGCTATAAAGGATGAGTGCGGGAATGATGTTTCAATAACCGAATTTGATGACGGTACAGAAGACTTTTGCCCTGAAGCAAGTGTAGACCCACCATATTTTGCGAGTATTATTGATAGTGTTACCCTTGAAGCTGGTACCTATTACATCATTGTTGATGGTTATAGCGGTAATACAGGTAATTACAAGCTAGCAATGGGAACTCTTCCTGAGATCATTGGTTCTGCGATCGCACCAGATGACAGTTACCTTGAAATCCAGTTTAGTGAGGGGATGTATACAGATGCAACGGGTAATGGAGCGCTGGAAGTGTCTGACTTTGAGATCTCATTTGATCAGAATGGTGGGACTGCCGATGGGGTAAGTATTGACTATTTGACCAATAATACAGGTGATCCACTTGAAGGGGGGGAGGATACAGTACGTTTTGTTATTAACGTGGAGGGCGAATCTACCGGTAATGAATTAGTTACTATCCGCCCACAAACCAATGCTTCCATCTTTAATTCATTTGGGATTGGCCTTTTAAGGAGTGCAGACATCACTCAACAACTTTCAGATCAGCTAGTGCCATTTTTAATATCTTCAAACCCAGACAATGGTTCAATAGATATTGCTACATATTCTGATATCACATTGGGATTTTCTGAGCCTATCCAAAATAATAATGGCTCTGATATCAACAATTCTAATTCTGAAAATTCAGTAGTTCTTAAAAATGTGAACACAGGTGAAACCTTAGGTTATTCAATAAGTACAGCCAATAATACAGATTTTACTATTGAGCCAGATGAAGATCTGCCAGAATTTACTTTTATCCAGATCATTCTTTTGAATATTCAGGACACATTTGGAAATACCTTTGCTAATGATACCATCCAATTTCAAACAGCAGATGAATCTCCACCATTAATTCAATCAAGTGACCTTGCATCTACAAATGGATATGTTATGATCTCTTTTAGTGAGGGTGTTTATTCATCCAACGAAGGAACAGGCGGAATTGAAGTGTCAGACCTGAGTTATACTTTCGAATCTAATGGTGGTAACTGCGGCTCAGCATCAATAACCAGTTTGATTAATTTTACTGGCGCTATCTTGTCAGGTGGAGAGTCAACTATACATGCATTGGTCGAGTTAGATGGGGCACCATCAGGTTCAGAGACAATTGTCTTAGCCCCAGTGAATGGTTCATCAATATATGATCAAGTTGGTAACCCTATGTATCCATCCAGTACCACTGCGACCTTACTTTTTAATTCATCTGCACAGATTCTCAATCAAGTTCTATCAGATAGTAATGAATATGTAGATATTACATTTTCAAATGGTGTCTATGGTAATTCTTCTCAATCAGCAATAGTAGGTGTCTCAGATGTACAGGTTGAGTTGAATTCAAATAGTGGAAATGCCACAAATGTAACAGTTGTGAACATCACTACTAATTCGGGGGCTACACTTACTGGAGGTGAAGAGACAATACGAGTTTACCTAAGTTTTGATGCCCTGCCCTCCGGTGTTGAAACAATAATTGTCAGTCCATCAGGGGATACTCAAATATATAATACTGCGGGAGTTTTGGTACCTCAATCGGAAAATACAGGTCTAATACCTTTATTCGATCAATTACCTCCAAGTGGGGATTCGGATGCTGAGGATGGTGCTTTGAATGTTGACCAGGGTGATTCATTATCTATGACATTTACTGATAATCTTTATAATCCTGAAACAGGAGAATTAGTAACCATTTCCGAGTTAGCAGAGTTTGTTACACTCTGTTCCGGAGACAGTACAGGTGCTGATATCCCCTTTGAGCTTATTATGGAAGGAGAGCCTCCGACTTTGTATGTTATACCAGAAGAAGACTACCAGAGCGAAGAAAATATATTTTTTGCTTTTAATGCGGTCCTTGCTGATGAAAGTGGTAATACGGTGGAATTTAATTTTCAGGCATCTTTTTCTATTCGCGATTATGTACCACTTGCTGCTGATTTTTCTATTTTAGCACCGGATAATTCTTATATTGACATTCAATTTAATGACCAGATCTTTGGTAATAATGATGCAACAGGCTTGATTGAGGTTAATGATATTATGGCTACGATTATTTCGAATGGGAGTGAGGTTAGTAATTGTAATATCACTAGTTTGACACTAACGGATAGTAATTTTATAATTGGTGGAGAAACAAGTATACGAGTCAATCTTGAATATAATTCTACACCAGATGGCAATGAATACATCATACTAGAACCAACTGAAGGTGTCACATTATTTGATGAATCTGGTAATCAATTTTCAGAGACAAGTTATACTGATACTCTAAATCTTTATGACCTATTACCACCAAGTGTTGATACCATATCCGTCCCTATTGATTCTTTTATTGTTTTAATGCAAAACACTCCATTAATATTTGATTTCAATGAGCAAATAGATTCTCTCCAATTCACAGTTGTATCTGGCGCTATTGATTCAGTCAGTTTCGAATCAACTCGTTTTGATTCATCGATTCAGATCATTTTAAAGCCTCCATTTGCTAGTTATGATTCTATAACCGTTAATTTTTCTTATCTTGAAGATCAGGCAGGACTGTCTACTGTAGATATTTCATATACATACATAACACCAATACTTGGAGACTATGACCTAGATTCAGCAATAACTTATAATGACCTAATGGATTTAGTTGAGAATTGGGAATTTGAAAATTATAATTATGAATTAGCTCCTGTTGTGGGGACTGCTCCCCATTTCGTTTCATACCCAAATAGTAAGTTTGATATTGAAGATGGGATGGCATTCATGCAAATGTGGTCTTGGTACCAAAAAGAATTTGGGGAGATTGATACAGAGACAATACAGGTTGGCCCCCCGCTTGATATTTTTGGGAATGACAATAACATATATATTGTGATCGATGATTCGATAGCCTCCGGACAACTACAACTAGTATATGATATAGGTACAACGCCAGTCCAATTTTCGCAGCGTTTAGCAAGAGAAAAAGAATTATTTATAAACAGTCACTTTCCTGAGAAAGGGTTCTCGATATTAGAATTTGCCAGAACAGGCCAAATAATTAAAGATACTTTAAAATTGACACTAGAGGAATCATCAGAAATTAGACTTTCTTATAAATTTGATAGTAATTCACGACCAAATGCTAATAGGGGATATATTGATATCAACCAAAATCAAGTTCCAACTAAGGTTGCACTTTATCCAGCTTATCCAAATCCATTTAATCCCACAACGACTTTCCGATTTGATATCCCAAGATCAGATATGGGCAAAAAAGTGATTTTAATGATCTTCGACATCAAAGGCAGGCAGGTAGCATCATTGGTCAATGGCTCGAAACTTCCAGGCGCATATGATGTGCAATGGCAAGCTGATAAGTTTTCTTCTGGGATGTATTTTGCAAAGCTTATTTATGGTAATATAGTAAAAACACAAAAGGTCATATTGTTGAAATAGGTGACTTTGCTTCATTGCTTCAAATTAGAAAGCACTATTACATTTAGTCCAGAATGAAAAATTTACTAACAACACAGCAATTGCGTGAAAAGTATAAACCTGATTCTATTTTAAAAAGTGTTGATGAGATCTTTGAGATAAATTTTGATAAATTAATTTCATCTCTGACTCATGATGATAGTCCTCTAAATAAATATGGTCAAGATCAACAGATCTCATTTTTGGACTCGGCTTCCATCAATAGTGATGACCTGGCAAATAAAGTTGCGTCTTTTCTAAAGGATACAATCTATTTTATGACCCTTTCAAAAAAAGAAAGAACCAAGGTCACTCAAAAGATGAGAGCTTACTATTCAGAGGTAGTAAAGAATCAACTACATCGAATCGACCAATTAATTGCCGATCAAGAGGTAGGTACACTAAAACATACAACTGACCCTTCTCCAGTACATAAAGGTATGGTACAAGTATTCCAGATCTTGATCATGGTAAGAAATAATCTTGAGATCGAGAATGATTATCGGAAAGGACTTGCAAGGTCAGGTTACCTGACTGGACTACAGATCTCAATGGGGGAATTTTTTACTTTTCTAAATAAGTTAGGAATGAATCAAAAAGATCAGATCACATTGGTTCAGCGCTTATTTGATGATTTTAAAGTAGATTGGGAAGCTGGAGATAGAGAGAATATCAAGCTTTCTCTACAAAGCCCTGCTTTAGATTATTATAAAATGACCCAAGAAGATCTACAAAAGATATCTAGCTTGATCTATTCTAATAAGGTCAACGATAGTATAATGACAAATTTGCTTGAGCATGCGATCACTTTAAAAAAGAGAGTAAGGCGCTTCTGATCTTCTATGACTGATCCAGTTGTTATCCAACCCCTATCTGATCTCTGGTTAATAGGTATATTAGTATCTTTAATAATATCTATTATGATCGTTCAGGTTGGTATTCGAATACCACCTGATAAAAGACGTGTTTTAATGATGACTCTTGGAACTTTTATTCTCGTGCTAGAGGTTTTGCAACAGTTCTATTACTCTCATTTAGGTATATGGACGATAGAGAAGTCAATACCTATACACTTATGTGGTATTTCGGTTATCATTGCAGGGATTATGATGATAAAACCAGATCAGAATGGGTTTGAATTTTTAGCATTGATAGGTTCGCCTGGAGCTATGCATGCCCTCCTTACCCCTCAGTTAAATCATGGTTATGATATATTTTTAGTTTATAAATATTATATTGGTCATTCTGCAATTATTCTTATCCCTTTATTTCTTGCTATTGTGCAAGGATATAGAATAAGGAGATCGTCCTGGTTAAGGGTCCTTTTAATGTGCCAGTTTTTGATCCTTTTCATTGGGACTGCGAACTATTTGTTAAATTCAAATTATATGTATCTATCTGAAAGACCTTTGGTTGACAACCCCATGATCATCGGCGAATGGCCATGGTATATTATAGGGTTTGAAATACTTGGACTTGTACATATCCTTATATTTTATTTTGGGTATCGTAGGATGAGACCTTTACCATTCTAAAATGATTCATTAATAATTTATATTAATTCAATCTATTATATTTTTGATCTATAATGAACCAGTTAAAAGAAAATTTTCTTATCGACCCAGATTCGATATTTTTAAATCATGGCTCATATGGTGCCTGTCCTAGGCCTGTTTTTCAAGAATATCAAAGATGGCAACGACTTCTTGAAGAACAACCAGTTCATTTTTTTACAGATACCGTATACCATGCATTAAAAGAATCAAGGGAAGCCTTAGGAGAATTTGTAGGTTGTGATGAGGATGAATTGTTATTCTTTCAAAATCCGACCACTGCTATTTCAAACATACTTTATAATCTAGAGCTAAATAATAACGATGAAATTCTTATGACCGACCATGAATATGGAGCGTTGATCAGAGCATGGGGAGAAATGGGCAAAAGGACAGGCGCTAATATTGTTCAGCAAAATATTCCTTTAGGCCTCACTTATGAAGAAGATTTTGTTGATAATTTTTGGAAGGGTGTCACGAAAAATACTAAAGTGATCTTTATTTCTCATATTACAAGTCCAACCGCATTGGTATTTCCATTAAAAAAAATTATTCAGAGAGCAAAGGATAAAGGTATATTGACCATTGTTGATGGGGCTCATGTACCCGGGCAAATTGATCTTAATATTCAAGAACTTGACTGTGATTTTTACACCGGAGCACTACATAAATGGTTATGTGCTCCAAAAGGTACTTCATATTTGTTTGTTAAAAGAGAACATCATGGATGGATGAGACCGCTTATTTATAGTTGGGGAAAACAGGGCGCTGATCCAGGACCAACTGAATTTCTTCAAGATTTTCAGTGGCAGGGTACGAGGGATATGTCTGCCTTTTTAACAATTCCAAAAGCAATAGAGTTCTTTTATGAAACTATTCATCCTCTAAGGTTAGAATGCCGTCAAATAACTCTCGAAGCATTTACAAAATTTCAAGATGTGATCGGTACAGATCCAATATCAACTGGTATCGGCTGGCTAGGTCAAATGGTCTCGCATCCACTTCCAAATGATATCCATAATGATATTAAGAGCATACTCCTAGATGAATACAAAATAGAAATTCCTATTTTTGAATGGAAAGATCAAAAGCTCATTCGTATTTCTATACAGGTATATAATGATAGAAAAGATGTGGAATCTTTAATGATTGCATTGGAGTCTATTAAGTAAATTTTACATAATAAATAAATGAAGTATTTATTGATATTGCAACTATTCTTCTCAATTGGACAAGCTCAACGTGTCCAATTATTTACTAGAACAGATGATATTTTTACTTCCTCAAATAAATTTACGTTAAAGAATAAAAAAGTGATATTTTGGGAAGATGATATTGTACTCATGACCGTTCCCATAAAAAACTTGGTTGAAGTGCGCTATTCTGAAAAATCCTACTCATTTATCGGAACGCCATGTGTCTTTATTGGTTCGTTAATGCTTGCTTCGACTGCAGTTTTAGGTGTGGCTGGGCAGTTGGAGTCCTCTATTCTATCTGAGGAGGAACTTTTAATAGCCGTCGGCGGAGGTATAAGTCTATACTACCTTGGTAAATTATTAAAGTTAATCGGAGCGCGCTTTGGTAGTGATATTGTCTATGAAGATTTTGATCGCTTAGATGCATCCACTAAGACATTAGTGCTTGAGTCTATCAGCCTCGATATGCAAAAAAAAGAAAAACAAAGTCAATTCATGCATGGTCCCGAAGGTAAAAAAACAGGATTGAAATTATCTTGGGAAGGTAAAAAGCCTTGGAAAAAGAAATATAAGCCTAAAAGAAAGATCATTAGGTTTTCTTTCTTTTAGATAGATAATTATGCAGTGCATCCTAACTGCGCTGAAAGCAGAATCTGACCCTTTAATAGCTTCCTTTAACCTAGCAAGGTCTAGTTCATTCGATTTCCCTGTTTTTGTAAATGGCACTCAAGAACTATATTTGATCGGCCTTGGGGTTGGAAAGTCCAAGGTTGAATACCGTATAAAAAAATTCATTAATAAAATTAATGAGCCCCTCATGCAATTTATCAATATTGGAGTTGCGGGTTCGAATCAAAGCTTTTCAGAAATAGGAGAAATCTTCCTGATCAATAAGATAGCAGACGAACAGTTTGGACACTTTTACTATCCTGACATTCTTATTGATCATAGTATGATGGAAAGTGATATTGTAACCGTTATGGATATGGTTAATGACAAAGATAATATTTATAATTCTTTAGTTGACATGGAATCCTCTGAGATTTTCAGAGTCTGTTCGCCTATAGTTCACATTCACAATATTGCTTTCATCAAAATAGTTTCTGATCACATGAAAATGGATCCTGCAAATTTTAACGGAACTTTGATCTCTTCATTCATCACCGATAAACTTGAATCAATAATTATTTTTTTAGACCGGTTCAAGCATTTATTGAAATTAGCACGACCCATTTTATCCCAAATGGATATAGACTGGGTACATAAAAGTAAAGAACAGCTATTACTGACCGACACACAAACTAAACAACTCAAAGATAAAGCAAGTTTTTACAGGCTTAGAAATGGTAGCCATTCACTCCCAATTATAAAATATGATAAACCCAGTTCCAAATTAGAGCGTAAAAGATTGTTTAAGGATATTTGTGAAGTCCTTACAAAATAATTTTTCCCATATCTACATTGAAAAAAATGTAGAAGGCTACCCTTTGACTGATCTAGTAATGAAAAATTTCTCTGAACGTAAAATTATCTGGATAGATCATTACAAAGATATTTTTAATAGAGTTGGTCAAGATTTTCAATCTCAAAAGACAACTATGAATCTTATTTTAGCTAAAAAGACACCTCCTTTTCTTTATCCAGCATCAGATATGGTTCAGGAATTTGACACGCCTAATGTTTTCTATAATACTCCCGTATTGAACTGTTTATATAATTGTGAATACTGTTTTTTACAGGGAATGTATCCCTCTGGAAACCTTGTGGTGTTTGTAAATGATGATGACCTGAAAAATGCCATAGATATGAAGCTTAATAATCCTATAGATCCGTTAAAACCAACGGTTGTTTCTGTTTCATATAATACCGATCTACTGGCAATGGAAAATATAATGCCGCTTACAAGAAGTTGGATCGAATATGCAGGAACCAAAAAAGATCTATTAATTGAGATACGCACCAAAAGTGCTCTTTTTCCAGCTATAAAAGATCTTGATGTTGTTAAAAATGTGATCTTGAGTTGGACGTTATCCCCTCAAATAATATGTGATCTTTATGAAAATACTGCTCCTCCAATAAAAAGCAGGATCAGGGCAGTCAAACGAGCAATGGATCATGGATGGTCTGTTAGGCTATGTTTTGATCCAGTATTATTAGTAGATAATTGGTATGAGGTGTATACTGAATTTTTTAACAAACTATTCCTAGAGATAAATAAAGATCAATTGATTGATGTCACTCTTGGAGTTTTTAGGATGAATAAAGATTACTATAAACGAATACGGAAACGTGACACGAGGTCCGACTTATATTACAGAGATTATTCAGTTGAGGGGAATACAGTTTCAGTCAATAAAAAAGAACGAGTGGATGCACTTCATAAATTGAGGACACACTTAAATAAATTTCTACCTATAAAAAAAATTCTGATTTGGAAGTAGAGATATCATGATTAGTAATTTAGGTTATGATAGATAATAATTAATTAATAAAATGTTATGAGCTTAAAACTTATTGTTTTTATCACTGCAGTTGTATTTATAGTTGGTTCACTGGTTTTAGCTATTTGGTACAGGATGAATGAAGATGAAGAGGATTAAATATTTCATTATTTGCATATCATTTATATGTATTGGCCTATCCCAACAAGGAGATTTTGACCTTGTAGACTTGAATCCATCATCAGATACCTATGGCCAGATCATTGGCCCAGATGACTACTTAGGTGATATTTGTATAGTTTTCTTTGGACATGAATATTGAGGCGCTTGTAGAAGCAGGTTCGGCTTCTTAAATACTATATACGAGGACCTTGCTTCTATGGGAGTAGATGATGTTGGAATTATTGGTGTAGGCAAAGACGAGTATAATAGCAGTTTAGAAGGTATGATAAATGGTAGAAACCTTCCTTGGGTAGCAGACATTGAGGAAGAGGGTTACCCGGTTTGGGAAGATTATGGCGCAGTACAAAGAAGTACTTACTTTCTTGATAGAGAGGGTGATCTTATATACCAGTTCAACATAACAACTTTAGACCACACAGATATTGAAGATTATAATTATCTGATAAATTTAATTCTTGATTATCGTGCAGATAATGGACCGAGTGTAATAAGAGTGATGCAAGATTTCTCTACTATTCAGGGAGCTATAGATAATGCTGTGGATGGTGACATTGTGCTTGTAGAACCAGGCTCCTATGTAGGTAATATCGACTTTTTAGATAAGAATATTACTCTTGCCTCGCTCATATATAGCGGATTTAGACCTGATGAGATCGAAAGTTCTATTTTAGATGGAGGAGGAGAAGGTCCAGTGATTACCGTTAATGAAGGACAAGACCAGTCCACTATTTTATTAGGGTTTGAAATTACAAATGGTAGTTCCGAAGAATATGGTGGTGGAATCTTGATCGAAGATTCAAGTCCTACCATAGATAGAAATATGATTCACAATAATCATGCAGGCTCATGTGGCGGTGCAGGAGGCGGTATAGCGATCATCGGTGAATCCTATCCGCATATTTTTGGGAACACAATTTATGAAAATACTGTTTCTGGCGATTGTGATTGTATCTGTTATTTTGGAGGCGGTTTATATGTAGATACGCCTTCCTGGCCGATTGTTGGTGGCTCTCTAACATTAGGCAATACCTTTTATGATAATGCTTCTGATTATGGATTCCAACTTTTCAGGGACCATACACAAGATACCTCGATCTGGACACCTATATATTCTCATCATAATTATTTTACATTTTGTCCTCCTGACTCCCCAGATGTGTACCCTTTGAACGGATGGGACCTACAAAATTGCCATACTATTGATCTTGTAAATAATCACACACAAATACCAGAAAAAGATTTTTATCTTCATCCTATTTATCCAAACCCATTCAACCCATTGGCAACAGTAAAATTTGATCTTGAACATACTGGCATTCTTGATATCTCTATCTATAATATTTTAGGTAATGTCATTTTTTCAGATCAAATGCAAATGAATGCTGGAACACATCAACTCCAATGGAATGCTTCTAATTCTCCGAGCGGTGTATATTTTATAAGGTTAGGTTATGGTACCGATTTCAGAATGGAAAAGGCGCTCCTTGTTAAGTAAACTTTTCTTCATAACAATATTATCCCTTTTGTGCGGTAGGGATGTGCATGAAAAACAGATAAGTAGCTCATTTATTACTTTTGTAGGCACTAAGTTTAATCTTGTTCAAAATGGGGATTCTCCAAACCGTTATATCTGGCTACATGGCGATGAGCAAACAGCAAGAATGGCTCTCGAGTATCATATGAGCTTATACAATGGTCTCGCATTTTTTATACAAAGTGAGACCAGAGAAATTCCTTTTAAATCTACTATTATTGACCCAAATAGAATTTTTTCTAGAAATGGAGCCTATTATGCATTAAGAAAATTCAAATCTGGATGGGAACGTGGAACCTTAAAAATAGCATTAGACGAGATCGATCTAGAAAGAGAACATTTTCTTGATGTATTAATGCCTAATAAAAATGGAATGCTAATATCTCTGCACAATAATTTTAGGGGATATAATGTTAATAAAGAAATAGGAAATAGCCAGCGTATATCCATTAAAAAAGATGAAAATCCTCGCGATTTTATAATTTGTACTGATGAAAGTGATTTTGAAATTCTATCAAATAGCCCCTATAATGTAGTACTGCAAAATAAGATTCCAGAAAAAGATGATGGTAGTTTGTCTTGGGAAGCTCTGAGAAGAAATGTAAGGTATTTAAATATCGAAACAAGGTTAGGTTACCTTTCAAAACAAAAAGCTATGTTGAAATATATCGAGGAATACCTGAATTAGGTTCATGATAGTATATATACAGCGATTGATAAAATGGATGCCCTTGATTCTCTTTGTATTATTACTAATGGTTGATAGAAAGAATACTTTTCATGTTGTAGGATATATTACCTTGCTACTTTCTTATACTGGCATTTTGGTATCAAAGATTCTTTACGCAAAAGAAGAATGGCATAATGAATTCAATGATAATATAGATCAAGAAAAAGAGCAAATCGACAAAATGAGTGACTATCAAGATCAAATAAATGGTAAAGATGAAACTGATACAAAAAGCTAGAGGGTTTCTCTTTGACCTAGATGGGGTTTTTGTTCAGTCAGGTAAACCATTGAACGGAGCTATTGAATCTCTAGAGCTATTGCGGTCATTAAATATTCCTTTTCGGTTTTTAACAAACACAACTACTAAAAGTAGAGTAACTTTGCAAAACACTTTAAATAGTATCGGTATAAATTGTGATGAAGGAGAAATATTCTCTGCTGGTTTTTCAGGTGTTCAAGCAATTAAGGCGATGGGGTCTCCGAAATGTAAATTTTATATAGCAGATGATCTAAAAAAAGATTACTTAGAGTTTCAAGAGGACATTAATAGCCCAGATGTTATTGTTATTGGTGATTATGAATCTTGGAATTATGAGAAAATTGACCATGCTTTTAACTTTGTAATGAATGGTGCAAAGATCTTAGCACTTCATATGGGTAAATATTATAGGGTTGATTCTGGTTTGAGGATTGATGCTGGTGCTTTTGTGGCGGCATTAGAATTTGCAACGAACAAAAAAGCAACAATTGTAGGTAAGCCAAATAAGATGTTCTTTGAAAGTGCTCTGAACGATATGGGGTTAGAACCTAAAGATGTGGTTATGATTGGCGACGACCTGATCAATGATATATATGGTGCACAAGAACTTGGTATACATGGAATTTTAGTTAAATCAGGAAAATATCATAAAGAAATGCTAGAATCGAGTAGCATCATACCTGATGGCTTTTTAGAATCAATAGCAGACTTACCAAAAATTATAAGTAATGGGGACTATTTATGAAACATGTCGATGTAAAAAGTTTTTTTATTGGAGTATTATTTACTCTACTAGTATTTGTGTCGATTGGGGCAGATGAGGGAGAACCTACCGATGGTAACCTGGGCGATATTGTGGTGAATTCAATTACGATAAAAGATGATGGTCATGGTGGATTTATAACTGCATACAACCAAGATCAAAAAAGAACTCTCTATTTGGGTACTGGAAAAGATGAAAATGGTTATGTTCAGACATATAATAAGTATCAAGAACCAACAGCTTACATAGGTTCTAATAGAGATATGGATGGTGTTATTGTTTTGAATGATAGATATGGTGCGTTAGGGTACACCCAATCGGGTAAAAAATGAAAATAGGTATTATCTTTGTTATACTATTACTAGCTGCTTTTATAAAAAATCGTGAAAAATTCAGGAACTATAAATAGTTATCTATTTTGAGAGTATAATTCTACAATGCAAATAATTTGCATTATAATAAAAATTATTTGCATATCCTTGTTTAATAAAGTTAGGTTTAATTGCAAATTGCCAGATAAAAAGTAAATATGTCAAAAAAAATAAATATTGCTCTTTTTGGTTTTGGAAGGATTGGGCGCAACCTTTTCAGGCTGGGATATGATAATCCCAACTATAATTTTGTTGCGATTAGTGATTTTGGATCTGCTGAAGCATTACATTACTTATTGGTGCGGGATTCGATCCATGGTTCGATGAAAGATGAAGTTGAGTTAAATGGAAACCATCTGGTTGTAAAAGAGCAACGACCTAGAGTCATAAGTGGTGGTGAACCGGGTACTGTGCCATGGGATGCCTATGATGTCGATATTGTTATTGATGCGACAGGTCGTTTCCTCACAAGAAATGAGCTTTCAGCTCACTTAGATTCCGGTGCTAAAAGAGTTTTGATAAGTAGAAATCCAAAAGATAGTATTGATAGATATGTCATTCCAGGAATTAATGAGTCAAGCATAGAAAGCGCTGATAAAATAATCTCTACTACCTCATCGACAACTCAAGTACTAGCATTAATGGTTAAAATGTTAGATGCAAATTTTGGTTTAGAACGCGCAATGATGACAACCGTTCATGCTTACACGGCAGATCAACCACTGGCTGATGCTGCTGGTGTAGATCTGAGGCGTAGTCGCTCTGCTGTTGAAAATATTATACCTAATAGTACTCGTGCTCCATCAATTATAGAAGAATTAATGCCAGATTTCCAAGGTAAGCTTGATGGAATAGCATTTAATGTTCCTGTCCCAAATGGATCTTGCGTTGACCTTACTACAGAACTTAGAAATATCCCAACGGTAGATGAAGCAAATCAGGCTATAAAGCAATATTCTAATAGTTCGATGAAAGGTATTGTAGGCTATACATCCGACCCTATAGTATCTAGTGATGTTATTGGTAGAGAAGAGACAATGGTATACGATGAAAAAGCTACAATGATTACTAAGGAATCACTTTTAAAAACATTATGTTGGTATGATAATGGCTGGGGATTTGCCAGTAGAATAATCGATGTAATTGATGCTTATGCAGCTCTGGAGGATAATTAGTGAAGGTCGCTATAAATGGGTTTGGTAGAATCGGTCGATCTGTTTTTCGCATTCTCGAGAATAGAGAAAATGTTGATGTAGTAGCAATTAATGATATTTTTGATAAAGGTGCGCTCACATACCTACTAAAATATGATACTGTAATGGGGCGATTCCCCGGAGAAGTGACACTTGATGGTGACATTTTAAAAACTCAGAACCAGTCTGTAAAATTATTAGCTGAACGTGAACCTTCCTCTCTACCATGGAATGAACTTGGTGTTGATATTGTTATTGAATCAACAGGGATATTTCGTCAGCGAAGCCAGCTTCAGAATCATATAAATGCCGGTGCAAAACGTGTTGTCTTAACCGTGCCATCAAAGGATGAAATTGATTATACGGTTGTACTTGGCGTGAATGATGATGGTTTAAGACCTGAACATAAGATTGTTTCAAATGCATCATGTACGACAAATTGTCTAGCCCCTATGGCAAAGATTTTAAATGACTCATTTGGTATTCAAATGGGCGTCATTAATACGATACATGCATATACTAATGATCAGCGTCTAGCAGATGTCCCTCATTCAGATTGGAGAAGGAGTAGAGCAGCCGCTGAAAATGTTATTCCTACCACAACAGGTGCTGCGAGAGCAGTAGGGAAAGTTCTCCCAGAGCTTGATGGTAAACTAGATGGTATCGCCATGAGAGTCCCAGTGCCAGATGGTTCCGTTGTAGATTTAAATGTTCGCCTTAATGAAGAGGTGAAAGTAGAAGATGTAAATGATGCTGTTATGTCTGCAGCTGATTCAAGTTCTCTAAAAAATGTATTAGAATATTCAACTCTTCCAGTTGTTTCATCAGATATTATTGGTAATCCTCATTCATCAGTATTTGATGCTCCATTTACTAGAGTGATTGAAGGTAACTTTGTAAAAACACTCAACTGGTATGATAATGAGTGGGGATATTCAAATCGAGTAGCAGACCTACTTGAGACACTTTATGCTCTAGATTAATCCAGTAACTCTGGAATATTCTCATAATAAGATAACACTTGTGGTTCTATCAAAGCATCACGGTTTTTTACATCCTCACCCTGTATAATTCGTTTAACAGCTATTTCAACCTTTTTACCATTTATTGTATAGGGAATCTCTTTTATCTGAATTATTTTTTCAGGAACATGTCTTGGCGAGCAATGTAATTTAATTTCCGACCTTATCTCATGGATCTTTTTATCGCTAAGACTCTCCTCCTTTTTTAATTTTGTAAATAAGATTATTCTTTCATTACCATTCCATTCTTGACCTATCACCAAACTATCATCAATAAAATCCATATGCTCTACTATCTTATATATCTCTGCAGTACCGATCCTAACACCACCAGGATTCAATGTTGCGTCGCTTCTTCCAAATATTGTTATACTTCCATATTCTGAAACACTTATAAAATCTCCATGATGCCAAACTCCCTTAAAAGTCTCAAAATATGTTGAAAAATATTTTTGATCATTTTTATCCTTCCAAAAATAAACTGGCATTGAAGGGAAGGCTGATAGGCAGACCAGTTCACCTTTCTTATTAATAATAGATTCGCCTTGATTATTATATGAATGGATATCCATCCCTAAGCCTTTACATTGTAATTCTCCTCTAGTTACTGGGAGCATTGGATTACTTAAAGCAAAGCATGAGATTATATCTGTACCACCTGAAATAGATCCCAGAAGAACATCTTGTTTTATATATCGATATACATAATCAAAGCTCTCATCCATAAGTGGAGACCCTGTTGATAAAATCAAACGAAGCTTGGAGAGTTTTGTGAATTCTAAAGGCCTTATTCCAGATTCTTTGCAAGATTCAATATATTTTGCACTTGTCCCAAACACGGTGATGCCTAATTGTTCTGATAATTTCCATAGTTCTTTGCCATCAGGGTAAAAAGGCGAGCCATCAAATTGAATTATTGTTGAACCAATTGAAAGAGAAGAGACAAGCCAGTTCCACATCATCCATCCACACGTGGTAAAATAAAATATGCAGTCTTCTCTAACCAGATCACAATGAAAATATAATTCTTTTAGGTGTTGAATAAGGGTCCCGCCTGCTGAATGAACAATTGATTTTGGTAGGCCAGTTGTGCCAGACGAATACATTATATATAGAGGATGGTCAAAGGGTAACTGTTCAAAATATAGGGGCTCCGGATCACAGTTAATGAAGTCGTTATATCTGACACTTGAGACCTCGTCTAAAAGCTCTGGTTTTTTATTTAAATATTCTACTATAACTACCTTTTGTAATGCAGGAATGTTAATGGAGATCTCATTTAGTTTTTTAATTGAATCATAGCTCTTGCCATTATAAAAATAACCATCAGCGGCAAAGATCACTTTTGGTTCGATCTGAGCAAATCTGTCCAGAACAGCTTTAGTACCAAAGTCAGGTGAGGAAGAGCTCCATATTGCTCCAATAGATGCAGTTGCTAACATTGCTATGATTGATTCGGGTATATTGGGTATAAACCCTGCAACTCGATCTCCTTTTACAACTCCTAATGTCCTCAATGCATAAGTAACCTTTTCTACTTCCTCATAGACCTCTTTAAATGAGTATGTAATTACATCTTTTCCTTCCCTTTTGAAATGAATTGCAGGTCTATTATCACGAAACCTTAAAAGGTTTTCAGCAAAATTCAATTTTGCACCTTGGAACCATTTAGCACCTGGCATTTTAGATACGTCATCCACAACATTTAAAAAGGCCTTAGAATGAATAATTTTAGAATAGTTCCAAACTTCTTCCCAAAATTCGGATACATGTTCAACTGACCATTGATGTAATTCTTTATATGAATTAATATCTTCATTATATGATTCATTTATTATTTGAATTAATTGAGACATTTGAGTTTTTTCAGGAGACTTAGGTTTCCAGAGGATATTTTTCATTATGATTTATTACTTTTATACGGATTAGTGCTAATGATCATTAGAAAAACTAATCACATTAATGTTCTTTAAAATCATAAATATATTTTACAATTATCAGTAATTGGTTCCTATATGAGTGATTCTTTTTTTTAAATTTCAGGTGCAGTTTTTATTGAATTTTAATACTTTAGATGAGAATAGCCTTTTTAACTGCGGGTGGTATTGCACCTTGCTTGTCCGCCTCGATTGGCGCATTAATTGAAAAATACAATGAAATAGCGCCAGAAGCTGAGCTTATTGGATACCTTAATGGGTACCGTGGGCTACTGTTAGGCGACTCCATTTCATTTCCTAGCACTGCAAAAAATGATTTTAAAACATTATATAATTTTGGTGGGTCTCCAATAGGAAATAGTCGTGTAAAGCTAACTAATATTGATGATTGTATTAAAAAAGGTTATGTACGCGAAGGAGAGAAACCACTTAAAATAGCCTCTGAACAACTTAAAAAAGATGGTATAGATATTCTTCATACAATAGGAGGTGATGATACCAATACAATGGCGGCAAAGCTATCGTCCTACCTTAATGATAATGGATATGAACTCACAGTTGTGGGCTTGCCTAAAACAGTAGATAATGATGTTTACCCTATCGAGCAGACTCTAGGTGCATGGACTGCAGCAGAACAAGGAGCCATTTATTTTGAAAATATCGTAAATGAGAATACAACAAGCACGAGACAACTTATCATCCATGAGGTAATGGGCAGACATTGTGGATGGCTAACTGCACAAACAGCATATGATTATAGAAAAAGAATGAAGCATCGCAATTTTTTACCAGAGCTATTGATCCAGAAAGAAAGGTGGGATATAGATGCAATATATATCCCTGAACATGATTTTGATATGCAAAATGAAGTCGACCGGTTAAAAAAGATAATGGATGAAAAAGACGGGGTCAATATATTTTTAAGCGAGGGTGCTGGTCAGGAAACCATTGTAAGAGAAATGGAAAACAAGGGTCAAGAGATTCCTAGAGATGCATTTGGGCATGTGCGCCTAGATGAGATAAATCCAGGGCAATGGTTTGCAAAACAATTTTCAGATGCATTAAGCGCAGAAAAAACACTAGTCCAAAAAAGTGGCTACTTTGCCCGCTCTGCTAAGGCAAATCAAATGGATATGGATTTAATAAAAAGATCTGCATTTCTTGGAGCCCAAAATGCATTAGATAATAAAAGCGGAGTTGCAGGATTAGATTATAAGGATGGTGAACTAAAACTTATTGAGTTTTCAAGGATCAAGGGCGGAAAACCATTTGATGTAAAAGAAGATTGGTACCAAAAAATGATTAACGAAATAGAAAACTAATAAAAATAATAATGAGGAAATTATGAACTTGAATAGTTTAAGCGATATAGCAAAGGCAATGGTTGAAAAAGGCCGAGGTATTTTGGCGGCAGATGAGAGTACACCAACTTGTAAAAAGAGATTTGATTCCATTAATGTAGAAAGCACAGGAGAAAATAGGAATGCATACAGAGATATGCTTTTCACCACACCAGGTATGGAAAAGTTTATCAGTGGAGTAATTCTTTTCGATGAGACATTACGTCAATCTTCTCTAGCTGATGGTGAACGATATCCAGATTATCTTAAGAATTTAGGTGTGATTCCTGGTATCAAAGTGGATAAGGGTGCCCATCCTCTTCCTGGCTCAGAGGAAGAAAAAGTTACAGAGGGATTAGATGGTTTGAATTCAAGATTAAAAGAATATTATGATCTTGGTGCTAGATTTGCTAAGTGGAGAGCGGTTATTACTATTGGAGAATCAGCACCTAGCGGTACTTGTCTGGTAGCGAATGCCCATGCTCTCGCAAGGTATGCTTCATTATGTCAAGAAAATGGAATCGTTCCTATTGTAGAGCCTGAAATCCTCATGGAAGGAGAGCATACCATTGAAGAAAGTTTTATTGTAACAGAAGAGGTCCTCCATGCAACATTCAATGAATTACACTCCCAGAATGTTCTCTTAGAGGGGATGGTTTTAAAACCTAATATGGTTTTATCTGGATATGGATGCTCAGAGCAAGCAAATGTAGATGAAGTAGCTGAAATGACCGTTACTGTATTAAAGCGCTGTGTCCCATCAGCTGTTCCAGGAATTGCCTTTTTATCAGGTGGGCAGAGTGATGAAGATGCGACAGCACACTTAAATAAAATGAATCAGATATTAGGAAATAATAACCCTTGGAATCTGACATATTCTTATGGAAGGGCATTGCAGGCACCAGCTTTAGCCGCTTGGGGTGGTAAGCAAGAGAATGTTAAAAAAGCACAAGATGCATTTTATAAACGTGCAAAATTAAATAGTTTAGCTTCTAAAGGAGAATATGGTTCCGATATGGAATAATGGCCAATTTTCTGCTATTTACCAAGATGTGTAAGGATGCATTGCTAGGTTCATATTATAATACTTTGCATCCTTAGTGACCTCTTTTCCAATCCAATTAGGAATATCAAAATTCTCGTCCTCTGTTTTTAGCTCTATTTCTGCTACTATGAGGCCATCGTTTGAGCTATGGAATTCATCAACTTCCCATGTATGTCCATTATGAACTACATAGTGCCGTGTTTTAGAGATCAGCCTTGTTTTACAAAAGTGAAGCATAAGTTCTTCTGCATCTTTTTTTGATATAGGGAAATCATATTCTAATCTAGATATCCCTATATTTTTGCCCTTAATTGTTAGAAAATAGTTTTCACCTTTTTCTCGTACTCGAATAACCTGTTTTCTTTCATTTACAATATATCCCTGACGTATCTTTACGGATTCTTTTGCCAATCCAAGAGGGCTTTGCGTAATAAGAAATTTTCGTTCGATCTCAATAGCCATGTTTTCCTCTTACATTTAATGATATAAAATAAATTAATGATGTTATCATACCAGGATAAAATGGTTCTATGCTAAATAAAATTGAGCCAGTTATTTTTGATATTGAAAACCATATCATAGATACAATTATAGGCATGGTGATCCATTTTATGCCATAACATTCATCAATTAAATTTTTATTCTTCTTCATTGTCCATAAGAATGGCAATATCAGACCGGGTATCAGAACCGATCCCAATGCGTAAAATAGCTGGACAACTGAAGGTAATAAAAAAGCAAGAGCAAGAGAGATGACAGATATGATGATCAACCCTCTTCTTATAAATAAAATAGGTTCAGAATCTTTTGAGGGCTTTTTTATTCGCCAGAGGATATCTCTTCCAACTGTAATAGCACTGACCAAGCTTAGAGAGTCAATTGTAGACATAAGTGTTGCTAGAATACCTATAATGAATAGACCGAAAAACCCATAAGGTAAAATATCTAATGCTAACATTGGATATACCATCAGGGCCTGATCATTTTGAATATAGCCAATAGCATACAGCCCACATAAAATGGTCATTGAGTCAAATATAGCCCAAAACCCGATCGCAATTAATATGCCTTTTTTAGCAGTTTTTGGTGAATCAGCTGCAGCACATCGCTGAAAAAAACCTGGGTCAATAAACGTCCACGCTGCAATAAAGAACCAAACCAAAATATATTGATAAGTATTTCCACCAAGTGGATCTAGAAATTTTTCTGGTAGAGATTTCAAATGAGATATCGGGTCTCCGATGCTGTGCCAAGAAAAACCTACTAACAAGAAAAATGCCAAAAACATTAAAATAAATTGTAGTAGATCTGTCCTAACTACTGCTGTAAACCCACCATTCCATATATAAATAACACTAAAGATAGTTGAGATCAATAAAGCTGGGCCTAGATTAATTCCAAAAAGAAATTCTAATAAAATTCCCATACTGAGAATATATGGAGCGGGGCTTGCTAAAAATGTGATAACGATAGCTGATAAGACCCCAACAGGTTCACCAAAATATTTTCTAAAATGATCAGGTATTGATAAAAGACCATACTGATTTATTCTTGGAGCAATCCAAAGTGCATACATCATTGCAAAAATATAATAGGGCAGAGAAAAAATAAACCACGTCTGTATACCATAAAGAAATGTATTCTCGCCAATACCTAATATTGCACCATACCATGTTGTGACAAGAGTCGCAATAAATCCGGTTAAGCTAAGTTTTCTTCCGGAAAGTATAAAGCCACTTTCAGATTGTCTTTCATTTTTTTGACGAATTGTACCAATATATATGAGGCTAAGAAAATAGAGCGATATTATAGCCCAATCTAAAATGTGGATACTGTTCATTTAGTATGATTTAATATGACCCATATCCAATCAGTTGATTTAATTGTACACGTGTTATTTTTTGCTATGTTACTGATTCCTTGAGATGGAAAAGATAGCTTTTCATCTGCTAAAGTATACTCTAGGCCATCTAATGTTATCTCAGTATCGAGGTTTACAGGGATTATAGAGATGACCTGCCCTGGCATTGTATTGAATATTGTCGTTCTCTTAATACAATGAATCTCTGAGAAATTAGATAATAAAGTGATACGTATTCTTGAAGAAAAATTTAGTAGTATAAAGAGTGTTGCCATCGAATGATCATCTCTTAAACCACTGGAACCAACTAGTGATATTTGTTCGATCCCATTTTTACAGCACCATAATAGCCCTTTCTCTAGATCGGTCATGTTCTGGTCATTCAACAATTCTACTTTACAATCATAATTGTCTTTAGCTTGTTTAAGTGAATCAAGATCTCCCAATATATAGTCAGGAGTATGCCCCAGGGTCATTAGGTTATCTACACCACCATCAAGGCAGATAAAAGTATTTGCTTTATCTATTATTTTCAGGACTGATGGATGTTCTGGACATTCACCATTACCAAACAGGATTATAGGTGTTTTAAATGTAGAAAATTTTTGTTTCATATTATAAATTACGAAGGAGAGAAATCATATTAGAACGGATTCTATTATGGAGTTTATTCACTTAAATTTATCACCTTTTCCATGAACCTTAGAAGAATTTCAACTGCATTATTTGAATTTGATGCCCATTACCCTAGGACCATCATTGCTGCAGTTATACTAATAACTGTACTTTTTGGTTGGAAGGTTTTTGATCTTGAAATGGATCCAGGTCTTCAATCCGGATTGCCAAGAGATCATAAGATCGTTCAGTCAATGGAAATAATGGACGAGTTGTTCTCTGGTAGTGATATATTGATCGTTGCCGTTGAATCTGACAGCCTTTTTTCTACAAAAACACTAAAAAAACTTTTTTCCTTTCAAGATTCACTGGAGGCAATAAATCAGATAAGTAGAGTAACGTCTATATTTAATCAGAAATATATTGTTCCAGATAAGAATGGTTTTGAGATAGAATCGATTCTGTTAGATATTCCTCAAGATTCAGTTGGCAATCAGAAATTGATTGAAAGACTAGATAAATCTGGAATGATTGGGAATCTTGTTTCAGAGGATTATAAGACTCTATGTTTTATCGGTCAAATCAATTCATCATTTGCTTACGATGAATTTGAGTTTAGAAAGAATATATATGAGCTAGTGAATCGCTTTAGTTCTCCTGAGTATTTTTATGTCTCAAGTTTACCGATCACGCGAGCAACTGTTATTGAATATATGCAGCGAGATATGCGCGTATTTACTCCTGTTGCTATTGGTTTATGTATATTTTTGCTTATGTTATCATTTCGAAGCTGGACCGGTGTATTCCTTCCTTTTTTCGTTGTAGGTTTCTCAATTATTTGGACATTTGGAATCATGGGTTGGTTAAATATGTCACTTTCGTTTATTGGAACGCTTATACCGGTAATGTTGGTTGCGATTGCAAATAATTACGGTATCCATATCATTTCACATTATTATGAGTATTCGCGATCTGATACCATGTCAACAAGAGGCCAGATTTTAAAAAGAACTATCCGTAAAGTTGGAATTCCTATTCTTTTGGCGGGAATAACAACTATGGTAAGTTTTTTATGTCTGCTTTCTCACTCTCTACCACGGGCAAGAGAAATGGGCGCACTTGTATCATTTGGGATCCTTATAGCATTTATTCTTAGTATTATCCTTATTCCCTCTGTTTTGGTGCTTGTTCCTCGACCACACTTTTTATCAAAAGGGTTAGGTATGTCTTATGTAGATACTATCCTTATTAATATGGGGAAAGTATTTACAAGATATAGGTCTTTAGTTCTCCTCTTACTTTCAATTGTTGGTATCTGGTTAGCAATGGGAATTCAATATTTGAAGGTTGATACAAACCCAGATCATTATTTTCCTAAATCATCCACATTAAGGATCGCCAATACTAAGATAAGTAATGCTTTTGGTGGTTCAACACAAATGAATATACTTGTCCAAGGAGAGATATTTGATCCTTCGGTACTGGAAAATATTGAAGTTTTAACTGACCATATTAAGAATCGTCATGACATAGTTACAAAATCTTATTCAATAGTCGATGTAATTAAAAGAATGCATTCTGGATTTAATGGTGGTGACCCTACAATGGAAGTGATACCTGATGATATAGATCTGATACGTCAATACATGTTCATGTATTCAATTTCATCTGATGGCGATGAGTTTGATTTGATTCTTGATGATATTGAAGATCCATCATACACTCAAATACTACTAAGATTACAAGAGGTCCAAACACATGCGATTGCTGCGATTGTTGAGGATACAGAACAATTTATAGAAGCAAACTTTTATGATGAATCCCCAATGGAATTAACAGGTAGCGCAACCTTATTAGGTGTCCTGAATCATATGGTGATTCGTGGGCAATTGATAAGTCTGGTCGTTTCAGTTTGCATCATTTTATTAATTATGTCTATTGTCTTTAGATCATTTATTGGAGGATTACTAGCTACTTTTCCAATGTCAGCATCGGTGGTTATGATGTTTGGTTTAATGGGCTATTTGAATATAACATTAAATATTACAACATCATTACTTACCTGCATACTTGTAGGTGTTGGTGTAGACTATACAGTCCATTTCCTCTGGCATCTACGTGACCATGTAAAGGACGGAGATTCATTAGATGAGGCTATTACAAATACATTTCGTATATCTGGAAAAGGGATCCTTTTTAATGGTCTATCAGTTGTTGTTGGTTTTTCAGCATTATTGTATTCTGTATTTGTACCTGTAAAAATTTTCGGTATTTTAGTTATGGGCTCTATTTCATTTTGTTTATTTGGTGCTTTGGCAACATTACCGGCACTTACAAGTTTAACGAAACCAAAATTTTTATTTAAATAATTATGGAACAAAAAGATAAAAACCTAAGTGCTATTATATACTTATTAATCTTTGCATTAATGTTCTATGCTTTTTCAATCTCTAATTCTACAGTTTCTCTTGATGGTAAAACACTCAAAGACATTATTCTCTTTTTATTTGATAATTATCTTGATTTCATCTTAATAGGGTATGTTTTTATTTGCTTTCAGATTGCAGGTTATGTTGAACTCAGGTATAAACAAGACTTTATCACCGTATCATTATTAAGTATTATTTTCACACCATTATCAATATTTTTCATTTTACAGAATGAAGCAGAAGATCATTAAAAATATTATATTAATAACTTCTTTCTTTTCAATGGGGTTTGGTCAAGATTTGAATGCCTACGAAATAATGGATAGGGTTTATGCAATTCCAAAACCCAGTACTTCTATTATGGAGGTCAGGCTCGAAATCACTAGAAAAAAAAGGAACAAAGAAAAAACAAAAGTTCGAGAGTTCACTAGATACGAGAAATATTATGATAAGGGGAAATATAGATCTAAGTCCATGGCCAGATTTAATACACCAAAGGTAGTAAAAGGGGCAGGGCTATTGAGCTGGGTGCCAAAAAATGGGCAGACTGACCAATGGTTTTTCCTTCCAAAATTAAAAACTGCAAAAAAGGTGAAAGGAAAAGAGAAGAGTAAATCCTTTCTTAATACTGATTTTATATATGAAGACCTAGAAAGTAGAGGACCTGGAATGGATAGTCTCGTGAGTATTGGCACTGAATTCATTGAGGGAGAGCAATGTAGAATGATAATGGCATGGCCAAAGAATCAGAGCTCTTATTTTGCTAGGAAATTATGGGTGAATATGCAAAAATGGCAGATCCATAAAGTGGAGTATTATACTAGTGACTCTAAAAAACAGAAAACCCTTTTCTTAAGTGATTTCATTACCACAAATGGTTTTACAACTCCTGGAAAAATGTTAATGGATATGGGCAATGGTAATAAATCAGTAATGCAGATCACATCCTACGAACCAGAGATAGGTTTGAATGAAGAGATATTTTCAAAATCTTTTCTAATAAAACTATAATAAAATGATTTTAATATCTTATCATCGAGCAGGCAACTGATAATCCAGCGCCTGTTCCAATAAACAGTATAAGGTCGCCTCGCTTTATACGATGGTCATTTATTCCAATAACCAATGCCATAGGTAGAGAGGCAGCCACACAATTTCCAAATTCTGATACGATGTCTATTACCTTTTCATTATCAAAAATCCCTGATGATCTATATGCCTCTAAGGCCTTACCTGATGCTTGATGTGGGACTACCCAGTCTATAGAACTTGGGTCTATGCCTGTAACTTTTAATGATTTTAATATCATTTTATATACCTGTCTTCGAGCAATCTTATATATCGCAGGTCCATCCATTGAAAAAAGATTATCTTCTGGAATTGTACCGGGATCTTGTGGATGTTTATTTGTGCCACCACCTCTAACCTCAGTGAGTGTCGATCCGCTTGGCCATGTTTCCATATTATAATATATCAACTCACTGTTATCACTTTCACATGCAGGCTCGACCAATACAGCTGCTGCTCCATCACCTAATAATGAAGCGCTTTCAGGTTCATTAAAATTTCTCCCTCTAGTTCCTCTGTCAGCTGATATAATTAAGATTCGCTTATATGCCTCTGAAAAGATCAAGGTGCTGGCCGTATGTAGCGCAGTAATAAAAGATAAGCAGGTGCAATGGATGCTAAATGAGGGGATGCCTTCAAAGCCCATTTCCTTTTGATAGAATGTAGATGTATCGGGAATAGTCTGCTTTGGAACACCTGAAGCATTAATAATTAAATCTGGTGCTTCACCGCTATTAAGAGCTTCTTTGCCTGCGATTGCACCCATCTTATCAACATCTATTTCAGAAAATCGTCTTTCTCGTACCCCTGATTTTTCATGTATCCATTGGGTGGATTTTCCTATGAGAGGTGCTATATCTGCAGATGTTTCAATTTTAGGTGGAAGATATAATCCTACACCACTGATCTTTACTTTCAATTCTAAATCTTTCTAGAAAAAATATTTTAATTCAAATCTTATATGAGAGAAATCTTCCATTCTATTAAAAGGATAGTTATCCCCATCTGGATGAGCAGATGTACCATTTACTTTTGTTAGGGCAATTAAGCCTTCCAGATCTTGTTCAAATTTATATCCTACTTTTAACTCTACTAATGATCCAGCAGTACCACTTACATTTTCATAATCTGCAATATCCATCATGGATGTAATGGATAAACTCAATTGCTCATCAAGAATATTTTTTTCTAAACTAAGAAAAACAGCTTTCTTTGTTAGAATAGCCAGTGGCACACCCATACCCGGAGTAAAGAAATTTGAGGGGTCAATATTTGAGGGGTCAATTTCAAGATTGGGTATGTCGATCTCTTGGTCTACTGGTAAACTATCAGATGAATAATGCAATGTGTCATGTGTAAAATATTGAGCTAAGAGAGTTATATCAAAAGGTAGCTCTGTCTCAAATTGAAGAGTAGATTGAAGGTATTCTGCTTCTTCTAAAAGCGGATAAGTGAAATGCAATGAATCTAATTGGATGGGATTGAATGAACTAGGTCTTTCAATTGATGTGTTCTGGTCTTCGGTTGTAAAATAACCTAGGTCGTACCTTAAAATAAACCAATCGTTTAGTAATACACCACCTAAACCAAAAACATTAGTTTTCCTGTACCCAAAAACAATGTCTACATATGGAAAAGAAATATCACTGCCACGTCCATATACATTAACGCCCGTAAGATTAAATGTCCGGTCATATCCTGAAAAATAGGAAGCAGATAGATCACCAAAATCTGTGGAGTATGTCGCATAAAAACCACCTTCATAAGGTCTTTTAGAAATGGGTAATATTTCGTTTGCATCTGGATAAATAGGTAATTGTACGGGAAAATCATCATCTCCTAAAGGGATACGATTTGTAGAATGAATTGGGGAGAAGACCGTATTGATCTTTAAATTGCCTATATAGTAATCCATAGCAACTGAAAGTGAAGCCATTTTCCTTTCTATGCCTCCAAAAAATAGATAGTAGTAATCAAGGCCACTGGCATTGTCCAGAGGGCTATTCTCATCAACACTACCCCAAGAATGTATCTGTTTGCCTATCCTTAATTCATATATGTCAGTATTGTAGGAAACATATAGCTCTCGCATATCAATAATAAAATCTTGGGGGTCAGATGAACCCAGGAAATAGCTATCATCTCTTACATGATACTCTAATGCAAAATTACCATTTAATGTGATCTGATCACCCTGATTCTCAAGATTCAATGATACCATTCGATAAGGTATATTGATCAATGATTGGTCTGATAGTCTTGATATATATGTAAAGTCTGCATGTCCAGATAATGAGAAATTTGATGTATTAGCTTCCAAGTTGTATAGCACAGAACAGATAAATAGGAACACATATCTTGTCAAGTAGCTTTGCGCTCGTTTATTCAGGTTATTCATTATTTCAGAAAGATAATTTTTTGCGTTTTAGTTTCAAAACCATCAGAGAATTTAATATAGTAGACTCCTGAAGGATGTTCGCCTCCATCCCATGATATGGAGTGTTTTCCTATTGTGAAATATTGATCAATTGAAATTGCACTGACCTCTTGGCCAAGACTATTATAAACTTGAATATTCATTTTTCGATCAAATGGAATATTAATATCGATATTTACAGTAGGATTGAATGGATTGGGATAAGGTGCTGAAACATGATATTGATAGGGAAAATCACTTTTTTCTAAATTAGTTGTCGTGCTATCACAATTTTGTGGAGATAGCACGGGAAATGAATAATAGAATTGGTCAAGACTTAATTCAAAGTTGTCGCTCTCAGCCACACAGGTCGCAATACTATCACATAAGTAATTCGCTCCAATGGCAAAGAATGGAAACCCTCCATTATCATTATTATTCCAATCTAATTCCATATCACAAAAACACTCTGGTAGATCATCAAGTTCATTATTGAAAAGCCATAAGTAATCTAGATTACTGAGGCTGCAGATCGACTCGGGTAATGATTGTAAATGATTATATCCTAGATCCAGAAAATATAGATTGGAAAGATTGCCTATACTATCGCCAATTGATGATAGAATATTATTATTCAAATAGACAGAAAATAATCCAGACAGATCACTAAATGATTCTGGTAGTTCTGATATCCTATTCCATTCGAGGTAGAGTGATGCGAGTTCATTAAGATCACCAAAATTATCTGGTAGTACATAAATAGTGTCATTTACACCAGAGCTATTGCCATAGTTTCCTGCGACTAAGAATCGCAAGCGACCATTGAACCAGGTCTGTGTTCCCAGCTCAAGTGGAGAATTATATTCTAGTTCATTTTGAACCACTATACTATCAAGTACAGCTATATCATTATTATTTAGACAGGAATCTCCAACAAGGATAGTTACATTGCCTGGCAACTCATCAAAATAGGTAAAGGAGCTATCGCATTCTGCGAAGCACCAGTTCATAAATAGACCAATTAAAATAATAATATAAGAATATTTCATTTTATTTAAGGTAAAGGACCTTTTTCGTTTTTGTGGTGGTTCCATTGCTTAGTTGTATGAAATATATACCTGAACCAATATCATATGGGTTCCAATATAAAGTATGATCACCAGCAATTTCTTTTTTATCTAAAAGTGTATTGATCAATTGGCCTTGCACATTATATATCTGTAAAAGTATAGATTGTTCTTTATCTATGGAATAGCTTATTGAAGTTGACGGATTAAATGGGTTTGGATATGGTTGCGCCAGTCTAAAAGTATTTGGTAGAGATATTTCATCTACATCCAATGGTTCTGTAAAACCTTCAACTGATATGGTCTTTGACCTATGCGGATGGTGGATAGGTAAAACCGATAAATGGATAGGGTTGCCACTATAAATCTCGGTCACCTCTCCCACAAAAGATATTTGCTCATTCATTCCAGGCTCCAGTGTCAATTCAATATTTTGTGTATCAACAAACCACCCTTCATCATCATTTATTTCGCAGGAAAGAGAAAGTGTATAATCACCTTCATTCATTATTGTATATGATATGCTGGATGAGCCAGTAGGAATATAAACGCCTGATGTACCATTACTTTCCATATAATCATCGATCAATACACTATAGGCTGCAGGAAAAATACCAGGAATTCTGTTTGCTCTATAAACGGCACCATCTGGAAGGCTTAAATTATAAAGACCTTCCCAAACAACATTTCCTTCTAGATCAACCTCTAGACTGCGTCCACCACCTCCAACTGTGGTCAAAAGAACATTACCGTTTTCTAGTTTTTGAGCGTTGCCTGAGGCAAAACCAAATAGTTCGGTTGGGAGTTCATAAGACCAGGCCAGTGAAGCTCCTGTATCATCAATCGCGATCTCTATAGCTCTTGAAGTGGGCTCATCTGTCCCACGAAACTCTGGGGCGAGATTACCATTATCAAATGTTATAAGATTACCATTATCTAATTTTTGAAGACTGTGTTGGAAACTGAATCCTAGATCTGTGCCTATATCTATATCGCCTGAAGACATTTGGTGCCCCATATTCCAAATAATATCACCTGAGGGATAATCGATCTTTGTGATGCGCGAAAGATGCCTTGTTGAAATGTATAATGCACTCTCATTTTCGTCAAAAATAACTGCATTCACGTGTGTCCAATCATAATGGAGACTTATGTATGCTTCTGTCCATGTACCTCCAAATTGATCATAGTCTTCCATGCTAAAATGGTCAAATACATTCCAGGTCCAAACTATATCTTTTGTATCTTTATCCCACTCTATCAATTGATCACCAACCCATGGAAACTCTATTGTTACCCCATCTGCTTGAAATCCTAGGCCTTGGAACGAGGATGTCCAACTACCAATAGGTATGGGTCCAAAAGAGCCTGTTTCTACAATTCCAAGATAATTACCATTTGGAAGAATGATCATGTCATGATGTAAGAATTCATCATTGGGCTCTTCCCAAAGAATATTACCTTGAAAGGATACCTCTAGACCTGGGAGATTATTCTCAGCTCCAGGCATAAGATAGCATCCCAAAACATTACCATAATTGCTTGTGCTGTAATAGACCAGATCATCCTCTCCAGAGTTCCAGATCTCTTTGCCTGACTGGTCCAGAGCAGCAGAGAAATAATTAAAAAATGCTCCAAATACTGTTATTCCAGGCTGAATTTGTGTATCGATAAAAATATCCACGGTCGAGGACGATAATGATGAACCAGTACTAAATGAAAAAGGCTCGGTCCAGGAACCCTCCTGAGAATTATATAAAGGTCTTACTCTCCAATAATAGGTGCCATCCCAGTCAATAATACTTTTCTCAATAAATATCAGACTACTATCTTCAATGATCAAAACAGGTTCAGAAAAATTAAGCTCTTCTGATAGCTGCATCTCATAATGTGTTGCTTCTGGTATTTGAGTCCATTCGAATAGTACATGGGTATGGTTCAAAACAGTTTCATTGGTCGGTGTGATCAACTGACCATATATCATTGTAATATTTAATAATAATAATATCTTCATGATTTGATCCTTTTGGATAGAGCTTCGTTTAGCCATGTCAGGACCTCGGTACCTTGAGTGATCCAAGCTTTTTTCAAGCCAAAGTCTGGAAAATTACCAAGTAGTTCACCATTCCACGCATAAGTGACAATTGTCTTTTCGGAAGAGGCGCGATTCAAGATCCATACTCCTGCAGCATTAGGTAACCTAACATATTTATCATTTGAATATCCTCTGGGATGGTCAACTGAATAGAAAGAGAAGACCCATCGATCATCTTTTTGTTCAATAGAGTACTTGACGACATAATCTCTTCCAGCAAACGGAAATGGCATATCTAAGATGATTTGTACAATATCAGATTCTAACTGTTTCGCATCGGTGACCCTTTTGAAAATATTTGGATAGTTTCCTATGTTCTTGATCAGTTCAGCAATGGATAACATATCATATTCCATGGTCATTTCTGCTTTGCTTATAGGGTATCCCTGAAATTCCTGCCAGCCTACTATGATCGGTCCATCCTGCAAGAGGGTCCAATCATCAAGGTTATTAACACCTTTTAGATCTAACCCAAGAGCAAAACAATGCGTAACCAATAAAAAAAAGTATCTCATAACTTAGGATAAGAAAGTTTGATAGATCGCCTTACAATCCATCTTTATGCGATCTTCTGTCAGCCCGAACTTTTCAAGATCATATTTATGTTTGCTTTTATAGCTTTTCTGGCTTTCAGCTGTGTCTTGAATGACCTTAGCTAGACTATCTTTTTTTTCTATATCAATAAAATTAATTATCTGGTCCATTAATGTTTCAAAGTCATTCATCATAATATCAAAACGAACCACTAATACGTTTTCCTTATTAATATTATTATTGGTCCAGTCATGGTGAAATCGATTTAATAATTCAATTAGGGCATTATACAACCGATCTATAAACCTCATCCGTATCTTTTCATCCAGGGACCAAAAATTAAACTTTTTATCTAAGACACCAGTAACAAGGCTTAGACCAGAAGGGATAACATTAAGAGGATCTCTGACCATATATAGGACCTTTGCATCTGGAAATCTTTTTTGAAAGGCTGGAAGATTGCTGCTCAAGCTAAATAATTTACCAATATATCGCTCACCCTTATTTGTAAGAATATTCCTTTTCCACATAGACTCAAACCAGGAAAAATCCCTTGAAGATCTATCTGTAATATTTGGGTCTACCCAGTGAAAAAGGTCTTCATCATCAAATGTCAAAAAAAATCCATAAAGAAAGAACCCATCCAAATATCTAAAAAGAAGAGAAACATCATCTGTCTCAACAGATGTCAGGCTGGTTTTATGAGCTGCTGTTGAATGATGCCTAGCAGGACTGATCTTTTCTAGTAAAGGTAGGAAAGGTTTAATACATTTTTGCAATATCACCAAGCTGCTTATCAGCCTCTGTCCCACGTCCATAGGTTTGGGGATTCCCCCATCTGTAGAGATAATCACCACCCATACCTGAGTTACCACCTGTGTGGCCAGATGCTTCTTCAGTGGTTGTACTATGGTCAATAATGTATATCTCATCATGATGCCTTGATGATAATGCTATTTGATCAAGTTCCTCATTATAGGCGATCGCATTAAAGTGTTTCCAATCTCCATTAGGCCCTCCAGGTCCTTGGTTGCTTCCTGCATTCCCAAAATTAATATCCTGTAACTCTGGGTGATCAGCGATCACACCATAATTTGACAGATCTGGATCTACATCTTGAATCAAATGATCCCAAATATGCCACTCCCAAACA